>NZ_JTDL01000038.1 GCF_000802235.1 Sinomonas humi
CGCGAGGAAGGCACCCCTCCAGCCCCCGACCGGGCCAGCCCCCGCGCAGCCTCGAGCCTGCGCGCCCCATGGTTCGAAGTCTCCTGCTGCCCCACCAACGTCGCCCGCACCCTCGCCTCGCTCGCGGCCTACATCGCCACCAGGACCGAAGACGGCATCCAGCTCCACCAGTACGCCCACTCCCGCATCCGCACCGAGCTCGGCGACGGCCGCAAAGTCGACCTGCGCATCACCTCGGGCTACCCCCGCGACGGGGCGGTGCGGATCGAGGTCCTCGGGGAGACCGGAGGCGAATGGGAACTGGGGCTCCGCATCCCAGCCTGGGCCGGCCACCGGGCGCGCCTGACCCTCAACGGCACCGTCCGGCAGGTCCGACCAGGGCTGACTGCCCTCAGGCGCGCCTTCGTCCCCGGCGACACGATCGAACTCGACCTGCCCCTCGAGCCCCGGTTCGTCCGCGCCGACCCCCGAATCGACGCGGTCCGCGGCACCGTCGCCGTCGAGCGCGGCCCCCTCGTCCTGTGCGCGGAATCCACCGACCTCCCCGGCCATGCCGACCCCGAGGGGCTGCGCATCCTCACCGACCAGGCCCCGCACACGGAGGGCGAAACCACAGTCGTCACCGGCTACCTCAGCAGGGTCAAGGAACAGCCGTGGCCCTTCGGACCGGAACCGGAGGAAGAGCGTCTCGCCGGCCCGCAGGCCATCCCTCTCATCCCCTACTACCAGTGGGCGAACCGCGGCCCCTCCACGATGCGCGTCTTCATGCCCGTCTCCGCCCCCTCCGATTCCAGCTCCGCGTGAGCTCTCTCAGGCGAGGGAACCACGCAAGGGGAACGGGCTCTGCGGCTGCGGCTGCGGCTTCCCGTGTCCGCAAGCCTGGGGCTTCAGCGCACAACCACGGCATGTTCCACGCTTGGCTTTCGCGAGGCCAGTGGAGGTAGCGAGGAAGGCGCCGGCAGGAAAGAAGGGGTGCCCGCCGGGGTGTCAATCCCGGCCATCGCCGCGAGCGGTCTGCGCGAAAGCGGCGCGCAGGTCGTTTCGGAGCCTCGACCAAGTGCTTGCGAGCATGTCGCTGATCGCCGACGGCGACCTATCTGGCCACCCTGGGCGAGCTGGGGCTTCTTTCTCTTCGACAGCACGCATCAAACGGCGCCGCAGCAGGCCCTGCCCGCCTCTGAAGGCGTCCGGGGCGGTCGTGACGACACTGGTCCCGCGGCAGCCACCCATCGGCCCCCGGGGGGCCGAGCCCCGGAGCGCCCTGGACGAGCTCCGGGCCCAGCTCGACTCGGCAGCGCGGCGCTCGCGCCGCCCAGGCGCTCCGGAGCGAAATGGAGGCCGGCATTAGCGCCGGCGCAGGCCGCTGGCCAAGGGCTCACCGAAAGCGCGGCCGTGGCTGGGGTACGGGGAGCACATCTGAGAGAAGCGGCGTTGGGCTGCCAGCGGTGATCTCCCCCATCTCCCGGCTGGGTCTACGGCTACTCCTCCGGCGACCGTGACCACCGAGAAGTCGACGCCCGTCAGGACTCCGGGGGAGGCGGGACTCAGACGGCTTCGCCGGCAGCGTCGCCTTCCCGGAGGGCGGAGAGCGCCGAGCGGAGCCGGGAATCGGCGTCCTCAGCGATTTCGCGCACGGCCGGGGTGCCGCTGAGCTGGACCATGGTCTGGGGGTCGATGGCTTCGACGATCGTGGTGTCCTCGGTCGGCTTCCTGCGGACGACGACGTTGCAGGGCAGCAGCGCCCCAAGCTCGGGCTCTGCTGCGAGGGCACGTCGGGCGAGCGGAGGGTTGCAGGCCCCGAGGATCGTGTAGTCGCCGAGCTCCTCGGCTGCGGCAGGGCCGAGCTTGGCTTCGAAGGTTGCCCTGACGTCGATTTCGGAGAGGATGCCGAAGCCCTGCTCGGCCAGCGCGGACCGGACGAGTTCGAGGGCGCGCGCGTACGGCTGGGCCACTGTGAGGGAGTGGGTGTATGACATGGTAGGTCTTCCTTGTGTTCGCTGTGGACCGCCCTCACAGCCCGCTTTGCGGGTGGCAAGGTCCTTGCCCGGTGTCCTGTGCGGGGGGTGGCGTCCGTGGTCCGCTGGCGGGTGCTGCCAAGCGGACCACGGAGGACGGGCAGGCTGCCGCTCTGGGCAGTTCCGATTCTGTCGGGTTCAGCGCCCGAGGAGGCGCGAGAAGAACGACCCGAGGGCGCTGGGCTCGTTCTCGTGGCCCTGGCAGCGCTGCGAGTTCGGGACGCCCCGCATGACCTGCTGGACGTGCTGGCCGCAGCCGGCCCAGGTGAGCTTCCCGCATTTCCTGCAGGTGACCTGACGGCACATTGGTTTTCTCCTTCGTTTCGGCTTTCTGGGGGTTGGGTTGTGGGGGTCTAGCGTGTGAGGGCCTGGATCGCGACGTAGACGGCGACCAGCAGGACCAGTCCGGCGAAGCCGCGTTTGAGGGCGTGCTCGGGAAGCCGCCGTCCGAGGCGGCCTGCGGCGATGGAGGCGGCCATCGCCGCGACGGCGAACGCGCCGATCACGGCCCAGTCGAAGTGCATCTGCCCGAGGTGGGCGGCCAGGCCCGCGAGGGAGTTGATGACGATGATGACCAGGGACGTCCCGACGGTCAGGGCCATGGGCAGTCCCAGGACCAGGGCCAGGGCGGGGACGATGAGGAAGCCGCCGCCGACTCCGAGGAGCCCGGTGAGGAACCCGACGACGGCCCCGGTCAGGATGGCCTTGGGGAGGCAGCTGCGCCAGTTCACCCCGCCCTCGGGGAGGGCGCAGGAGCCGCCCATGGCCTCCGTGCGTCGGAGCATGCGGATGCCCGCGCCGACCATGATCGCCGCGAAGGCCAGCAGGAGGACCTTCTGGTCCAGGACCCTGTTCACTGCGGCGCCGAGGTAGGCTGTCGCGGTCCCGGCGGCCCCGATGATGAGGGCGAGCCGCCAGTTCACGCCTCGCCGGATCCTTGGGAGCACGGCGACGGCGGAGGAGGCCCCGACGACGACGAGGGAGCCGGGGATGGCGGCCGCGAGCGGCAGCCCGACCCCGTAGACGAGGGCGGGGACGGCGAGGATGGACCCGCCCCCGCCGACCAGGCCGAGGAGGCCGCCGACGACGGCGCCGAATGCCAGGGCGGGAAGGATCATGCCGCGTCCCGCAGCCTCTGGAGGGCCTGGTGCGCGGTCGGCTCGCCCGCGGAGCGGTTCCACGGCATCCAGGAGAGCATCCGTCCCATGGCGCAGCTGTTCGTCGCGGCGGAGAAGGCCAGGCCTGCGCCTACGCCGCCGGCGACGAGGCGGAGACGTGGGGAGACGAAGCGGCCGGCGAGGATGCCCGCCAGGACCAGGGAGCCCGCCGTCATGCGCACCTGCCGCTCCAGGGCCCAGGTCTGGGCGCCGCGCACGACTTCGCCCCCGGCGGCGGCGAAGGCGGGCACGCCGCCTTCGAGCACGCTCACCGTGGGGAGCCCGACGGCAGCGAGCCGCTGCTGCGCCTGCTCGGCCCGGGCGCCGGACTGGCAGACGAGGACGACGCGGGTCCCGAGCCGTTCGGCGAACTCCTCGGTGTGCTCGCTCAGGAGGGGAAGGGGCACGTGGTAGGAGCCCTTGATGTGGAGGGAGTCGAACTCGGCTCCGCTGCGGACGTCGACGACCATGAGGTCGTCGTGCCGGGCAGCCCACTCCTTGAGGGTGGCGGGGTCGACGGTGGCGGGCATGGTTGCTGTGCTCTCGGTCATCGCTTCTTTCGATCTGGATTGCCGGTGGGCCGGTCTCCGGCGCACCCGGGGAGGAGGGGCGGTCAGGCGGTGGGCAGGCCGGCGGCCTGCCAGGCGAGCATGCCGCCGGCCATCGTGTCGGCGCTGAAGCCCGCAGCGGCGAGCTGGTCGGCCGCGGCGCCGCTGCGCCGCCCGCTGCGGCAGACCGCGATCACCGGAACGGCGGGGTCCAGTTCGCCCAGGCGGGAGCGCAGCTCGCCGAGCGGGATGTGCCGGGCGCCGGGAATCACGCCGTCGCCGAGCTCGTCGGCTTCGCGCACGTCGACGATCTGGGTTCCGGCGCCGAGCGCCTGGGCGGTCTGCTGAGGTGTGACGTCCATTGGTGTGGCCTCTCTCATGGTTGATGGGATACCCCACGGGGTAGAATTGACTGCTGCCCGATTCGGGGCGTGTGGGTTATTCGAGGAGCTGTCGTGGTCGAACTGAAGCCCGAGGACATGACGCCGGTGCTGAACCGTCTGCGCCGAGCGCAGGGCCAGCTGGCCGCCGTGGTCAGGATGATCGAGGAGGGCAAGGACTGCACCGCGGTGGTCACCCAGCTCTCCGCGGTCTCGAAGGC
>NZ_JTDL01000039.1 GCF_000802235.1 Sinomonas humi
GGGCCCGAGGTCGCCATGCACACCCCGACCCGGCCGGTGAACTTCGCATACCCCACCGCCTCGAACGCGGCCATCTCCTCGTGCCGGGCCTGGACGAACCGGGGCCTGTCATCGGCCCGCCCGAACGCGGCCAGGATCCCGTTGATCCCGTCGCCCGGGAAGCCGAACACGTTCTCCACACCCCACTGGCGCAGGCGGCTCAGAAGGTAGTCGGCGACTGTCTGGGATGGCATGGGCTCACTCTCCTATTCCAAAGGGAACGACTGCTCGAACGACTGCGGGAACGACTGCTGGAAGGACTGCTGGAAGGACTGCCGGGACTCGTGTGCTGGCGCAAGCTTTGCGGCCACGCAAGGGGCGAGGGGATACTGGGGCCGTGGAGAACAAGGGATTCCGGGGGCAGCACGAGCAGGTCGACGCCGTCCTGAGGGCAGCCGACGTCCTGCTGCGCGTGGCCGCGAAGTCCGTCATGGAAGTCGAGGACGTCGTGACCAGCCCGCAGCTGCGGGTGCTGGTGCTCATCGCGCTGCGCGGCCCGCAGAACCTCGGCGCCGTCGCCCGCGAGCTCGGCGTGCACGCCTCCAACGCGACCCGCACCTGCGAACGGCTCGTCCTGGCCGGGCTCGTGAGCCGGCGCGAGGACCCCGCCGACAGGCGCTTCCTCCAGCTCGACCTCACCCCCGAGGGCAGGAACCTCGTCGAGACCGTCATCGAGCACCGCCGCAGGGCCATCGCCGAAGTCCTCCAACGCGTCCCCCCCGACGCCAGGGAATCCGTCGCCACCGCCATGGCCGCCTTCGCCGACGCCGACGGCGGCCAAGGCACCCAAGACGGCCGCTTCACCCTCGGACCCAGAAACTGACCCCACACCCCCCAAAATCACCACAACTCCCCGACGGCGAACGCGAACGCGATCACGGCGTTGACGGCGGCTGCGCGGCGGCGCTTCGGGTCGAAGGCCGCCAGCGCCACCATCGAGAGGGCGTGCAAGGCGTCGGCGCCGCCGCCCACCCGGTGGGCCGTTCGGCCCGCCCGTGCGGTGAGAACAGCCTGGAGCACATGCCGTGCCCCGAGGATCCGAATCGTCGTGCGGGCCCGCTCGTCCGCGGCAGTCCCGACGAGCAGGCGCTCGAGAGCGCCAGGGGCGAGCAGCTCCATGACCCCGTAGGCGGCCCGGAAGGCTTCGAGGGGTTTCATCGGGCGGCCTTGCGCCAGATCGCGGCGGCGGTGGTGGCCAGCCCGGCCAGGAGCGCGCCCGAGACGGCCGCGACGAGGCGGTGGTGGTGGGAGGCCTTGAGCTGGTAGCTGCGGGGGGAGGACTTGTCGTCGAAGATCCCGTGGGCCCCGAAGTCCCGGTCGGCGTCCGCGGGCTCCCACAGGTTCACCGGCTGGTCCGGATCCCGCGGGGCGGAGGTCTGCTG
>NZ_JTDL01000004.1 GCF_000802235.1 Sinomonas humi
GTGCTCGGTGATCTCGGCTTCGAGCGCGGTCTCCAGCACGCTCTTGGTCAACCCGGCCAGCAGCCCGCCCGGGCCCACCAGGCTCACGCCCTGCTCGCGCGCCTGCTCCAGCAAAGACTCAGCGAGCTCCTTTTGATCGATGATCTCTCCCGTCACGGGATCGATCATGTCGGTGGTCTCGGTCATTGCCCTTCCTTTCGGTCAGGCCACGCCGTTCACACCGTTTTTCTTACAGTCCCTCAGGGTCATCGAAGCGGTACGTGCCCAGGCGATCCAGTTCCGCATCAGGACTGAGTTCAGCGCCAGAGGGGACGTCAGCGTGCGCCGCCCAGGGCTGCCGTGGGAGCCACGCATTGAGGAGTTCGAGCTTGCCGGGGACGAGGGTTGCCTCGTGGATGATCGCCACGAGGCACATCCTAACCAGGGAGGGGATCACCTATGCGTACGACGACGGAGGGCACCTTCCGTCGAAAAGATGCCCTCCGTCGTCGTACCCGAAGCGCCCCGGAGCGGCAGTTGGCGTACCCGAAACGGACTCAGCGGTCGTTGTCAAGCTGCTTGGAGTCGGTCGGGGGGTGTTTCCGAGGGTGGGTTGGCAAGGTTGATGCCAACGGTGCTCGGTGGGGCAGGGGTCTTTGGACGACTGCGGAAGCGTTCGGGGTGTGCGTTGTAGTAGGCCTGGTGGGCGTGGTCGCGTCG
>NZ_JTDL01000040.1 GCF_000802235.1 Sinomonas humi
GCGTCGAACCCGCCCCCGAGGTCATCCGCGCGTTCGAGGTCTCGATGATCCTCTACGCCGAACACTCCTTCAACGCCTCGACGTTCACCGCCCGCGTCGTCACCTCCACCCTCTCCGACCTCCACTCCGCCGTCACCGCCGCCATCGGAGCCCTCAAGGGCCCCCTCCACGGCGGGGCCAACGAAGCCGTCATGGAGACCTTCGAGGAAATCGGCATCAACCCCAGCGAGACCCACGAGGACGCCAAAGCCCGCGCCAAGGCCTGGATGGACAACGCCCTCGCCGCCAAGAAGAAGGTCATGGGCTTCGGCCACCGCGTCTACAAGCACGGCGACTCCCGCGTCCCCACCATGAAGGCCGCCCTCGATGACCTCATCACCTACTACGGCCGCCCCGAAATCCTCGGCCTCTACGACGGCCTCGAGCAGTCCATGGACGAGGCCAAGGGCATCAAGCCCAACCTCGACTACCCCACCGGCCCCGCCTACCACCTCATGGGCTTCGACATCCCCACCTTCACCCCGCTCTTCGTCGCCAGCCGGATCACCGGATGGACCGCCCACATCATGGAACAGCTCGAGAACAACTCCCTCATCCGCCCCCTCAGCGCCTACAACGGCCCCGACGAACGCCACATCGACTGAGAAGCCTCCGGCGCCGGCACGCACGGGTACTCGCAACAGGCACCTCGAAGGCCGAGGGCCGGCGCCGGATTCCTAAAGGGATCGTTTTGCAGAGAAATTCAGGAATGGACCAAAACCCATTCTTCCCTCAATCAGAACCCTTCAGAAGGTCGCTCGGCCCTTTCTTCGAGATCGCTTCTGTCCAAGGTGTAGAGGCAAGCCGCTTGTCTCCTCGGTGCTGCGGGGACATCTCGGAATCAGTCCGACCGGCTGTGCTTTCCAAGAATAAGCATCGAATTTGAGTGGTCCATTACCAATATTGCACTAATTGGTTCCGGGATGGTACCGTTGACATGTGGATATTCGCCACCTCCGTTACTTCACAGTGGTCGCGGAAGAGCTTCACTTCGGGCGGGCTGCGCGCCGCCTGCACATGAGCCGACCTCCCCTGTCGAAACGCATCGCCGACCTCGAAGACGAACTCGGGGTTGAGCTGTTC
>NZ_JTDL01000041.1 GCF_000802235.1 Sinomonas humi
GAGCCAGGGTGTTGGCGAGGGCGAGGTTGTCGGCGTCGGCCCCGTTGAAGACGACCACGTCCGGGCCCGACTTGGCAGCCGCCGAGGCGATCAGCTTCGAATCCAGCTGGTCGTACGGGACGTAGACGTCGTTGACCTTCACCCCCGGGTTGTCCTTCTCGAACAGGCTCGCGTAGTCCGTCATCACCTTCACCTGGTTCGGGTCACTGAAGTAGTGCCACACGGTGATCTCCTGCGAGCCGCCCGAGGACGAGGACTGGGAACCGCCCGAGGTGCACCCCGTGAGCGCAAGCGCCCCCGCTATGACCGCGCCCAGCGCGGACAACCCATGCTTGGCTGTGAGCTTCATGGCCTTTGCTCCTGATCTTCATTGACTGGGGGAAGTGGAAAAGCCGAAACCTAACGAAAAGGTTTTCAGCAAGGTAGCACCGCCGATTGAAAGAGGTCAATGCCCCTGTAGGATGGGAACAGTGAAAGCTACCGAAAGCGAGGTCGGTCGATGGAGCAAGCAGGCCAGCGTCGGCGCGCCGCGACCCTGAAGGACGTGGCAGCCCTCGCCGGGGTCTCGGTGGCCACGGCATCCAAGGCGCTCAACGGGCGCGACCAGGTCCGCGCGGAGACGCGCAGCCGGGTCCTGGAGGCAGCCCAGCGGATCTCGTTCACCCCCAACAGCGTCGCCCGGGGCCTCCTCGCCGGCCAGACCGGCACCGTCGGCCTGCTCACCAACGACCTCGTCGGCCGCTTCAGCATCCCCATCCTGATGGGCGCCGAAGACGCCTTCGGCACCGGGAAGACATCCGTACTGCTCTGCGACGCCCGCGGCGACTCCATCCGCGAGTCGTACCACCTCCAGGCACTGCTGAGCCGCCGCGTCGACGGCCTCATCGTCGTCGGCAGCGACACCGACCCGCGGCCCTCGCTCGGGGACATGCCGGTCCCCGTGGTCTACGCCTACGGCCCCTCCGAAGACCCGAACGACCTCTCCCTCGTCCCCGACAACGTGGGGGCCGGGTCGCTGATGGCCAGGCACCTCCTCGAGACCGGCCGCAGCCGCATCGCCCACATCACCGGCGAGGCCGGATACAGCGCCGCGCGCGACCGGACTGAGGGGATCACCCGCGCCCTCGACGCGGCTGGCCTCTCCCTCCTCGGGGGAGAGGCGCTCTACGGCAGCTGGTCCGAAGCCTGGGGCCGTGCCGCCGCCGCAGTCATCATCGACCGCCACCCCGACGTGGACGCGCTGCTGTGCGGCAGCGACCAGATCGCCCGGGGCGCCCTCGACGCCCTCCGGGACCGCGGCATCCCCGTCCCGGAGAAGATCGCAGTCGCCGGCTTCGACAACTGGGAAGTCCTGGCCACCGGCTCCCGACCGCAGCTGACCAGCATCGACATGGACCTGGAAGTCCTCGGCCGCACAGCAGCCCAACGCCTCTTCGCCGCCATCGACGGCCAGCACGACTCGGGCACCCAGAAGCTGCCCTGCCGCCTCGTAGTCCGCGGATCAACCGTCCCCGACCCCTAAGACCGCCCTCAGCTTCGTCAATCCAGGCCCCACAAGGGCCCCGCCGACGCGGGCGAGCGGCCACAAAGGGGCCGTCATCAACCATTCGTGCTGGCTCAATTGTTGCCATTCAAGGAGGCCGATGTGGCCAAGCTGATAGGTGCCCCGAAGGCCGGGTCAGAGGGCGGGGGTGGTGGTAACGCGTTAGGAATCAAGCGGTAGTTAACTATCGTTTTACTGGCACCCCTGCGTATCAGGTTTGGGCGTATTCAACACACATGACAGGGGCTCGCCTTGAGCCTGAACTTCAGGACGCTGCCAGCCGTGAGCGTTTCCGGACGGCGACGAGTCCGACTATCAGAAGCGATACCCCGGCCGCCAGGACCGGCAGCGAAAAGATGGCGAGAACGGTCGGGAGCCCATTCGGTC
>NZ_JTDL01000042.1 GCF_000802235.1 Sinomonas humi
GGTCGTGGCTGAGCCGTTCGCGTCCTGGATCCTCTCGGGCGACTTCCCGGCCGGGCGGCCCGCGTGGGAGGACGCGGGAGCGCAGTTCGTCGCCGACCTCGAGCCGTTCGAGAACCGCAAGCTGTGGCTGTTCAACGGCGCCCACACCATGCTGGCCTACTCGGGCCGGCTCCGGGGCCACGAGACGGTGGCGGACGCGCTCGAGGATCCGGTGTGCCGCCGGGCTGTGGCGGAGTTCTGGGACGAGGCCGCCCGGCACCTCACCCTGCCCGAACTGGATGTGCCCTCGTACCGCGCGGCCCTGCTCGAGCGGTTCGCGAACCCCCGCATTGCCACTATCTCGCCCAGATCGCCCAGGACGGCTCGCTCAAGCTGCGCCTGCGGTGCGTGCCGGTCCTGCGGGCGGAACGAGCGGAGGGCCGGTCCGGCAGGGCCGCGGCCCGGATGATCGCTGCCTGGATCGACTACCTCGCCACCGGGGCGGAGATCAACGACCCCCTCGAGGACGAGGTGCGGCTCGCCCTGGCGCTCGAGGGCAGCGAACGAACCGCTGGGCTACTGCGTCTGATCGACCGCGGCCTCGGGGCGGACGCCGCGGTCCACCATCGGATACACGCCCTCCTCAGATCGTTCGACCAAGACTGAACTGCGCGGGCCAGAACGCCCGTAGTAAGAGAGGACCACCATGAAGATCGTTGCCGCTGAGGTGTTCGTGACGAGCCCGTCGCGGAACTTCGTGACGCTGAAGATCACGACCGACGAGGGCATCACGGGCATCGGCGATGCGACCCTGAACGGGCGGGAGCTCGCGGTCGCGGCGTACCTGAAGGAGCATGTCGCCCAGCTGCTGATCGGCAAGGATCCGCACATGATCGAGGACACCTGGCAGTTCCTGTACCGGTCCTCGTACTGGCGTC
>NZ_JTDL01000043.1 GCF_000802235.1 Sinomonas humi
GCCCGGGGCCGTCCGTGGCGGGCGAAGGCTGCTTCGAACATCTCCACGGCGAGATGGTCCGCCTCGCGKTCCTCCACGCGCCAGCCCACGATCATGCGGGAGTAGATGTCGATGACGGAGTAGGCCTTGTAGGCCTTCCCGCGCCAGGGGGAGCGCAGGTCGGTGATGTCCCAGCTCCACACCTGCCCGGGGCCGGTGGCCTCGTGCACGGGGGCCGGGCGCCCGGTTCCGCCGCTGCCCTTGGCGGGGGCGGCAGGGCGGACGGCCTGGTCGGGGATGCCGGCCGCGATGCGCCACCAAGACCGGCGGGAGGCGAGCATGACGCCCTCGTCCCATGCGAGGGCGAACGCGTGGTCGACGGAGTTGCCCTTCTCCCAGGCGGCGGTGATCCTGGCCGCGACCGCGTCCCGGTCGACGGCGCCGATCCGGGAGGGGTAGGCCCTGTCCCTCTGGGGGACGGGGTCGGGCACCCGCGGGCGGGGGCTGTGCCGGTAGTGCCACGTCGAGCGTGAGATCCCGGCGGCGGCCAGGGCTCGGCGCTGCGAGCCGGTCGAGCGCGTGAGGGCGGCGACGAGGGCGTCCTCGGCCTTCAGGAACCGGATGGATCGGTCCTCGTCGGGCCGGTCCCGGGCTCTTGCTCTTTCATCGCGTGCAAGAGCCCGATAGCTTTTCCCAGGGCGGC
>NZ_JTDL01000044.1 GCF_000802235.1 Sinomonas humi
CCCTTGGCGTCCCCCGCGGCGGCGGCGGCGCGGGCCTTCAGCCCGGCCTGGACCGCCTTGGACGCCGCCCGGATCCGCTCCGCCCCGGCCTCCGGGTCCAACCCCGCCACCGGCCCGGCCGCGGGCTCCCGCACCGGGGCCGGCATCTGCCGCACCGGCCCCACCACACGCCCCGGCGTCACACCCACACCGTGAAACTGCTGCATCTTCGGACCTCGAACTTTCTCCGCTCGTCAGGCGGCGACAGGCTGAGCTTCGACGGCCGCGGGGGCCTTCCTGCCAACGTAGCGCTTGAGCCCGACGGTCGCCAGAGCCGTCACGACAACGCCGACTGCGATCGAGATGACCCACATGACGAAGTTGTCAATTGCGAAGAAGACGAAGATGCCGCCATGGGGGGCCTTCGACCCCGCGTTGAACGCCATGCTGAGGGCGCCCGTGACGGCACCGCCGAGCATTGAGGCCGGAATGATCCGGAAGGGATCAGCCGCCGCGAACGGGATGGCGCCCTCGGAGATGAACGATGCGCCGAGGAGCCACGCAGCCTTGCCGTTCTCGTGCTCCGCCGCGTTGAAGGTCTTGGGGGAGATGACGGTCGCGAGGGCCATGGCGAGTGGCGGCACCATACCGGCAGCCATGACTGCGGCCATGATGTGGTACGGGGCCTGATTCGTAGCGCTGGCTGCGCCGAGGCCGGCAACGGCGAACGAGTACGCAACCTTGTTGACCGGTCCGCCGAGGTCGAAGCACATCATGAGGCCGAGGATGATGCCGAGGCCAACGGCGGCTGCGCCGGACATGCCCGAGAGCCAGGAGTTGAGGCCGTCGGTGATCGCCTTGATGGGCCAACCGAGGACCACGAACATGAGGCCGGAGGCGATGATCGATGCGATGAGCGGGATGATCGCGACCGGCATGAGGCCGCGTAGCCACTTGGGTGCGGAGAGCGAACCGAGCCAGTGCGCGGTGTAGCCGGCAAGGAGGCCGCCGACGATTCCGCCGAGGAAGCCGGCACCCATGAGGCCCGCGACGGCGCCAGCGGTGAAGCCCGGCGCGATGCCGGGGCGGTCAGCGATGGCGTACGCGATGTAGCCGGCAAGGGCGGGAACGAGGAAGCCGAGCGAGGTCGAGCCGATCATGAACAGGACCGCACCCAGATATGCGCCGAGCGGGCCCCAGGCCTGCGGCCCGAATTGCGTCGGAAGGTCGAAGAAGTTGTTCTTCACGACGATCGTGCTCGCGTACTTCGTGATGTCGTAACCGCCGAAGAGGAAGCCGAGCGCGATGAGCAGGCCGCCCGCGGCGACGAACGGGATCATGTAGCTGACTCCGGTGAGGAGCGAGCGCTTGAGCTTGCCGCCGACTGACTCGCGGCCCTCGGGCTCTTCGGCCGGCGCGCCGCCCGTGGCGGCGAGCCGGCGTCCGTTCGGGTCAGCGGCGACGGTGAGCGCCTCATTGAGCATGACGAGAGGCTCGTCGATGGCGCGCTTGACCGGCGACTGGACGTAGGGCTTGCCTGCAAAGCGGTCCTTGCCGCGGACGTCGACCTCGACCGCGAACACGACGGCGTCGGCGTTGTCGATGACGGTCTGGGGAATCGGCGTAGCACCCGCCGAACCCTGGGTTTCGACGACGACGTCGATCCCGTTCTCCTTGCCGGCCGCCACGAGCGAATCGGCTGCCATGTAGGTGTGCGCGATGCCGGTCGGGCACGCGGTCACGGCGACGACGAGCTGGCGGTGCCTGTGAGCGGCGGGTGCTGCCGCAGGGGCCGGAGCGGCTGCAGGGGCGGCTGCGGCGGTGGGGGCACCCGAGGCGCCGAGGCCGAGTGCCTCGTTCACGAGGTCCACAATGTCTTCCCGGGTACGGGCGGCACGGAGGGACGCGGTGAAGTCCTTCTTGATGAGGCTCCGGGCGAGCTTGGCGAGGAGCTTGAGGTGCTCCTGGTCAGCGCCTGAAGGAGCAGCGATGAAGAAGACGATATCGGCGGGACCATCCTTGGCTCCGAAATCGACGGGCTGCGAAAGGCGAGCCATCGCGAGGGAGGGCACCTTGACGGCTTCTGATCGGCAGTGCGGGATGGCGATGCCGCCGGGAACGCCGGTGGCCGTCTTCTGCTCGCGGGCATACGCGTCCGCGAAGAGGCCGTCGGCGGCCGTCGCGCGGCCGTCGTCTGCGACGGTCTGGGCGAGCTTCCGGATCACGTCAGCCGAAGCGTCGCCGAGGGCGACGTCGAGCAGGACCAGCTCCGGGCTGATGAGTTCGGTCATGGTCAGTCCTTCGTGAGAGCCGTGACGGTCACGGCAGAGGGATCGGTCTGGTTGACTGCCGGGACGGTCGATCCCGGCAGGGAGGCTGCCGCCGCGCCGTGGGCGACTGCCTGACGGAGACGGCCTTCGGCGTCCGCTCCGCTGATGTCGGCCAGGAGGTACCCGGCCAGCGAGGAGTCGCCGGCACCAACGGTGCTGACGGCTCGGATGGGGGCATGCGTGGCGAGCCACGCGCCGTCGGCCGTCACGAGGACGGCACCTTTCGCGCCGAGCGTGGCGAGCACTGCACCCACGCCAGCGTCGACGAGAGAGCGTGCGGCGGTAGCCGCCCGCTCGGGGGAGGCCTCGAGCTCCGCCGGGGTGCCGGGGTCAGGGAGGCCGACGAGCGCGGCGAGCTCTGCGAGCTCGTCCGCGTTGGGCTTGAGGAGGTCTGGGCGGCCACCTAGTGACGCGGCCAGCGGGGCTCCCGAGGAGTCAACAGCGATCTTCGGGGCGGCCGGGCCGAATTCCGCGCGCAGGCGCTCGGCTGCCGACGTGTAGAAGCTGGCGGGGACACCGGGCGGCAGGGATCCTGCAAGCACGACCCACGAGGCCCCGCCCGACTGCTCTACGAGGAGCTTCAGGAGCTGCTCCTGCTGGTCCAGGGTGAGTTCCGGCCCAGGCTCGTTGACCTTCGTGGTCACTCCGCCCGGCTCCGTGAGGGTCACGTTCGAGCGGAGGGTCTGGTCGATCGGGAGCGCTGCGAACGGAACCTTGGTGGTCTCGAGGCCTGCGAGGAGCGGATCGCCCGGGTCGCCCGGGAGCACGGCGACGGTCTCGAGGCCCGAGGCGACGAGCGCACGGGAGACGTTCACGCCCTTGCCGCCTGACTCCTGCCGGACGGCCACAGCGCGCTGGACCTCGCCGCGCAGGAGGGGGCCCCCGAGCTCGACGGTCCGGTCCAGGCTCGGATTGGCCGTGAGGGTCACGATCATGAGTTGCCTGCCTTCACTACTTCCACGCCAGCCTTCTCAAGCGCCGCCGCAAGCTCGGGCGATGGATCGGCGTCCGTGACGAGGGCGTCGAGTTGGTCGAGCCGTGCGAACTGGACGAGGGTTTCGACGCCGAGCTTGCTCGCGTCGGCGAGGACGACGACGCGGCGCGCCGCGCGCACGAAGGCCTCCTTGACTGCCGCCTCTTCGCTGTCCGGGGTGCTGAGCCCGAAGGCCTCGTGGACGCCGTTCGTCCCGATGAAGGCGAGATCAGGACGCAGGCGCTCGACGGCGTCGACCGTTTCCTGCCCCACCGCTGCCCGGGTGAGCCCCCGGATTCGCCCGCCGAGGAGGTGGACGGCATGCGTGGAGCTGCCTGCGAGCTTGTCGGCGAGCGGAAGGGCGTTCGTGATGACGACCTGCTCTTCACCGTTGCTCCGGCGCCCATTCGCCTGTGCGAGAAGCACGTCGGCAAGAGCCTCGGTCGAGCTTCCGGCGTCGAGCAGGATGCTTCCTGGCCGGCTGCTCGCGATGAGGGCTGCGGCGGCCTCGGCGATGAGCTGCTTCTGGGGGAGGTGCTGCACGAGGCGCTCGGAGAGCGTGGTCTCGGTCGTCGATACGCTGTCGGCCGGAACGGCGCCTCCATGGACCCGGCGCAGGACGCCGGCCTGCTCAAGGGAGGCGAGGTCGCGGCGGACGGTCTCGGTCGTGACGGCGAAGCGGTCGGCGAGTTCCGTGACGCTCACGCGGCCAGCCTCGGCGACGCGGGCCGCTACGAGTCTCTGCCGCTCCTCGGCGAACATCTGCATCCGAACGTCCTTGTCCTCGTGCACTCATCCCGACCGGGATGTGGTGTGCATCACAACAACTTTGGTTTAGTTGACTCTATCTGCGTTTATGTGGCTTTGTCAACGGGTTCCAACACAAACACAGACGAGCGTTGTTGGGGGAGGCTCCAGACACACGTAGAGCCCGGCACGTGGCCGGGCTCTACAGTTCTTCTTGGGCTTTGGGCGCTGACCTTCGAAGGTCTCTCGCTCACCTACATGTCGACGTCGTCCACGCCCGCCCGCCGGTGCACGACCGTGCGGCGGGTCGTCGATGCCATGATGATCGAGACGATGAGGCCGATGACGCCGACCACCATGAGGATGTACCCGATCACCACTTGGTTGATGTACGGGATGAGCCCCGGTGCCACGGCGAACGCCAGGATGGCACCCAGCGCGATGAGAACGATCGATGAACCAATTCGCATGATTCACTCCTGACGGTTGGCGGGTGCAGCTTGCACTCGTTGCAGTACATCTACTACCCGCCCGGAATGCCCCTAAACGTGCCGCTCGTGTTCGCTCTTGGCCTCTCTCACCCAGCCTTTTGCGCGGCTAGGCTGAGGGGATGGCGAGGAAGAATTCTGCATTCCGCATCGCTGGGACGACGGCCCGTGGCGCGCTGTTCGACCGGAAGGGCAAGCCCCGGCCCCGGCTGCAGCAGCTCATCCTGCGGGCTGTCGACGTGCAGCGCCCGCTCGTGGTCGCGAACCTGCGGCGGCTCAGGCGCCGCTATCCGCACCTGACGACCGCCGAGCTGAGCCGGCGGCTCGACCGAGACTACCTGCGCACCGTCGTCGGCGGCGGCGCCGCGATCGGCGGTACGGCCGCGGTTCCCGGCGTCGGGACGGTCACCTCGCTCGCGCTCTCCGCCGCGGCGACAGTCGCGTTCCTCGAGGCGACCGCGCTCTACGCGGCGTCGATCGCGGAGCTGCATGGCGTGCACCTCGAGGACCCTGAACGAGCGCGGACGACGATCATGGCCATCATGCTGGGGGAAGAAGGAACCGCCCTCCTGAGCGAGCTCACGGGCCACGCCCTCGGCGGCTCCGGCTCCCACAACGCGGCTTGGGGTGCGGCGATCAACCGATCGATCTCCGACCCCACGGCTCGGCTGATCCAGCGGAAAGTGCGCGAGCGCTTCATCAAGTGGCTCCTGCGCCGGCAGACCGGCGTCATGCTGGGCCGGGCACTGCCGTTCGGCGTCGGAGCCGTGGTCGGCGGTTTCGGAAACCGGGCGATGGGCCGCGCCGTCATCCGCTCGACGCGGACGGCATTCGGAGCGGCTCCGGAAGTGCTCCCCGGCGAGCTCGCGGGCTAGCCGCCGAAGATCGCGTGGGCGATCGCGTAGATCACGAGGCCCGCAAGGGCACCCACGATCGTACCGTTGAGCCGGATGTACTGAAGGTCCCTGCCGACCTGAAGCTCGATCTTCTGCGAGGTCTCCTCGGCATCCCATCGGGCAATGGTGTCCTCGATGACACCGGCAATGTCCGAGCGGTATGTCGCGACGGCGTATCCCGCCGCCTCGCCGATCCAGGCATTCACCTTGCCCGCGAGCTCATCGTCCGAGACGAGGCGGGTGCCAAAGTCACGGACGCCCGTGGTGAAGCGGTGGTAGAGCTCGCTCTGGGGGTCGTTGACCGCATCGAGGAGTGCGTGCTTGATGGTGGTCCAAGTCCGGCGAGCGAGATCGCGCACTTCGGGGTCGCCGAGGATCTGGCCCTTGAGCGACTCGGCGCGGGCGATCATCGCCGGATCGTACTGCAGGTCCCGAGCGAGGTCCTTGAGGTACTTGTCGATGGACTCGCGCACCTGATGGTTCGGGTCGCTCTGGACCGCGGCGACGAACTTGGAGAGCTCGATGTAGACCTTGTCGCCGACGAGCTCGTTCGCGAAATTCGGGACCCAGGAGGGGGAGCGGTCGGTCACGACGTGGGTGACAGTGCCGTAGTTGGCCGCCACCCAGTCCGCCGCGCGGTCCACGAGGAGGTCCACGAGGCGGTGGTGGTGGCCGGCGTCGAAAATGCGCTCGGCGAGGCGGCCGACGGGCGGTCCCCACGGCGGGGCGAGCAGATGCTTTCGGACGAGCGCCTCGATGACCGCCTGGACGTCGTCGTCGTTCAGGACGGTGAACGCACCGCGGATCACGGCCGCACCCTCTTTGGCCACCCGGTCGGCGCCCGCAGGGGTGGAGAGCCAGGACCCCGCCTTGCGGGCGATATCCACCGAGTCGAGCTTCGCCCGCACGACGTCGGCCGAAAGGAAGTTGTCCTCGACGAACCCGCTGAGGGCCGAGCCGATCTGGTCCTTGCGCCGCGGGATGATCGCCGTGTGGGGGATCTTGAGGCCCATCGGGTGGCGGAAGAGCGCCGTGACGGCGAACCAGTCGGCCAGTGCGCCCACCATGCCGCCTTCCGCGGCAGAGCGGACGTATTCAAGCCAAGGGAACTGGCGTTGGAGGGCGAACGCGACGGCGAACACCGCTGCGATCGCGATGAGAAGGCTCAGCGCGAGCGTTTTCATACTGCGCAAAGCCGCCAAGCGCTCGGCGTCTTCGGGGCTGAGCTCAGCCGTCCGTCCCGTCTCCGGGCTTTCGGCACGATGGAGCGTCACCATAGGCCAACCCTACTCGGGGAATCAGGAGTCAGCAGGTTCGGTAGCGTAGAGCTATGACTTCCGAGCGCCCTCTCGTGTATGCCCACCGTGGGGCGAGCGCCCAGTTCGCAGAGCACACGCGCGCAGCGTACCTCCAGGCTCTCGCCGACGGGGCGGACGGCGTCGAGTGCGATGTCCACCTGACCCGCGATCAGCACCTCGTCCTCCTGCACGACCCCAACCTCGACCGTACGTCGAACGGCACTGGGGCCGTCGCCGACCGGACTCTCGCCGAACTTCGCGAGCTCGATTTCTCCTCATGGAAGGGCGCCCGGATCCCCGCCGAGTTCGGGGCAGTCAGCCAGCAGCTCCTGACGCTGCCCGAGCTCCTCGACCTCCTCGCCGACGTCGGACGCGAGGTCGGGCTTGCGATCGAACTCAAGCATCCCAGCCCGTACCAGCTCCGGCTCGAGGACACCGTGCTCGCAGTCCTTGAGGCCCGCGGATGGGAGGCGAGCTCGTCCCGCCTCGGCAACGTCCGTGTGAGCTTCATGAGTTTCGACGCCGACGCCATCCGTTACCTGCTCGCCCGCGTCCCTGCCGAACACGTGTGCATGCTTGTCGACGACGTCCAAGTCGAGGATGTCCGCACGGACCTCGCCTTGGGGCGGTTCACGGGAGGGGCTGTGGCGAACGTCCTCAAGGCGGCGCAGGCCGAGGCCGAGGCGATTCTCGACGGCGCCCGCACCGGTCTCGCGGGCCCGGGCATCGGCTACGTCCGGAACCACCCGAACCGAGTGCGGGACTGGCTCTCCGCGGGCCGGCGCTTCCGCGTCTGGACAGTCGATGAGCCCGACGACGTCAATCACTGCCTGAGCGTGGGGGTTCAGGAGATCACGACCAACCGTCCAGCGCAGGTGCTCCGACAGGTGGCCGCAGGCGTTGTCTGAGGGACGTCCCGCCCGTGTCTGACGGGCAGCTTGATCAGGGGGCCGCGGACGACGACGCTCCCCAGGTTCCGCTGCGGCGCTCGCCGGCGTTTCGCATCGGGATGTCCATTGCCGTGGCCACGGGCCTCTACGGGATCTCCTTCGGCGCCCTTGGAGTTGCCTCGGGCCTGAGCGTCCTCCAGACGATCGTCCTGAGCCTGTTCATGTTCACGGGAGGATCACAGTTCGCCTTCATCGGCGTGATCGCCGGTGGCGGATCGGGAGCCGCAGCGGGTGCGGCCGCCACCCTCCTCGGCATCCGCAATGCCGTGTACGGAATGCAGCTCAACTCCATGCTCGGTCCTCGCGGGTGGAGTCGCTTCGCCGCTGCGCACGTGACGATCGACGAGTCGACCGCGACGGCCTCGGGCCAGAGCGAACGCGTCGAGCAGCGCCGCGGCTTCTGGAGCGCTGGCATTGGCGTCTTCGTGCTGTGGAACCTGTTCACTGCCGTGGGCGCCTTTGCCGGCAACGCGATCGGCGACCCAAAGCAATGGGGCCTCGACGGCGCCGCGGTGGCCGCCTTTCTGGGCCTCCTATGGCCGCGGCTCAAGGGTCGTGAGCCGGCGGCGATCGCCGTCGTCTGCGCTCTCGCGACCGTGCTCGCCGTGCCGTTCGTGCCGCCGGGCGTGCCGATTCTCGTCGCAGCCCTTGTTGCGGCCATCCTCGGCTGGATGAGCCACGCTCGTGCTGGCCGCCCTCTCGAAATGGAGGGCCTCGAACCCGACGTCGACCCATACCCCCACCGGCCGGGGCCCGGAGGCAAACCTGGGAGCGCGGAATGAACCTCTGGATCTGGGTGATCGTCTCGTGTGCCGCGGCCTACGGCATCAAGCTGCTCGGCTACCTCGTGCCGCGGCGGTGGATGAAGAACGAGCGCATGACCCGCATCGCGGGCACCGTGACGATCGGTCTCCTGGCCTCGCTGACGGTCGTGAACGCTCTCGGGAACGGGCAGTCCCTCGCCTTCGACGCGAGGATCGGCTCACTCGTGGCTGCGGCCGTGGCGCTCCTGCTGCGGGCACCGTTCCTCGTCGTCGTCATTGTCGGTGCCGCCGTCGCCGCAGGCCTGAGGCTGCTCGGCTGGGGCTAGCCCGTGGCGTCACAGCGGCAGGTCCACCTCGGGGATGGCCTCGAGCGGCGGGAGCGGCCGGGGCTCACGGTGGGTTCGGATCGCGTCCTCCACGAGGGCGACGTAGCGGAGCCACGCCATGGAGCCGGGGGCCACGGTGTCGCCGACGCCGATGAGCATCGCGACGAGGCGGACCATGTCCAGGAGCCGGAGTTCCTCGCGGAGAGTGCCCTGTTCCTGGCCGCGATTCAGCAGCACGCCCATCGACTCGATGAGCTTGCCCGCGAGTCCCACGAGAAGCTGGCGGCGCCCGGCCACAGCGGAGAGCAGGTGGTGCTCGTCGTTGGCGACCTGCATGACCGCGCTGAGGACCTCTACGAGGCCGGCGGCCGCGTCCGGGTTGTCGAGGGCATCCTCGGCCACGGGTTCGACCTTGACCTTGATCTGCCGTTCAATCGCCGCCAGGACAAGTTCCTCCTTGTCCGCGAAGTTGCGGAACAGCGTCGCGGGGCCGACTCCGGCCCTATCCGCGACCGACTTGAGGGAGACGTTCGGGCCGTCCTCACGGAAGCATTCGAGGGCTGCCGTGATGATCTTCTCGATGTTGCGAGCCGCGTCCGCCCGCATCGGCTTCCGCCAGGCTCCTTCGTACTGCATTCCTCCACGGTAGCTACCGAGAGTGCGCCGTGGTCTATGTGAAGCTGAACTCTCAGAGAAATCTCGCGTTTTGCGTACGAAAAGGGCGGCGGCCAGCCCCTGGAACTGTCCTATGGGCATGGAAGACTGGCCCCATGATTGTCGCTTTCTCTGTCTCCCCCTCCGGCGAGCGGCCCGAAGAAGCGGGCCAGACGCCGTCGAACGTTCCGGCCGATTCAGTCCATGAAGCGGTAGCCGCCGCCGTGAAAGTGGTGCGGGAGTCGGGGCTGCCGAATCGGACGAGTTCCATGTTCACCGAGATCGAAGGTGATTGGGACGAGGTCATGGACGTCGTGAAACGAGCCACGGAGGCCGTGGGCCGGTATGGGACGCGCGTCTCGCTCGTGCTCAAGGCGGACATCCGCCCGGGCCACACGGGCGAGATCGAGGGGAAGGTCGAGCGGCTCGAACGAGCAATCAACAGTGCGGGGGACCCACGGAAGTAGATGAAAGCTGCTTCCGGCCTCGGGAAGGTCGGTGGACGCGAGTAAGGGTGTCCCATCAGGTCTCATCCAGCCCGAGAGCGGGTTCGAGGATTTCCAGGGTCCGGTTCGGCTGCCATCTCGCGTATCGTCGTGGCCCGCCGGCGGTCATGACGGTCACCCATACGGCCAAGCCTTGTTCCAGAGCTTCAGGGGAGGGCTCCTTGTCAGGGCCGGGAAGCAAGAGCCCGGTTTCCCTAAGGAGGTCGCCAACCCGCGGGGCGGGTATGCCGAGTTCTGAGCTGAGTTCTTGCTGTCCCCAATATTCCGCTCGGCTGACGGGGTGTCCGTTGTCATCAAAGATGGGCGGTCTTGGCCTTTCCGAAGGCCCGCCTTCTGCTCTCGGGATCGGTTCCGGTTGGGTTTCCAGATCAGGTCGCATCCGGGCCACGGTCAGACCATCGGGCTGCTTTGCTTCCCTTAGCCTGGGTGTGGGGGCGAACAAATCGCCGACCCGTAGGTGGGGAGGATGATGGTCCAACTGCAGTGAGATCGCTTTGAAATACGGGAGCTTGGCCCATTCCCCGCGGTTGCCGATGACGTAGAGCCGGTGCTTTGCCCGGCTGACGGCAACGTTGAAAAGGTTCGGAGTGTCCACTGCCCAGTTCCTGGCTCGGGACGTCTTGCCTCCGAGGACGAGGATTACGATGTCTGCTTCCTTGCCCTGAGCTCGGTGGACAGTTCCCGACTGCGTCTTCGATTCGCGAAGGTACCGTTTCGCCCGGCGCTCGAGTTCGAAGGCTGTCTGCCGGAACGGGGAGATGGCGAGCACCTTGGACATATCGTGCCCGGCCTCCATAAGGCTCCTAAGGAGTTCATCGAAGCGGATCAGCTCCTGAGCAGAAGCATGCCCATTCCATTCGATCGTGGTCACATCGAGCCATGACGATTTCGGAGCTTCTTGACGATGCTCCTCTTCGGGGAATCTCCGGAGCATGGTCTTTCCACCGTGAATCATGAGGCCGTCGTAGACCTCGTAGTTGACAGTGTCGAACATGGGGTTATCGCATCGGCGGTGGACGCGCAGCGGGGCACCGACCCAGATTTTGTCCCGCCCAGCTGGTTGAATGTTCGTGCCGTACTTTGCTGTCCGATCGGCGAGAACCTGGGCCGGGTTGGTCCCGGGGAGCCAGTGCGAGTCGGTGCCCGTGATCTCAAGGAGCCGGTTCTGGTATTCGCTGGGGAGAGTCACCACTGGCGTGAGCTGGAGCGGATCGCCCACCAGCAGGGCGCGTCGTGTCCGCCAGATGCCGCAAGCGGCTGCTTGCGGGGGAGCTTGCCCGGCCTCATCTATAAAGAGCCATCCGAGCTGTTCGTCTTTGAGGGACGCAAAGAGCCTCGGCATGGAGGCGAACGTGGTGGTGATGGTCGGCACTACCATGAACAGCGCTTCCCAGGCCTCCCTCACTGCCCTTGAAGGGGTATCAGGTGCGATTGACTTCTTCAGCACATTGCACGCAGCCGAAAGGTTCTGACGCATCTTCTCGTTCTGGTCGAACACGAATGCTCGGTGCAGTTGGAGGGCTTCGAGAAAGAGCCGGGACCGCGACTCGTTGAACTCCTTGTCGAGCCACGGTGCAGCCTTCTCGCGCTCGATGCTGCCGACTTCGAACCAGTCCGCGGGGGGCCCCTCATGGGTATAGCGGGAGAGGGCGCTCTCCATCATCGCGACCTGTCGTTTCCGGTCCTGCAGACGGCCGAAGGTCTCGTCCCGACGCTCCCGAAGCGAAGAGGCAACCCTTCGTGACTGATCGATTGTCGCTTTTAGGATCGCGGCCTCCGCGCCCGCACGGTCCACGCGCTCGGCGAGGTTGACTTGCCGTCGTCTCCACCCGGTCATAACTCGTCCAAATGAGAAGATCTGTTCTAGAACTCCGGGCCGTGCGGCGAGATGGGCGGCAAGGTCGGAACGATCCGCAGCCTCCGACCCAGCGAGTTCTGCAAGACTCTCCTCCTGCCGGGAGACGAGTCTCTCTTGCTCCTTCAGTTGCGTGCAGTCGACCTCAAGCGCGCGTTCGAGGTGTTGTGTCTCCTGGCGGCGGCGGGGCAGGTGGAGGAACGCGTCGTGGAGCCGCTGTCGTACGGTCCGAAGGCGATCCACCTCGGATTTTGCCTTCAGGAAAGACTTCCTGGCTTCCGGCCAGGAGAGCGCATTGGCGGGCGGATGGTTCAGCTGTTGGAAGAGTCCGGGGACGGCATCGGCAGCGTCAGGCCACCTCTTGTCGCCGAAGAGTGCTGTGTTGATAAAGGCTCCGACGTTGGAGGAGTTCCCAAGTTTGGCGGAAACCAACGCCCACGCTTGCTTCGGGGAGTCGTCGTCGCGATTGCTGTTCTTCTCATTCAACAGTCGGGTGGCGATCTCTGGGAAGTATCTGGCCGTAGCGCAGAACGTGGGGCCGATGACGTCTTTGGAGAGTGCAGGGATTTCGAGGCTGATGTTCTCAACCGCTCCGTTGTTGGACGAGGCTATGACCATCTCGAACCCACGCAGGCTTTCGTGCAGCCTGTGAACCTTACTCCGGATTCCGGACCTAGTCCCGATTTCGCTAGTCTCAACAAATGCGCTTCCAGCGTGAGCGAACGAGGCCAGAGCCGTGGCGCGCTTGGTCACCAAGGCCGCGATCATGTCTCTGAGCATGGTCGTCTTGCCGGTGCCGGGTGGTCCGTTGACGGCGAAAAGCCCCTCAGCGCCTTCCAGATCGGCCAGCGCGCGGTTGACCGCGAATTGCTGCGAAAGCGCTAAGGGATGTCCGATGTCGCTCGGCCACCGGCCGTCGGGCAGCATGTTCGGCGCGACCGAATCATAGACGGCGGCGAGGTCCTCGCGGAGGTCTATTCTCTGCCCCGTTGGGTTGAGGCCCAAATACTGACGCATGGCCCCACCTCGCCGGTGGGTCTTGGAGATCGATAAGAGGTCGGCGAAGAAGAAGCTGTTGAGGAACTTCGGCTCAGGATCCTCACCGTCTCGCCTCGGTCGGATCTCCCGGCTCTCCACCCTTACGGCGGTAAGTTCCTCGCCTCGGTATTTCAGAAGTCCCTCAGCCCCGGTTTCATTCAGTCCGAGATCAAGAATCGCTCGGAGATCGGCGTGGGACAGGGGCCGGGTATGGAACCCAGACGCCGACTCGTCCCCCGCCCGGATGCCGCGGGCCACGACAAGGTCGCCGAGCTGCCGCGCCCATCTGGTCTCATCAGCTGTGAAGTCCGCCAGAACATCGTCCAGCAGGTTCCGCTGCCGGAAGCGACCGACAGCCCAGACACACTGCGACAGGGTCACATCGTCGACGCCGAGCACCCCGTCTTCCCCCACACTGACCATCGCGACCGCGCTCTGACCAGCAGGCGGACCGGCAAAGTCCTCGGCCGCTTTCGGACCGAGGACGGCCCAAGCCGACTGCAGGTCGTACACGCCCAGAAACACGGTGTGCCGCCACACATACCCTGGGCGGCTCCGCGGCCAACGAGCATCCTCCCATGGGAGTGGAGCCTGGTTCGCATAGTCCGCTACGTACGGAATCGCTCCGCGTGACCTAGACGGCATCGGCACACCCTGGGGTGAGAAGGCCTCAACTGCGAGCCAGAAGTTGAACGGCGCACCTTGGGCCCCCGCCGGACCTCCTTCGGCACCGCCCCATGCCCCACCCATAGCTACGCCCCCTTTTCGCTTGCTGCCAAGTCCACGACGGGCGCAGCTGTCCAGTTACTGTAATCGGGCAGAATCACTGACGGCTCATCACAAGGCCCTGGCTGCCTCCATCAAGTTCAGGCAAGTAGCTGATTGGGGCGATCGAGGGCGTATGGCGCTGCTGGACAGAGGTGGATTCAGCAGGTTACGAATGTCACTCTGCTTCCGTACGCAACCCTTGAGCGTTGCGCCGCCTCCGGGACCGGACCAGACTGGGCGGCATGGTCGAGCACGCACCCAAGCCCGGATGGACCGACGTCGAACACTGGCTGACCGAGACTGTCGTGAAGCCTGGGCCCGAACACGAACGGGCGCTGCAGACCGCCGTCGAGCGCGGGATGCCCGCGATAGAGGTACAGCCCACTGCTGGGAAGCTGCTTCACCTCCTCGTCAGGATGAGCCAGGCCCGGCGGGTCCTCGAGATCGGGACCCTGGCGGGATACAGCACGATCTGGATGGCCCAAGCGCTTCCCGATGACGGTCATCTCGACACGCTTGAGTACCTACCCGAGCACGCGGAGATCGCGCGTGCCAACGTAGCCGCAGCGGGCCTCGACAACCGCGTCGAGGTGCACGTGGGGACAGCCCTCGAGACTCTGCCGACGCTCGAGGGCCCCTACGACTTCGTGTTCATCGACGCGGACAAGCAGAACAACACGAACTATCTGCAGTGGGCCGTCCGGCTCGGGCGCCCGGGAACGGTGGTCGTCCTGGACAACGCCGTGTGGGAGGGCGCACTCCTCGATCCGGAGGTCGATGAGACGAACACGCCCGGCATTATCGCGGCGCTCGAACTGCTCGGTGAGCCGCCCTTCGATGCGACGGTCGTTCAGACCGTGGGCTCGAAGGGCTGGGACGGTTTCGCGCTCGCGGTTGTGAGGTAGCGGCGCATGGAATTCGAGATCACGTACGCCGGGCCCGACGACGCCGAGGAGCTCCTCGCCGTCAAGGACCAGGGCTGGCGAGAAGCGTACGGACATCTGTTCTCGCCCGAGTTTCTCGCGCGGCTCGGCGACAATCCGAACCGCACGGAGCGGTGGCGGCAGCTTCTGGCGGGCGACGGCGGGGAGCGCTTCGCGGTCGGCCGCTCGGCCGGGCGTATGGTCGGGATGGCGGGTGCGGGCCCCGCCCGTTCCGACGCCCCTGCTCCCCAAGAGCTCTACACGATCTACATCCTCGCGGAGGCGTACGGGAGCGGACTTTCGCAGGCCCTGGCTGATCGGGTGCTCGGCGACAGCCCTGCCTTCCTCTGGGTCCTGGAAGAGAACCCGAGGGCCATCGCCTTCTACAGAAAGCTGGGCTTCGAGCCGGACGGTGCCCGCGAGTTCTTCGTAGCCGATGACCAGCGTGTGCCCGAGATCAGGATGGTGCGGACGTGAACCTCCGGATCGCTTGACCCCGCGGCCCCTGACCCGCGTCCGCTCGGGGCGGATCAGCCCACATGGATGCCGTTCCCCGCGAGGAACTCCCGAGAACGGCCGATCTGGCGGTCGGTGGAGAAGGCCTTCCACTGCTCGCTGAGATTCTCGGAGTGGACGATGTCGCGGAATCGGGAGAAGGCGCCTTTGCCCTCGATCGCCCGCTCCAGCCGCTCCCGAAGGGCCTTATCGCGCTGCCGCTGGGCAAAGGCCGTCATGTCCTGCCACCCGTCGGGAGAACCGGTGCACTCGAGCCGGAGCCAGCGGTCGGGGTCCTCCTCGACGTCGATGGCGGCGTCCTCCCCGACGATCATCGGGTCCGTGGAGCTGTCGACGTATACCTGCCCGGTCTGGAGGTCGAGGTAGCCTCCCTCCGAGAGGGCTGGGTCACCTTCAAGGACGGTGCCGAGCATGTCCAGATCCACTGGCACCACCTTGGCTGTCAGCGGCACGGAGCGCAGGCTGGCCAGGAGGTCATCAGCGAGCACGCGATCTCCAGCGCCGCTGCGCCACGTCAGCCGGTTCACCACGGATACTGCCACGGGCTCGGTCTCGCGACGCTTATGCTTCAAGGCCATTGGTATCCCGGCCCCAACCTGCTGCAGCGCGTCATCGATGTCGCGTCCCGTCACAGCGGCGAGGAACCGATGCGCGTCTTCCTCTGCAATGGCCTTGCGCAGCTCGGCGAGGTCGAGCGCAGGAATCTGCGCGTGCCCGGGCCAGACGTGCTGCAGCATCGGATGAGGGTGGCTCGGCCTTCGCGGCGCCGCGCTTTGGCCGTCGTCATCGGCCCAGCGGCGCCCGTACTGGTCCGGGATGCTGCCCCAGCCCCAGTACGGCAGAGGCGCATCTGGGCGGATGCCCAACACCTCAAGCGGATCAACCTTTTCCTCCCCGACCACGCATCGGTGCGTCCAGCCGTCGCCGAAATCGAACGTGAACTGGAACTCGGCCCCGGTCCCCACCGTCCGGGCAACCTTGGCAGAATCAATGTTGAGTGGCACGATGATCGGCCCCCCGATCGATCCCGCCATCTCGGCTCCCGTTTCCTCGTCGGCAATCACCCGGCCGTCGGCTAGGGAGAACATGGACAGGTGCGAGCGGTCCCACCGGGCGAAGGCATCGTTGATGGCGTTGGCGAGATCCATGAACGTGTGCGAAGGTCCCACCGCGAAGATTCGCCCCGGCCGGGGCCACAGCTCCTCGCCGCGCCCGCCGAGCAGTTCCACAGTCAGCGAGAGCCAAGTCCTTGCCATGCACCAAGGATGTCATCCCGCGGACCAAGGTCGTTATCCATCTGGTGGAGGTCCCCTGGCAGGACTCGACCAGCAATGTGCGGATAGCGTGGTCGTCATGGACACGCGCATGCCCGGCCCCATCCCCGGCCTCTACCCCATCGATACGGGCATGGCGGAGCTCCAGCGCGACGGCGACGCCTCGGACGGGTGGCTCCTGAAGATCAACGGCGTCCAGAGTTCCCACATAGTCCTGAGCGACCCGCTGCGCCTGGACTTCGAGTACATGCGCTGGATCATCGCCCTCGTGGAGGAGCGCTTCCCGCCCGAAACCACGGACAGGCTCCGCGCGCTCCACCAAGGCGGCGGCGGTTGCTCGATGCCGCGCTATCTCGCGACGCGCTACCCCCAGGCGCGGCAGGTCGTCGTCGAACTCGACGGGCAGCTCGCCGAGTATGTCCGCGCCTGGTTCAACCTGCCGAAGGCGCCGCTCCTGCGGCTCCGCGTCGGCGAGGCGCGCGCAGTCACCGAATCGCTCACCCCGCGGACCCGGGATCTCATCATCCGCGACGTCTTCTCCGGGTCGCGGACCCCGCACCCCCTCACAACCGTCGAGTTCACGCGGTCTTCGGCCCTGCTCCTCGACGCCGGCGGGCTCTTCGTGGCGAACGTCGGCAGCGCCCCGGACCAGGTCACGGCCCGCGAGGAGGCCGCCTCGATCGCCGAGGTCTTCCCCTACATCGCCGTGGTCGCCGACCCCGCGATGCTCAAGGGGCGGCGGTACGGGAACATCATCGTCGCGGGAAGCGACAGCCCGCTCGAAGGCTCAGCCGCCCTCCGCCGTCGTCTCCTCGGTGGGGGCGTCCCGGCCCAGTTCTGGGACGACGCCCAAGCGCGAAGCTGGATCGGAAAGGCCGCGCCGAGGCACGACCCGCCGGGGAGCTCGGGGCCGGGGACCGCTACCCCATGAGCACCGGCCGCGCCTCCGCGACCTTGCGCTTGATGGCGTCGACAACGGCGGCGACAGCAGGGTGGCGCATCGAGTCGGGCCTGAGCACCATCCAGTACGGAAGCTGCTCGTGGAAGTAGCCCGGCAGGAGCCGCACGAGATCATCGTGGCGGTCGGCCATGAAGCACGGCAGGAAGCCGATCCCGGCTCCGGCACGCGTCGCCTCGATGTGCACGAACACATTCGTCGACGTGAGGCCGTCCCGCATCTCGGGGGCGAGGCGGCGGGGTGCGTCGAGATCGTCGACTTGGAGCATGGAGTCCACGAAGTAGACGAGGCCGTGGCGGGCTAATTCCTCGGGCGTCTCCGGGGCGCCGTGCCGCTCGAGGTAGTCGCGCGAGGCGTACATCCCGAGCGTGTACTCGCCGAGCCGCATTGCCTCGGCGCGGTGCACCTGCGGCTCGCCGACCACTACCTCGATGTCGACGCCGGAGCGCTGCTGGAGCGCCCGCCGGGTCACCGTGATGAGCTCGACCGCGAGATTCGGGTGGTCCTTCCGGAGCTCCGCCACTGCTGGCGAGGCGATGTAGGCGCTGAAGCCGTCCGTCGCCGTCATACGCACGACGCCGGTGACGGGGTCGTCCGCGCCGGGGGCGAGGCGGCCGACGGCGACGGCCACGTCTTCGGCGACGCCCACCGCGCGCTCGCCGAGGGGAGTGAGCTCCCAGCCGCCGGCCGCCCGGGCAAGCACCCTGCCACCTAGCGACTTCTCGAGGGCTGCGATCTTGCGGGCGATCGTCGTGTGGTTGAGCCCGAGGCTTTCGCCCGCTGTTGTGAACTTGCCCGCGCGGGAGACCTCGAGGAGGACGAGGAGCTGGTCGGGCGAGGGGGACGCCGTCGTCATGCCGCCTACCTTAGCGGCACTGGGTGGAAGTTATCTGCATTTCTGCACAGTTACCCTGCGGTACTGGTCATTGAAGAGACAAAACTGCGCAGGAATACTGGCGGAGGCTTCAGTGGCTCACATCACATTCGGAGGCAACCCATGAACTCAAACCAGCGCCCGGTCGGCGCAGTGGCTGACCGCCCGCTCCTGACCAAGATCGTGTCCGCGTCGATGGCCGGAACGGTCGTCGAGTGGTACGACTTCTTCCTCTACGCGACCGCATCGACGATCGTGTTCAACAAGATCCTCCTGCCCACCATGGGCAACGAGTACGACGGCATCATCGCCGCGTTCCTGACCTACGCGGTCGGCTTCATTGCCCGCCCGCTCGGCGGCGTCGTGTTCGGGCAGCTCGGAGACCGGCTCGGGCGGAAGCAGACCCTGCAGATCACGATCCTCCTGATCGGCGTCGTGACAGTGCTCATGGGCTGCCTTCCCACATATCAGCAGGTCGGCGTATGGGCTCCGATCCTGCTTGTCGTGCTCCGCTTCGTCCAGGGCCTCGCGCTCGGCGGCGAATGGGGCGGCGCCGTGCTCCTCGTGGCCGAGCATGCTCCTGACAAGGACCGGGCGTTCTGGGCGTCGTGGCCGCAGGCCGCCGTGCCGCTCGGCAACGTTCTCGCCACCGCCGTCCTCTGGGTCCTGACGTCGACGCTCTCGTCGAGCGCGTTCCTCGCATGGGGCTGGCGTATCGCGTTCTGGGTTTCCGCGGTCGTCATCATCGTGGGCTACATCATCCGCACGAAGGTTACCGAGTCCCCGATCTTCGAGGCGGCGAAGGCTGAGCTTGAGGCCGAGAAGGCCGCGGGATACGGGGTCTTCGAGGTCATCCGCCGCTACCCGAGGGGGATCCTTGTGGGCATGGGCCTACGCTTTGCGGAGAACATCATGTACTACCTCGTCGTGACGTTCTCGATCGTCTATCTCGGCACGGGACTCAAGATGAACACGGCGTCCATCCTCGGAGTCATCGCAATAGCCCACGTGTGCCACTTCGCGGTCATTCCGACGATCGGCCGGATCGCGGACCGCGTCGGCCGCAAGCCCGTGTACTTGATCGGAGCAATCCTCACCGCGACCTGGGGCTTCTGGGCCTTCCCCGCGTTCGGCACGAAGAACACGTGGGCCATCCTCTTGACGATCATCGTGGGTCTCGTCTTCCATGCCCTCATGTATTCAGGCCAGCCGGCCATCATGGCCGAGATGTTCCCCACCCGCATGCGATACTCAGGCGTGTCCATCTGCTATCAAGTGACCTCGATCGTGGCGGGCTCGCTCGCGCCGGTCTTCGCGACCGAATGGCTCAAGGCCACGGGTTCGTGGTGGCCCACGGCGGTCTACCTCGCGATCGCGTGTGCCATCACCGCGGCGGCCGCCATCGCGCTCCGGGAGACGAAGGGCGCCTCGCTCCACGCGCTTGACGCTGCGGATGCGGTCCGTGTCGGAGCCGCCGACGCCGGGGCACGCGCATGAGCGGTCTCGACGGACGCAAGGCCCTCGTGACGGGGGGCGCAGCAGGGATCGGCGCCGCTGTCGCGAGGGCGCTTGCGGAACGAGGCGCCGCCGTCGTCATCGCAGACCTCGACGGCGACGCCGCCCAGAGCCTCGCCGCCGAGCTCGGCGGCGAAGCCTGGGCCGTGGACCTCCTGGACACCGCGCCGCTCGAATCATTGCGCCTCGACTGCGACATCCTCGTGAACAACGCAGGCATCCAGAAGGTCGCCCCCATACACGAGTTCGAGCCGGATGCGTTCCGCCGGATCCAGAAGCTCATGGTCGAGGCGCCGTTCCTCCTGGTCCGGGCGGCGCTCCCGCACATGTACGAGCGCGGCTGGGGGAGGGTCATCAACCTCAGCTCGGTCCATGGGATCCGAGCGTCCGCCTTCAAGAGCGCCTACGTGACCGCGAAGCACGCCCTTGAGGGGCTCTCGAAGGTCACGGCCCTAGAGGGCGCCGAGCACGGAGTGACGTCGAACTGCATCAACCCCGGATACGTGCGGACGGCCCTCGTCGAGAGGCAGATCGCGGATCAGGCCGCGACGCACGGCATCTCCGAGGATGAGGTGCTCGAGAAGGTCATGCTCACCGAGATGGCGATCAAGCGGCTCGTCGAGCCCGCCGAGGTCGCCTCGCTCGCGGCGTGGCTCGCGTCCGACGACGCCGCGATGGTCACGGGCGCGAGCTACACGATCGACGGCGGCTGGTCCGCGCGCTAGGGCGCGCTAGACGCGAGCCTGCTCTCCCGCCTCGCCTGCCCGCTCGCCCGTGGCGACCACCGGAAGCGGTGCGGTCTCGTCGCGGAGGGCGGGCCGGCGTCGTCCGTCGCCCCTGACCCACAGGGCATACGCTGCGCCGAGCAGCCCAAGCCAGACAGCGCCGACCACGAGTGCGACCCGTGTGTCCTCGAACCAGCCCAGCACGCCGATGACGAGGGCCAAGAACGCGATCGCGGCGATCGAGGCCGCGGGCCAGAGGGGTGACGGGAACTCGGACGGCGCGAGCGCGTACCGCCGGATCTCGCGCTTCATCGCGACGTGGCTCACGAGGATCATGACCCACACCCACACGGTGGCGAAGGTCGCGATCGAGGCGATGATCGTGAACACGTCCTCGGGGATCACGGCGTTGAGCACGACGCCTATGAGCAGCACGCCGGTCATGACGACGACGGTCAGCCACGGCACCCCGCGCTTCGAGACCTTTCCGAAGGACGACGGCGCGTGCCCCTGCTGGGCGAGCCCGAACAGGACCCGGCCGGCGCCGAAGATGTCGGAGTTGATGGCGGAGAGGGCGGCTGTGATGACGACGGCGTTGAGCACGTTCGCCGCGCCTGGAATACCGAGTCCGTCGAAGATCTGGACGAACGGGCTGCCTTCGGTGCCGACCTGCGACCAGGGAAAGAGGCTCATGAGCACGGTCAGGGTGAGCACGTAGAAAAGGAGCACACGAACGGGGACCGTGTTGACGGCACGGGGAATCGCCTGCTTCGGGTTCTCGGCTTCGCCGGCGGTGACGCCGATCGTCTCGACCCCGCCGAACGCGAACACGACCACTGAGAACGCCGCGAGCAGGCCTCCGTAGCCGTTGGGGAGGAAGCCTCCGTGGTCCACGAGATGCCCGAGTCCGGGGTGCTGGCCGCCGAGCTGCACGCCGAAGATGATGAGGAACGCGCCGCCGGCGATCATCGCACCGATCGCGACGACCTTGACGAGCGTGAACCAGAATTCGAGCTCGCCGAAGACCTTGACGCTCAGCAGGTTCACGCCGGTCAGGAAGAAGATGACGGCGAGGATCCAGATCCAGCGTGGGGTGCCCGGGAACCAGAAGCCCATGTAGATGGAGAAGGCCGTCACGTCGGCGATCGCGACGATGGCCATTTCGAACACGTAGGTCCAACCGGTCACGAAGCCTGCGAGCGGCCCGAGGTAGCGGCCGGCGTACTGGCTGAAGGAGCCGGCGACGGGGTGGCGGACGGCCATCTCGCCGAGGGCGCGCATGACCATGAAGACGGCCGCCCCCGCGATCATGTACGCGATGAGGACCGCGGGTCCGGCGGACTGGATGGCGTCGGCGGAGCCGTAGAAGAGGCCGGTGCCGATGGCCGAGCCCAAGGCCATGAACCGGATGTGCCGGACGTTGAGGCCGCGGCTGAGCGCGGCGGTGGAAGGCTGCATGGGGGTTCCTCGCGTCTCTGGGAAGGATTCCTTCCACTCTGCCGGGTCACCCGCGGCCTGTGAGTGGAGTCACCGGCTGCTTGTGTCTCGGACCGCAGACGTGCTGTGTCTGGTATTCCGGACGCTGAGCTTTAGGGGAGTGGTACGCGCCGTCGTCGTCCGTGTGCAGACTGGAGTTCGGTATTCCAGACACGGCCCTCCAGGGGCCCCGATCCGAGGTGTCCCATGCCCCCCGAAGCCGGCCCGAAGTCCAAAGTCCCCGCCGCCGAGAGCACCCTGCGGATCCTGCGGCTGCTCGCATCCCGCCGAGGCCCCCAGCCCGCGGCGAGCATTGCGGCGACGCTCGGACTCCCGCGCTCTACCGTCTACCACCTCCTCGCGGTCATGGAGGAGAACGGCTTCGTCATGCACCTTCCCGAGGAGCGGCGGTACGGGCTCGGGATCGGGGCCTTCGAGCTTTCGAGCGCCTATTCCCGCCAGGAGCCGCTGTCCCGTTTGGGGAGACCTGTGCTCGCCTCCCTCGTCGACACGATCGGTGAGAGCGCCCATCTCGCCGTCCTCCATGGCCGCGACGTGCTCTACATCGTCGAGGAGCGCGCGAAGAACCGGCCCTCCCTCGTGACCGACGTCGGCGTCCGTCTCCCGAGCCACCTCACCGCGAGTGGTCGCGCCATCCTCGCAGCGCTCCCGAAGTCGCAGGTCCGCGCTCTCTACCCCAACGCCGCCGCGTTCAGCGAACGGACGGAGGAGGGAGAGCACATCCGCAGCTACTCGGCACTGCAGTCGGCTCTGGACCAGGTGCGCCAGCGCGGTTACGCGACGGAGGACGGCGAGGTCACCTCCGGGTTCGCCTCCGTCGCGGCGGCTGTCACGGACCATGCGGGATGGCCGACGGCGGCGGTCGCAGTCACGTTCCTCGGCGAGAAGGTGCCGGTGCAGGAGCGCGACGAACTCGCACGTCAGGTCGCGCGTGTCGCAGGCGAACTCTCTCACCGGATCTACGGGCGGCGCTGAAGGCATGCCCGTCTGGAATCCCGGACGACTCCCTTCCGAACCCTCTGTCTCCGGAGCTCCGCCCGCGGTCTCATGGATGAAGAAGGTCCGCACGGAACATTCCGTAGCCACCCCGCCCACCGAATCATCGACGCAGGAGTCACGATGACCACCACCAACCAACCCCGCAAGGCGGATTTCACCACCGGCGCCCGCCCTGTGCGCGCCCCGCGCGGCACCGAGATCAGTGCCAAGTCCTGGCAGACCGAGGCCCCGATGCGGATGCTCATGAACAACCTCGACCCCGAGGTTGCCGAGCGCCCCGACGAGCTCGTCGTCTACGGCGGCACAGGCCGCGCCGCCCGTTCGTGGAAGGCGTTCGACGCGATCGTCGCCACGCTCAAGGAGATGGACGACGACGAGACCCTCCTCGTGCAGTCCGGCAAGCCCGTGGGCGTCTTCCGTACCAACAAGTGGGCACCGCGCGTGCTGATCGCGAACTCGAACCTCGTGGGCGACTGGGCGAACTGGCCAGAATTCCGCCGCCTCGAGGCCGAGGGCCTCATGATGTACGGGCAGATGACCGCTGGATCCTGGATCTACATCGGCACGCAGGGCATCCTGCAGGGCACGTACGAGACGTTCGCCGCAGTCGCGGCCAAGCTCCACGCCGAGGGCCGGATCCCGGCCCCGACCCTGGCGGGCACCCTGACCCTGACGGGCGGCTGCGGCGGCATGGGCGGCGCGCAGCCGCTCGCCGTCACCCTCAACGGCGGCGCCGTCCTGATTGTCGACGTCGACGAGTCCCGCCTCCGCCGCCGGGCCGGCAAGCGCTACCTGGACGAGGTCGAGACTGACCTGGACGCGGCGTTGGCGAAGGTCGTCGCGGCCAAGGCCGAGGGCCGCCCCCTCTCCGTCGGCTACGTCGGCAACGCCGCTGAGGTCTTCCCCGAGATCCTGCGCCGCCACCGGGCGGGGGAGCTCACCGTCGATGTCGTGACCGACCAGACCTCGGCCCACGATCCGCTCTCCTACCTGCCCACCGAGTACACGGTCGATCAGTGGCGCGGCGAGTCCGAGGCCGACCCCGAGGGATTCACGAAGAAGGCCCAGAACGCGATGGCCCGCCACGTCCAGGCCATGGTCGAGTTCCAGGACGAGGGCGCGGAGGTCTTCGACTACGGCAACTCGATCCGCGACGAGGCCCGCAAGGGCGGCTACGAGCGCGCGTTCGAGTTCCCCGGTTTCGTCCCGGCGTACATCCGCCCCCTGTTCTGCGAGGGCCTCGGCCCGTTCCGCTGGGTCGCGCTGTCGGGGGACCCGGAGGACATCAAGGTCACCGACCAGGCGATCAAGGAGCTCTTCCCCGAGAACGAGCACCTGCACCGCTGGATCGACGCGGCTGAGGAGTTCGTCGAGTTCGAGGGGCTGCCCGCCCGCATCTGCTGGCTCGGCTACGGCGAACGCCACAAGGCCGGCCTGCTCTTCAACAAGCTCGTCGCAGAGGGCAAGGTCAAGGCGCCGATCGTGATCGGCCGCGACCACCTCGACTCCGGCTCGGTCGCCTCCCCGTACCGTGAGACCGAGGGCATGAAGGACGGCTCCGACGCGATCGCGGACTGGCCGCTCCTGAACGCCCTCACCGCAGCGTCCTCCGGCGCGACGTGGGTCTCGATCCACCATGGCGGCGGCGTAGGCATCGGCCGCTCGATTCACGCAGGCCAGGTCTCGGTCGCCGACGGCACCGAGCTCGCCGCCGCGAAGCTCACCGCCCTGCTGACCAACGACCCCGGCATGGGCGTCATCCGCCACGTCGACGCCGGCTACGAGCGTGCCGTCGAGGTCGCCGCCGAGCGCGGCGTCAAGATCCCGATGAACGCGACCACAACCGCCGCGACGGACGCGAAGTAAGGAACCTGGACATGACCATCACCGTCCCCGAAACACACCTGCCCACCGAGGTGACCCTCTCCCTCGGCGGCCTGACCGCGGCAGACGTCGTCGCCGTCGCCCGCTACGACGCCAAGGTGAGCGTGGCTCCCGAGGCGCTCGCCGAGGTTGCGCGCGTCCGCGCTCACGTCGAGGAGCTCGCCGCGAGCGAGACCCCCGCCTACGGCATCTCGACCGGCTTCGGAGCCCTTGCAAACCGGCACATCCCTCAAGACCTGCGCACGCAGCTGCAGAAGTCGCTCATCCGCAGCCACGCGGCGGGGATGGGCCCCGCCGTCGAGCGCGAAGTCGTTCGGGCACTCATGCTCCTGCGCGCCAAGACCCTTGCGTCGGGGCGCACGGGAGTTCGCCCCGTGGTCCTCGAGACTTTCGTCAAGCTCCTCAACACCGGCATCACCCCGGTGGTCCGCGAGTTCGGCTCGCTCGGCTGCTCGGGCGATCTCGCCCCGCTCAGCCACGTCGCCCTCGTGCTAATGGGCGAAGGAGAGGCGGTTGGCCCGGACGGCGAGATGTTCGGCGGTCGCGGCCAGCGGACGACGGCGGAGCTCCTCGCCGAGCACGGCATCGAGCCGGTCACCCTCGCCGAGAAGGAGGGCCTCGCGCTCGTCAACGGGACCGAGGGCATGCTCGGCATGCTCCTCATGGCCCTTCACGACCTCGACTCCCTCGTGAAGACCGCGGACGTTACGGCAGCCCTGTCCATTGACGGGCTCATGGGCACGGATCAGGTGTTCCTGCCTGAGCTTCATGAGCCGCTGCGCCCTCATCCGGGGCAGGCCGACTCTGCGGCCAACATGCTCGCCGTCCTCCGGGACTCGAAGATCGTGGAGTCGCACAAGGTGGGCGACAGCCGTGTCCAGGACGCCTACTCGCTCCGCTGCGCCCCGCAGGTCGCTGGCGCGGTGCGGGACACGATCAGCCATGCCCGCACGGTCGCCGAGCGCGAGCTTGCTGCGGCGATCGACAACCCGGTGGTGCTGCCCGACGGACGCGTGAGCTCGAACGGCAACTTCCACGGGGCGCCGGTCGCGTACGTGCTGGACTTCCTCGCGATCGCGGCGGCCGACCTCGCCTCGATCGCCGAGCGCCGCACGGACCGAATGCTGGACCCGGCGCGCTCACACGGGCTGCCCGCGTTCCTCGCCGACGATCCCGGCGTCGACTCCGGGCTGATGATCGCGCAGTACACCCAGGCGGGCCTCGTCTCGGACCTCAAGCGACTCGCCGTCCCGGCCTCCGTCGACTCCATTCCGAGTTCCGCGATGCAGGAGGACCACGTCTCCATGGGCTGGCACGCCGCCCGCAAGCTTCGCAAGGCCGTGGAGAACCTGCGGCGAGTCCTCGCGATCGAGCTCGTGACAGCGGCCCGGGCCATCGATCTGCGCACCGCGATGTCCGACGGCGCGCTCGTCCCCGGTCCCGGGGGTGCGGCAGCGCTCGAGGTTCTCCGGCGCACTGTGGCTGGCCCCGGCGTCGACCGCTTCATGTCCCCGGAGCTCGAGGAGGCGGACCGAGTGCTGGCCGATGGCGAGCTGCTTGCCGCGGTGAGCGCCGCGGTCGGCGGCCTTCGCTAAGCGCTAGCGCTCTCCCGCCGCTGGCTGCTCCTTGGGAGGCTTCCCGAGCCTCCCAAGGAGCCAGCGGCGTGGTCCGACCACGGCATTGGAGAACTGCACAACAGATATAGCCAAACGTGGGCAAGGTCCACATAGCACGGCGTCCCGCGAACCGATAGAAACGTAGAGTCCGCAATGGCGCGGATCACAACAGGCGCTTGGAGCGCCAATTCCACGAAGGGGTTAGGGAGAAATGAAGGCACGCGGAGCAGTACTGACTAGGCGGAGCGCCCACCAGGCGCCTCTCACCGACTGGACGGAGCTGCGCGCCGAGGATCCGGTCGAGATCGTGAAGCACGCGCAGGTCGTGACCACGGGGCGGGTCGAGGAGGTCTCGCTGAGTGGGAACGTGCTGTGGCTCATGGCCGAGGGCGCAGAGTCGCGCCGGCTTTTCCTCAAGTCTGACGGCGTGCTCGTACGCCGCGCATAGAGTTCCCTCGCTCGCAACAGGGAACGCTGGCAACGCCAGCGAGTGGCGGGCCCCGCACCGAGGACGGTGCGGGGCCCTGCCGTCTCTGAGGCCTACGGCTCCGCAGCCGCGTCGTCCTCCACGACGAGGCGGGCTTCGATCAAGCCTGCGACCATCTGCCGCGCCTGGTCGAACTCGTCCCAGTCCCTCTGGACAGCCGCAATGACGGCTCCCTTGAGCAGGACGAGGCACTGTTGGGCGAAGAGTTCCTCGCCGGGGACGCCTGCTTCCTTCGCGAGCCGGGCGAACTGGGCCCTCGATTTGACCATGTAATCGATGCTCGCCGCACCCAGGGGATGTTCGGGTCCCATTTCCATGAGCACGTGGACGAATGAACTGCTGTCGTTCACGCCTGCCTTGAAGGCGTCGAAGAGGGCGTCGAAGATGCCTAGGAGCGCCCTCGGATTGCCGTCCTGCCGGTGCACGGCATCCTCGATCGCGGCGCTGCGCATCTCGTGCAGACGCGCCAGATAGGCGAGGACGAGTTCGTCCTTTGAGCGGAAATGGCTGTAGAAGGTCGCCTTGGCAACGCTCGCCTTAGAGATCAGCTCTTCGTGGTATCAGGTCAGGATTGTGTCAACGAGGCGCGCGGCGACCCGGGCCGTCCGCGAGTCGAGATCGTATGTCGGGTTGAGCTCGGCGATGTCCGCATGCAGCAGCTTGCCGCTCGCCACCAGGCGCCGGACGACGGCGACAATCACCTCGAGAGGTACGCCGAGCGTGGCCGGCGCGGAGACTCCGGGGGCGACGTCCGCTGGCAGGACGTCCAGGTCGATCGTCAGGTACACGGCGTCGAGCCCTTCAAGGAAGTCCTCCACGAACGATTCGGCGGTCTCCCGAGTCGCGTACTCATCGAGGAGATAGCGGACGCCCAGCTCGTCCGCTCGCCGGAACAGCGCAAGCGTGTTGTTGGGGCGGGAGATGCCGACGACGGCGTACTCGAGCGTGCGTCCCGCGGCGGCTTCGGCGCGGGCCATCTGGAGGAACGGCGTGCCGGAACTCGCCCTATCCTCCGCTCGGAGGTCGAAGTGGGCGTCGAGGTTGAGCACCCCCACCCGCACACCGGACGTGCGTTCGGTGTCGGCCACCCCGAGATAGCTTGCGAACGCGGTCTCATGGCCGCCGCCAAGGGTCACGGTGAGGGCTCCGGCGTCGAGGAGGGAAGCGATCACGTCACCACAGCGCTCCTGGCCGCCCTCAAGGTCGCCGGGCTCGCCCTCCCGTCCGGTTTCGACAATGACGTCGCCGGCGTCGAAAACCTCTCGCTCAAGGTGGAATGCAAGCGGTCCGAGAGCAGAGCGGACAGCTGTAGGCGCCGCTGACGCGCCCGTCCTCCCCTTATTGCGGCGGACGCCCTCGTCGGAGCGGAATCCGAGCAGCACGGCCGGTCGCCGCCCGCTAGCACTGCTCGCTGCGACGGCCTCGTCGAGTTCGAGCGCGGCGTAGGGCCGAACGGCCTGCCACCAGCGGCGGTGCTCGGGCCCATCGCCGTCGTGCCGGCCCGACCAAGGCGAGGGCTCAATGTCGACGGGCAGCGCGAGGGAGGAAACTTCGTTCATCCCACCAGCACACCGTACGGGGCGCGGGACGCGCCAGTGCGGGGACGAAGAGATGTCTGGAGCGCCGGATCTTCTTGAGGCGGTGACCGCAGCTAGGGCCAGCCTGCTCTGGGGTGGGAGATTGTGGTTTGTGTTCACATTCGTAGTCGGATGACGAAGAAGAAGTAGCACCAGACGGGCAGCGAAAGTAGCGACAAGACCGCCATAGCGGTCCTTACTCGTGATCGCTCGCGGATGATTGCGGAGAGCAGCCAGAATGCGAGCATTCCGATGAGTCCTCCGACGCAGTTAAGGATCACGTCGTCGATGTCGGAAGCTCCAACCGCGAACACGCCCTGGATGATCTCTACGGCGGCGCTGACTGAGGCAACCGTGAGCATGGTGGTCCATGCGGATCGATGTCGCAGCCACGATGCGTAAACTCCGAGCGGGATGAAGATCAGGATGTTCCCGACGACGTTGGCGAACGCCACTCTCGCGGTCCCGGGAGCGTGGCTGGACGCGTATTCCGCGATAGTCGCGAACGGGACGAGATTGATCGATCTCTCCGAACCCGGTGCGCGAGAGAAGAGAAGCAGCTTCAGCAGGAAGGCCGCGTAGATGGCGAAGACGGCGAAGATGGCCACGGTCTCCGCTTTCGCCCGCTTCGTGGGGGTTCGCGAGCTCGGCAGATCCGTGATCCCCTTGGGTTTCGGTGGCACACCCATTCTCGGGACGCTACAGAGGGAACCTGTCGTGCTCCTGTGAGGCCGGGATTCGATGATTCTCGTACACACGTTCTATTCATCTGATACTATTAGAACATACATCCAAGATCGAGCCTTGGGGGCGTCGATGATAAGCCGAGGGGTACCAGATCTGGTGGGGCTTGCGCCGGACACGGCGGTAGTGCTCGAGCCGCGTCCTGGTTCATTGCTGGAAGGTGCACTCTGGCACCCCGACCCCTCGACGCTCTCTGGCGAGCAGGCCAGGCGAATCCTGGTAGACATCCGAAGGGCGCGCTCGTTCTTCGCAGCATTGGAAGCACTTGCGGTGGAGCGGGTGCGGCTTGCATGCGAGGAGGAGGCGCGCCGGGCGCAGGAGGCCGCAGAAGTAGGTCGTGGGGAACGGGGCGAAGCGGGGCCGCCTCGTTTCGGGGGTGATGTGGGCCGCGCCCTGGCTGTATCAGAGGTTGCGGTCGCGGGGGAGGTCTCGGAGTTCGTCGCGGCGCGGCTGCTGGGCGCAGCGGAGGCGCTGTGCGGAGCGCAGCTGGCGGTGTTGGCCCGGTTGGAGGCCGGAGACTTGACGGAGGCGCACGCGAGGGTGATCGCCGACGAGACCGCAACTCTGCCTGAGGCGGTGGCCGAGCGCTTCGGGATCGAGTGTCTGTCCCGGCTTGAGACCCGCACCGGGCGGCGGCGATCCCCCGGAGAGTTCCGTAAGGCCGTCCGTTCGCTGCGGGAGCGGCTGCATCCAGAGTCGATCCGGGCGCGGAAGGTACGTGCGGAGCGAGACCGCGGGGTGTGGGTGAGGCCGGAGCCGGACGGGATGTGCACGCTTAGTGCTTTCGTACCGGCGGAGATCGGGCTTGCCGCGTTCACTCGCCTCGATGCGCTGGCCAGAGGGCGCCGGGACGCCGACCCCGAGGAGGGGCGGACCCTTCCCCAGTTGCGAGCGGACGAATTCGCCGCGTTTGTCCTTGCCGGCCCCGGCGCTTGCTCGGGCCCGATGACGTGCCCCGAAACGGTGGGTTGTCCGGACCTTATCGAGGCCCCGAGTTCACCGGCGGCCAGCGCCAGCCCGATGGATGGACCTTCCACGCCGGTGGCCGAGATCGTGGTGCACATCTCCGTCGAGTCGCTTCTGGGTGCCTCTCAGGACCCAGCCGTGCTGGAGGGGTACGGGCCGATCGACGCGGCGACGGCTAGGGAGTTGGCTGCAGCGGCACCAACGTGGCAGCGTCTGTTGGAGACACGGGAGGGAGTTGCGCTGTCGCTTGGACGCAGCGCGTACCGCCCACCGAGAGGGCTGCGGCGCTTTATCCGCTATCGGGACGGGACCTGCCAGTTCCCGGGGTGTCAGTCTCCTGCCGCGCGCGCCGAGATCGACCATATGGTCGAGTGGCAAGACGGCGGCGTCACGGATGCGGCGAACTTGCACGCCCTGTGCCGGAAGCACCACGCCCTCAAGAGTCTGCGCCTGTGGCAACCCCACCGACTCCGAAACGAAGACAATGTCTCGGGCGACACCCTGTGGGTCTCGCCCCTAGGCGCACGTGCGATCACCGGACCCGCTGACCACGAACTCGGCAAGTCCGTCGTTGGGGAGACCGGATCGCCATCGCGGGGAGCCGGGCCATCAGCCGGTGAGAAGAAATCTAGCGACGGGTGCAATTCGCACAGAGAATCTGGTCCGCCGCCGTTCTGAACTAGAGGCCGCCGTCAAGTGAACCGGTCTTAGGCCCCAGGCACGGGAACAGCGTTAGACACGGGAACAGCCTTAGACACGGGAACAGCCTTAGAACAGAGCCACCGTCTCCTCGAACGTGACCCTCATCGCTACCGCCCGCGGCGGGACCCCGAGCGACGCGGCGGCGAGCTTGCGGGCATATAGTTCGACGCGCTCGGCGTCATTGGTTGCCGCCGTTTGGCCCAGTTCTGGGATCGCGATCTCCCAGAGGTGCCCACGCCGGACCGCTTTGGCCTCGAATTCGCGCTGTTCCATCGTCTCGTGCCTCCTTGACGGATCTTGCCCCGCCTCATTACCCCGCAGTAGCCAGCGGCATCACTTTTTGGGAGCACATGCGCGGCAGGCTATGACGCGCCTTTGTGAGGCGCTCTTGCGAGGCAGCCGAGTTTGCCGAGCCGGCAGAGCTTGCCGGGTCCCAGTGCTTGCGAGCGGGAGGGCCGGCGGCGGATGACGACGGCCGCCCCCGCGTCTACCCGTTCACTGGCGCTTGGCAGGAGCGAGCACATCGGGCCGGGCACGAGCGAACAACGTCGGGTTGGGCATTGAGCGGGCACGAGCGCCCAACCCCTCCCTTTTGGGATGGCAGGGCGCTCGTGGCTAGTTGGCTTCCGCCTCGCTCAGACTCCGAGAGCCTGTTCGATGGGCCCGAGGGCGAAGAACAGGAGGAACGCCGCGGCGACGGCCCACATGAGCGGGTGGATCTCCTTCGCGCGGCCCTGGAAGAGCCGGACGAGTGCGTAGCTGATGAACCCTGCGCCGAGACCGTTCGCGATCGAGTAGGTGAACGGCATGAGCGCGATCGTGAGGAACGCGGGGATCGAGATTCCCACGTCCGTCCAGTCGATCTTCGTGACCTGCTGGAACATGAGGAAGCCGACGACCACGAGCGCGGGTGCGACCGCCTCGAAGGGCACGAGGTTGATGAGCGGCGTCAGGAACATCGCGATCAGGAGCATGATGCCTGTGACGACGGATGCGAGGCCCGTCCTCGCCCCCTCCCCGATGCCCGCACCCGATTCGACGAAGATCTGGTTCGAGGAGATCGACGAGCCGCCTCCGGCGATCGCGCCGAATGCGTCGACGAGCAGCACGCGGTCGACGTTGGGGATGTTCCCCTCGGCGTCGATGTTCCCGGCCTCGCGGGCGAGGCCGACCATTGTCCCCATCGCATCGAAGAAGATGCTCAGCAGGATGACGAACGCCATGAGGATCGCCGCGAGAGGGCCGAGGTGCGCGAACGCGCCAATCGGGTGGGCCTGACCGATGAGGCTCAGATCGATCGGCTGGACATTGCCGAGTCCGGGAACGACGAGCGACCAGCCGGCCGGGTTCGCCTTCTGGCCGGGGGAGGAGCTCGCGCCGATGTGGAAAACGGCCTCGAGGATGTTCGCGAGGACGGTGGCACCGAGGATGCCGATGAGGATCGCGCCGCGCACGCGACGGACCATGAGGGCGATCGTGAGGACGAGGCCGACGACGAAGACGAGGGTCGGCCACCCGATGAGGCGGCTGTCGACGCCGAGGCCGAGCGGCACGGTGGTACCCGCAGCGTCCGGGAGGCGGCGCACGAAGCCAGCGTCCACGAGTCCGATGAGTGCGATGAAGAGGCCGATGCCGACGACGATGGCTGTCTTCAGCCCCTCCGGAACTGCCCGGAAGACGGCTGTGCGGAAGCCGGTGAGCACGAGGATGAACATCACGATGCCCGCCACGACGACGATGCCCATCATGTCGGGCCACGTGACTCCCGGGTGGGTGGCGATCGTGACCGCCACGAACGCGTTCACGCCGAGGCCGGTCGCGAGCGCGAACGGGTGCTTCGCCCACACACCCATGAGGATCGTGAGGACGCCAGCCACGAGCGCGGTCGCGGCGGCGACCCTCGGGATCCCCAGCGTGTGCCCCGACGAGTCGGCGCCCGAGAGGATGAGCGGATTGAGGACGACTATGTAGCTCAGCGCGAAGAACGTCGCCAGGCCGCCGCGGATCTCGCGGCCCACGCTCGATCCCCGCTCCGTGATCTTGAAGTATCGATCCATCGCACTGGTCGGCGCAGTGGTGGTTGTCGACATAGAGGTCCCCTTGGGTTGGTGGGAGGATGTCGTGGCTATGTTAATGCCCTGTGAACCCATCCACACGCGAATTCGTGAGAAATGTGATCGACAACTCTGAATTTACAGGGTGGAAAAGGCGCCTGAGGGAAGCAACCTCGATTATCCTCTCCGCTGCACTTCTGGCTCTCCTGCTCATACTCGCCCCCGCTCAGGCGAGCTCTGCCGACTCTGGCCAGCCCACGCCGTCGGCCGTCGCCGCGGTGCCCCTCGCCCCGCCGTCAGTCACGCATTCCGCGCCGCCGAGCAGTCCAGTGCCCGGAATGCAGCCCGCCGTTCCGGGGGCATCCCAGACTCCACCGGCACCGCCCCCGGCGCCTGGGAACTCGCTCACCTGGATCTTCATCGTGTTCGGGGTGCTTGGCGTAGCGCTCCTGTTCGCTTGGGCCGTGCTTACGCGCCGCGCGAATGACGGCGGCCCAGAGGACTCAGAAGGCGGCGACTAAGCCGTTCGAGAGACGCCCTGACTCCGCGACGGCCTTGCCGACGGCTTTTGCCTGCCGGAGCAGCTCTCGGGTCGATGGCGACGACAGCTCGGCGACCCCGATGAGGAACAGCCCGATCCCCGCGAGCTCTTGGACGAGCGTCTCCCCGAGGGAGAATCCCAGATCAGCGAGGAACCGGCGGAACTGGTTGTGCGCGCACCGGGTGAGGACAACGGCGTCGGCGAAGATCATTCCCGTCTCCGTGCGGACCGCCCAACGGAGCCGGGACTTGGCCTTGGGGTGTTCGACGAGCGCGAGGTGCTGTGCGCTGACGTTGGTCCTGACGTCGAGGCCGAGGCTCGCTACGTGGTTCCGCAGGTGGCGCATGACCTGGAGGTACTCGGCGGAGTCTTCCGAGGAGAGGTCCGTGACACGCAGCGCCGTCGTCATCGTGCTCGGTGCGCCGGACTCGAGGCCATGGACCGTCACGGTCTCGACCCCTCGTCGGCTCAGCTCGCCCGCCACAGCGAGACCGGAAAGGCCTGTGCCGATCACGACTGCGGTGGTCGACTCCGACGCGGTCGAAAGCGACGTGGACACAGGCCGACTCTCCTCCGTTTGGCGTGCAAAAGGACTTGCGTGCATCGTCCCCCGCGGAAGCACCTTCGGAAGACTACCCGGATTCGAGACGCTCCGGTAGGCCCGTCCCACTTACCCACCCGCTGTAAGGCGATGCTGGGCCGCGCCCCGCCCTCGCAGAAGCTTGACCAGCCCTGTAAACAGACCACCATTGTCAATTGAGAGGCGGTTGCGCCTCAGGGCCCAATGCGGCTCACGGACGAGGAGGACGCCATGGCAGACCAGCCCGAACGCGAGACCGGCCAGAGCCTCGGTGGGGACGCCCTTCCCACAGGCATCGTCGTCGGAGTGGACGGCTCCGATCACGGGCGGTGCGCCCTCATTTGGGCTGCCAGGGAGGCGCAGCGGCGGAGGCGTCCGCTCCACGTCGTCACCGCCTACAGCGTGCCCATTTTTGCCGCCTCAGGGCTCGATGGGGGCTACTCGACGATCGATGACACCGTCATCCAGGAGGGCGCCAAGGCGGTGCTCAAGGAGGCGATCGAGTCCTTGGGGGCGTACGACGACGTCGAGATCACCTCGTCCGTCGAAAGCGGCGACGCCGCCGGGGTGCTTCTGCAATTCTCGGAGAATGCCGAGCTGCTGGTCTTCGGAAGCCGGGGCCGCGGCGGCTTCGTGGGCCGTCTCCTCGGCTCTGTGAGCAGCGCCCTTCCCGCTCACGCGAAGTGCACGACTGTCACTGTCCCGCTGCGGTTTGCTGAGCGGCTCGGCGAACAGGTGGGGGACCGGCGGATCCGCGACGAGGAGTCCAGGGAGAGCCCGAAACAGGTCGAGCGTGTCGTTGCTGTCGGTGTGGACGGCTCCGAGCAGGCCCGCGCAGCCGTTCTCGTTGCCGCGGAGGAAGCGATGCTGCTCGGCGTGCCCTTGCGGGTCATATGCGCGGTGCCGCAGTTCAGCGGAAGCCTCGCCTGGGTCCCGGCGCCGGTCGACCGCGAGCATCTGTTCCGCGATATCCAAGCACAGCTCAAGGCCGGAACAGCATGGCTTCAGAGCCATTTCCCTGACCTTGAGGTACAAACGAGCCTCGTGGATGGGGCGCCTGTCGACATCCTTGTGGATGCGAGCCGCGCGGTCGAACTGCTTGTCCTTGGAACGCGTGGGCACGGCGGCTTCGCCGGCATGCTCTTGGGGTCGACGACCGATGGGGTGCTGCACCACGCAAAGGGCCCCGTCATGGTGGTGCCCGATCACGAGGACGCCCGGCTGTCGGATCGGCCGAAGTTCGGGCCGATGCTCACGCCCTGAGCCACTAGCCGGGCTACGTCAGTAGCGGGCCACAGTCGGCCATACTCCCGACATCCAGGCGAGCGGCGTCACCGTGATGCCGTCGGTGGGGTTGAGGGCGTTCACGATCTGACCGTTCCCGAGGTAGATCCCCACGTGGTAGAAGTTGCCGGGCGTGCCGAAGACCACGAGGTCCCCGGGCTGTGCCGCAGACAGCGGAACGTGGACTGGCGCCGAGTCGTACTGCTCTGTGGCCGTGCGGGGGACCCAGATGCCAGCCGCGTTGAACGAGTACCAGACAAGGCCCGAGCAGTCGAAGCCTGTGGGCCCCGTCCCGCCCCATAGGTAGTAGTTCGGCGCGCCGACCTTGGACATTGCGACGTTGATGGCGGCCTGGATGCCGGAGCCTGTGGGCTGGGGCGCTGGAGCTGGGGCAGGAGCGGGTGCTGGCGCCGGCGCGGGTGCTGGCGCTGGGGCCGGCGCGGGCGCTGGTGCCGGCGCCGGTGCTGGGGCAGGGGCAGGGGCCGGCGCGGGCGCTGGGGCAGGTGCTGGGGCAGGGGCAGGTGCTGGGGCAGGGGCAGGAGCCGGTGCGGGCGCTGGGACAGGAGCCGGTGCGGGTGCGAGCGCCGAAGGCTGGCCATTGGAAGCCGGCTGGAGGACCGAGGCCGACTGGCTCGAGTTGTTCTCCGAAGCGGTGCCCGCAGCGCCGGTCGCGGCGCTTGCGCCCGTCCCCGATCCCTGAGATGCCTGAGCCTGCGACTGGTTCTGCGCCTGTGCCTGGCTGTTCGCTGCATTGGAGGCGGCAAGGAGGGCTGCGTACTGCTGCTGCTGCCGTTGGCGTACCAGCCCGGCGACGCGCTCCTGCTCGAGCGCGACCGTGGTGTTCTGGAGGGTCGCGAGCTGCCCTACGAGCGTCGTGTGCTTGGCGGTCGCCTGCTGGACTGCTGACTGATAGGAGGCGTTCGCCGCGTCCGCTGCCGACTTCGCCTGCGCAGCGGCCGTGGCGGCGTCGTCGGCCGCTTGGGCTGCTTGATCAGCCTGGTCCCGCAGCTGCTTCGAAGCCTCGGCCGCCTGCTGCGCCGCGTTGAAGGCCGCGGCCCGGCGCTCGTTGATCGATTGAAGCGCAGCGGCCCTGTCTAGGACCGCGCCGGCTCCGTCGGCGACGAACGCCTGGACGTTCGGGTTGAGCCCCCCGCTTCGGTAGAGCTCTGCGGCCAGCGCCCCGACCGCCTTGCGGGCAGCCTGATCGGCGGCGTCGGCGGCGTCGGCCTTGGAGCGGGCTTGCTGCGCTTGCGTACGGCGTTGGTTGAGGGTCAGGAGCGACATGCTGTAAGCGTCGTTGGCGCGCATCGCGTCCGTAGTGCTGCGGGCGAGCGCGTCCTGCGCCGTGAGGATGAGGCCCTCGACACGGCTTACCTCGGCGGCCGTCGAGTCGGCGTTAGCCTTCGCGGCGTTGATCTCCTGGGGCGTCGGGATGCTCGGATCGTCGGCGGTGGCGGGGCCGGCCGCGAGCGTGAGGACAAGTCCAGCTGCCGCGCTGACCGCAGCTAACGCCCGCCCGGCGGACTTCACGTTCATCTCCATGCACACCTCGTAGCCTCGACGTTTTCCCCGATCGAGGCTACGGACCAATTGTCACAATTGCAACAAAGGTCACAGACGTAGCTTAAACAACAAGAGTGTCATTCCTTCGCAAGAGTGTGGGCGTGTCGCAACAGAAGTCCTCAGCCCCAGCCGAGTTCGTGGAGCCTCGCGTCGCTGATGCCGAAGTGGTGGGCCACCTCGTGGACGACTGTCACGAGCACCTCCCGCTCGACCTCCTCGCGATTGCGGCAGATCTCCAGGATCGGCTCGCGGAAGATCGTGATGCGGTCGGGGAGCGAGCCGGCCGCGTACCACGAGTCCCGTCTGGTCAGCGGGATTCCCTCGTAGAGGCCGAGGAGGACGGTGCGGGGGTCGTCGTGCGGACCGGGGTGGTGGCGGTCTTCGATGAAGACCGCCACATTGTCCATGTGCGACGCGAGGCGTCGTGGGATGCGGGCGAGGGCGGCGTCTACCGCTTCCTCGAACTCGTCCTCGTCCATCCAGACGCCCATGGGCGTCATGCTAGCTGTGTCGAGCCGATGCGATTTGTGGGCGACGGCGGCCACACCGTATAGTTTTCTGCGTCCACTTCGACTGGGATGCCCCGCAAGGGAAGTCTCGTGAGGTTCTCAGGCCCCCATCGTCTAGCGGCCTAGGACACCGCCCTTTCACGGCGGCGGCACGGGTTCGAATCCCGTTGGGGGTACAAGATCTGGGTTTTGGAGCACGACCTGCGGGTCTGCTAGGATTTAGATCTTGTGAGCGAGGGAAACCTCGGATACCACAAGGCCCTGTAGCGCAGTTGGTTAGCGCGCCGCCCTGTCACGGCGGAGGTCGCGGGTTCAAGTCCCGTCAGGGTCGCTTCGGCGACTGGCTCCGGTCAAGTTGCCAACGGTGATTGACTCACCGGGGCTCTGTAGCTCAGTTGGTAGAGCGTTCGACTGAAAATCGAAAGGTCACCGGATCGACGCCGGTCGGAGCCACTGCGAAATCCCGAGACATCGGGAAACCCCCGAGAAATCGGGGGTTTCGTGTTTTAAGGCGTCCTCTTTCCAGTCGTACTTCCTCAGTCGTACTCTCCTTTCTCAGTCATACTTTCGTGTTTTGTGCCGTACTAAGGTGGGATCAGGCTCACTGGCCTGGCAAGGAAGACGGCGAGGGGAACGGCATGGAGCAATATCCTGAGGTGCGACCGGGGCCGCCCGCGTACGCAGTGGATCCTCCGGCGCCGGGCGGGCGCACCGTGATCCAAGAGCAGGCTGTGGCGAAGGTCGCGGCGGCGGCCGCACGATCCGTCGTCGGCGTCCACTCGCTTGGCACCGCCCCCTCACGAGCCCTCGGCGCGATCCGCGACGCAGTAGGCGCCGATCACGCGGGTGGCGTTCGGGCGGAGGTCGGCGAGACGCAGGCTGCCGTGGATGTGACCCTCGTAGCGAAGTACGGGGTTCCCCTGCAGAAGCTCGCCGACGATGTGCGGGCGGCAGTTTACCGGGCAGTCGAGGAGTACACCGGGCTGACGGTGATCGAGGTCAACGTTGAGATCGCCGATGTCTTCATCGGCGAAAGCAGGCCAGGCGACGCACGCCAGCCGGAGCCGCCCGTGGCCCCGCGCTCGGCGGGTCCGGCCGGAATCGAGGTGCTGTGAATCTCACCGTCGTCGGGATTGCCATAGGCGCCTTTGTCGCCTTCATGTCCTTCCAGTTCGGGGCGTGGGGCTTCATCGGATCCCTCATCTTCATGGCCATCGGGGCCGTCCTCGGCCGAGTGCTCGAGGGCAAGGTGGACCTTCGCCGCGTATGGGATGCCCTGAGCGGAAGGCGCTCGTCGTCGTGAGCGAAGGCGCCCCCGCAGCGCGCACCCTCGTGGGACACAACCGCGTGAGCACCCAAGCCCTCACGAGCCTCGCGCAGGCGGCAGCCGCGGAACAATTCGGTGTGCGCCCGGGTGAGGTGCGTGCCTCGTGGGCGGACGACGCCGGCCTGCTGGCTTTGAGGATCGTCTCCCCGATTGCGGTGCCGGATCTCAGCACGATCACAGACCAAGAGGGAGTCTCGGCCGCCGGGGGCAGCGTGTGGGAACGGGCCACGGCCGCGAAGGCGGCGATTCTGCACCACGTAGCGGGGCTGAGCGGCGCGCAATTGAGCCGCGTGGACATCCGTATCGCAGGAGTCCGACCCCCGATCGGGCAGAAGGCGCGGGTCCTATGAGCGTGGACGCTCCGGGAACCGAGCACGACGGCGATCCCGTCCAGCAGCCAAGCGACGAGGGGGCAGGCGCAGAGCCGGCAAGCCGACAGCCGAGTCACGGCCTCGAGCGGGCCATCAGGAGGGAGACGGGCTCCGGCCGAGTGCTGGCGTCTGCGATTGTGGCGCTTATCGTCGCGCTATTTTGCGTCTACGCTCTCCTCGAATCCACGCTTCAAGCGATCAACCAGCCTGCTTGGCTCATCGACCCCGAAAGCGCCTCACGCTTCATCGCGGGCCTGCCGGAGGACGCGGATCGGAATATCCTCGGGCTGTTGGGTCTCGTGATCGCCGTCGTGGGGCTCATCTTCGTGCTCGTCGCACTCCGTCGCGGACGCTCCGGCCGCCGCTCCCTGCCCGGCCAGCGGATCGCCGTCGTGCTCGATGACGAGGTTCTCGCCTCGGCGCTCGCCCGCCGCGCTCGGAGCGCGGCAACCGTGCGTCCCGAACAGGTCACGGTAGTGCTTTCCCGCAACGAAGCGATCGTCAACGTGCGCCCGACCTCCGGGATCCCCGTCAGCGCCGAAGCCGTGTTGGCTGCCGTGGAGGACGAGCTCCGACGCCTGAGGCCCCATCCGTATCCACTTCTCCGGGTGCGTGTTGCTGGGACGGGGGTGGTCGGCGCATGAACGGCACGCCGCGCACCCTCAACCGCGTCCTCATCCTCTTGTTCGGCCTGCTCGTCCTCGCGCTCGGCGTCCTCATGCTCGCGCTCGCGTCCGTGCCATCCGTGGGGGAGTGGTGGACGGAGTGGGCGCCCTCGGCCTCGCTCCGGGCGGGGCGAGCCTTCGCGTCCACGCTCATTCCCGGCACCAGCGTGAGCTGGGTGTGGTTGCTTGCGATGGCCCTGCTCGTGCTGGTCATCCTGGGCATGATCGGCTGGATGGCGCTTCAAGGAACCGGCCGGCGCGACCTCATCGCGTGGTCGAATCAGCACGCAGAGCACGGGGTTCCGGAAGCGGGCGAGGCGCCCGGGCGCGTTTCCATCGCGGCCTCGGCGGCTGACCAAGCCCTTCGGCACGCCCTCGCCTCCCGCAAAGACCTCCTGAGCACCTCTGTGGCCGCGGTCGAGTTCGAGGGGAAGGTCGCGTTGCGACTGCGTGTGGTCGCGAGACAGGGGGCGGACCCCCACGCGATCGCCGCCGACGTCGAGCGGCTGGTGGGCGGAATGGACCTGCTCTTCGGCCATCCCTGCCCTGTCCTCCTGCACATCTCATCCGGGCCCCGCGCCCGTTTCAGCCGCGCGGAACGCGTCCGCTGAGCCCCTTCCGGACTCCTTCTGAGCGTCCGCTGAGCCTCTTCTGAGAACGTCGGTCTCGAGTTTTCCGCACGTTTGATCACAGAATGGAAAAGACGTGCGTAAGCGCTTGCACACAGGTCTTGCACAGCCTAGGGTGAACTGCGTCACACACCCCCGGGGGCGGCGAGAGACCGCCCCGACAGACAAGGGAGTCGAGCATGAGAAAGACGTTCTCCAAGTACGCAGTGCCGTTGGCAACGGCGAGCGTACTCGCCCTGGCACTCTCTGCCTGCGGCGGGAGTTCGGGCGGCGGAAGCAACAACGCCGCCACGCAGAACACCGATGGCCGGGGCCCGATCACTTACGTACAGGGCAAGGACAACTCGAACGTCGTCCGCCCGCTCGTAGACAAGTGGAACGCGGCGCACCCGAACGAGCAGGTCACGTTCAAGGAGCAATCCGACCAGGCCGACCAGCAGCACGACGATCTCGTCCAGCACTTCCAGGCCCAGGACGCCAACTATGACGTCGTCGATGTCGACGTCGTCTGGACGGCGGAGTTCGCAGCCAAGGGTTGGCTCCAGCCCCTCACGGGCTCGATGGCTTTCGACACTTCGCAGATGCTGCCCGCGACCGTCAAGACGGCGACCTACAACAACACGTTGTACGCGGCTCCGCAGACCTCTGACGGCGGCCTGCTCTACTACCGCAAGGACCTCGTCCCGAACCCGCCCAAGACGTGGGACGAGATGATGAGCATGTGCTCGATTGCGAAGCAGCACAACATGGGCTGCTACGCGGGCCAATTCGCCCAGTACGAGGGCCTCACCGTGAACGCGGCTGAGGCAATCAACTCCGCCGGCGGGCAGATCGTGGACTCGTCGGGCAAGGCTGACGTGAACACGCCGCAGGCTAAGACTGGCCTCAACAACCTGGTCCAGGCCTACAAGGATGGCAACATCCCGCAGCAGGCCATCACTTACCAGGAGGAGCAGGGTCGCCAGGCGTTCGAGGCCGGCCAGCTCCTGTTCCTGCGCAACTGGCCGTACGTCTACAACCTGGCCAAGACCGACGGAACGTCCGTGGTCAAGGACACGTTCGGCATCGCGCCGCTTCCGGGCATGACGGACGGCAAGCCGGGCGCTTCCTCGCTCGGCGGCCACAACGTTGCCATGAGCGTCTACTCGAAGCACAAGGCCACGGCTCTTGACTTCATGAAGTTCATGACGAGCGCCGAGACCGAGCAGTTCTACGCGACGCAGGGCTCCCTCGCGCCTGTCCTCTCGAGCCTGTACACCAACCCGACCCTGACGGCGAAGCTCCCGTACCTGCCAACCCTGCTGACCTCGATCCAGAACGCGGTGCCGCGCCCCGTCACCCCGTACTACCCGGCGGTCACGAAGGCGATCCAGGACAACGCCTATGCAGCCCTCAAGGGTGACAAGTCGGTTGACCAAGCCTTGAGCGACATGCAATCCGCACTCCAAGCGGCCGGAGCCAAATAGCCGCCGAGTGCACTAGGGCGGTCCGGCGCCGGCTCGGTGCCGGACCGCCTTTGTCCCGGCCCCAGGGGGAGAAAAGGAGTCACCATGTCCACTGAGGTTCCGGCGAGGACTCGGGCCAAGGCAGCCCCAAAGTCGTCGCGCCAAATGCCGGGGAGGGAGAGCGCCGATCGCAAGCAGGTCACGCAAGGCCGCTGGGCGTCCGTCCTGCTGCTCCCCACCCTGATCCTGCTCGCCGTCGTCATCATCTATCCGGTCGTCAACGCGATCATCATGTCTTTCCAGAAGGACGCCGGCCTCTCGTCGTCGGGCTTCTTCGTTCAAGGCGGCTTCGCTGGCGCCGACAACTACGTGCACTGGCTCGCCCAGCAGTGCAACGGCGTCTCCTGCCCGCCCGGTACCCTTGGCTCGCAGTTCTGGGGAGCCATGGGCACGACGTTCCTCTTCACGGCCATCACGGTCGTGCTCGAGACGGTGCTCGGCTTCTGGATGGCCGTCATCATGGCGCGCAACTTCCGCGGCCGCAGCGTCATCCGCGCCGCCGTCCTCGTGCCGTGGGCCATCCCGACTGCCGTCACCGCGAAGCTCTGGTTCTTCATCTTCGCGTTCCAGGGCATCGCGAACACGCTCTTCAACACCCACATCCTCTGGACAGGGTCGGAATGGCCAGCCCGGTGGGCGATCATCATCTCCGACACGTGGAAGACCACGCCGTTCATGGCGCTGCTCATCCTCGCCGGGCTTCAGCTCATCCCTGATGAGGTCTACGAGGCGGCGAAGGTCGACGGCGCGAACGCATGGCAGCGTTTCACCCAGATCACCCTGCCGCTTGTGCGGCCAGCGCTCATGGTAGCGATCCTCTTCCGCGTCCTCGATGCGCTCCGCATGTACGACCTTCCGGCCATCATGACCCAGGGTGCGAACAACACGACGACCCTCTCGATCCTCGTGGTCGACCAGATTCGCCAGGGCTTCAACAGCGCCGCGGCACTCTCGACCATCACCTTCCTCGTGATCTTCATCGTTGCGTTCATCTTCGTTCGCTTCCTCGGCGCCAACGCCGTCGGCGCGGCCACCTCCTCGGGAAAGAAGTGACGAAATGAGCGCTACAACCGTCACCACATCGCGAACTGTTTCCACCCCTGAGCGACGCCGGAAGGGATACGACTGGGGCCTCACCCGGACGTACATTGCCGCCGTCGTCATCCTCGTCTGGTGCCTCGCGCCTTTCTACTGGATGGTCGTCACGGCCTTCCGCGACGTCGGCTTCACGTTCGATCCGACGTTCTTCTTCACCCATGTCACGCTCGACAACTTCCGCACGGTGTTCGATACGAGCCTGGGCAACCACTTCGCCCAGAACCTGCTCAACAGCTTCATCGTCGCGGGCATCACGACCCTCGTGGCCCTCGTTGTCGGCGTGTTCGCGGCTTACGCCCTCGCGCGCCTGAACTTCCGGTTCAAGTTCGCCGTCATGGGCTTCATCCTCGGGGCCTCGATGTTCCCGGGCGTCGCGCTCGTCACGCCGCTGTTCCAGCTCTTCACGAACATCGGCTGGATGGGCACGTACCAGGCGCTCATCATCCCTGACATCTCCTTCGCACTCCCGCTCACCGTGTACACGCTCACCTCGTTTTTCCGCGAAATGCCGTGGGAACTCGAGGAGTCAGCGCGCATCGACGGGTGCACGCAGGGCCAGGCCTTCCGCAAGGTCATCCTGCCCCTCGCCGCTCCGGCGACGTTTACGACGGCGATCCTCGCCTTCATCTCGGCATGGAACGAGTTCCTCATCGCGAGCCAGCTCTCCTCCGACCAGACGAAGACGGTCACCGTTGCGATCGCGTCCTTCGCCGGATCGCAGCCGCACGTCGAGCCTTACACCGCCGTTATGGCTGCCGGAACTATCGTCACGATCCCGCTCGTCGTGCTCGTGCTCGTGTTCCAGCGCAAGATCGTCGCCGGCCTCACCGCCGGCGCGGTGAAGTGACGGACGAGCGCAGCCGGCCGTGGGATCCTTTCGCGGTCGGAGGAGAGGCATACCGCCGCTCCTCCGGCCCGCGGAAGGCCGTGGTCGAGCAGTTTGAGCTATTCGTCGGCATTCTGGGCTTCTGGGCGGTACTGCTCCTCGTCGTCACTGTGTGGCTCGAGGTCACGGGACAGCCCGCCCTTTGGTGGGCGCTCGGACTTGCTGCCGTGCTCGTAGCAATCGCGGGCGTGTGGGCGCTGAGGCGTAAGGTGCTTCGAGGGCATACACACGACGCTGAAACGTAGGCGCTACACGGCGCTAAGGCGTGGGCGGCGCGCGGGCTAAGCCGTAGGCGTTGCAGCGGGCTGAGCCCTAGGCGTCACAACGGGCTGAGCCGCAGGCGTTACGCGGCCTTGGCGGCCTGTGCCCTCGCCAGCGGTGGGGCTGGGTGAACCACGGAGGGAACATGGTCGGAATCGAGGACGTGGCTGCTGCGGCTGGGGTGTCGACGGCGACGGTCTCGAGGGCCATCCGCGGACTTCCCCGGGTGTCGCCGCGGACCCGCGCGAAGATCCTGGCGACGGCCAAGGAACTCGGGTACGTTCCGTCGTCGGCCGCGTCACGGCTCGCGAGCGGCAAGACGCACACCATCGGGGTGCTTGCCCCCTACGTCGACCGGTGGTTCTTCGGGAAGGCGATTGCCGGCGTCGACCGCGAGCTGCATGGGCGGGGGTACAACCTCTCGCTGTTCAATCTCGGCGGCCGGACACAGCCGCGCGAGCGGCTGTTCAGCAAGGCCATGGTGCAGAAGCAGATCGACGCGCTCCTCCTGCTGTGCATGTACCTGCACCAGGAGGAGATCGAGGATCTCCACGCGATCGATATGCCGCTCGTCGTCGTCGGCGGCCCCGTTCCGGGGCTTTCCAACGTTGGCATCGACGACTACCAAGCCGCGAGGACCATCACCGAGCACCTCATTGAGCTCGGGCACCGGCACATCGCACTCCTTCACGGTCAGGACGATTCCGACCTGAACTTCAGTGTCCCTCGCATCCGCGTCGAGGGCTTCCACGACGCCGTGCACCAGGCAGGTCTCGAATTCGATCCCGACACTGCGCTGTTCGGCAACTTCACCGTCGAGAGTGGAGTCGAGGCGATGCGACGCTTCCTGGAGCTTCCGGCTCCGCGCCCAACAGCGATCGTCTGCGCGAGCGACGAGATGGCCCTCGGAGTCATGTTCGAGGCGCGTCGCCACGGGATTCGGATCCCCGAGGAGCTTTCTGTGGTGGGGATCGACGGGCACGAAATGGCCGCCGCCGTCGGGCTCACAACCGTGTGGCAGGATCCGACCGCGCAGGCGCGCCGAGGCACGCAGATGCTGCTCGCCGAACTGGGCGGGGACGAGGGCGCGGTCCACCCGGAGAACGCTGAGCAGCGGCTAATCGTGCGCGAGTCGACGGCCCCGCCCCGCCACTGACCCCGACCCCCGCCCACTGACCCCGCCCTCACGCCCACTCGTTTCGGGTACGCCAACTCGCGCCCGGATTCGTTTCGGGTACGCCAACTCGCGCCCAGATTCGTTTCGGGTACGCCAACTGATTATGTTGCTGCGCCCGAAACGGATCTAGAGGAAAGTTGGCGTACCCGGAACGACGTGGAGGGGGAGTTGGCGTACCCGAAACGTTAGGAGGCGCGGGCGAGCTGGCGGATCGGGATCCAGCGGGAGGCGAGCCGACGGTAGGCCGCAGCAGCGCCAGTGAGGTCGCCCTCCGCGAGGCACTCGATGCCGAGACGCACATCAAGGCAGGATTCGTCGGGGAACACCCGATCCGCGACGCGCCCGTAGTCGAGTTCGACGACAGAGTCAGGGTGGAACTGCTCGAGCCATTCGGTCAGCGATGTGAGCTCGTCGAGCATGGTCATGTCCGGGGCAGCGAGGGCGAGATTGGCGACGGCGAAGCGAGCCCGCCCGATGGCCTTCGCCCAGGTGGCCACGATCCGGACCGTGCGGACGTGATCGCCCTCCTCGACCACCTCGGTCGGGTCTGATTCCTGAAAGAGGACGAACCAGCTGAAAGGAATGCCCCAGAGGGATTCGCGGGTGTTGATCCGCGGGCTCGCGGTCTCCGCCGCTATCCGATCGACACGCCGCTGGTGCCGCTCGCGAGCCTCTTCGGGAAGCATGAGCTCGGCGAGGATCCGCGGCGCGCTGCTGATGATCGATTCCGCGGCGAGGCCCGAACGCAGGACGAGCTGACTAGGGCAGTAGAGGGTCGTGCCGTTGACGGTCAGAGCGCGAGTGAATTCCGCCCCATCCGGCGGGAAGGGATCGTCCGCGCCGCTCACAATGCGGTCGAGTGTCGCGTCGGTCTCGGCGGCGTCGAGGTCCTCCCGGCCGCCCTTCCCCAGCAACCCGGCCTTGATGCGCTCGCGTTCCTTGGGGCTGAACGCCTCGAGCGGCTCATAGATGCGCAGGTGCGAGGACAGGGGCCGTGAGACAGGGCTGTGCGGCTCACTCATGGCCGGTCGCCGGCCTCGGGGCGCTGCTCACGCGCCATCTGCGAGCTCCACCACCACGGGAGCGTGGTCGGAAGCACCCTTGCCCTTACGTTCCTCTCGGTCGATGTGGGCGCCGACAACGCGGGCCTCGAGCGCGGGGGAGGCCAAGATGAAGTCGATGCGCATGCCTTCCTTCTTTGGGAAGCGCAGCTGCTTGTAATCCCAGTACGTATACACCCCAGGGCCGGGGGTGTAAGCACGCGCAGCGTCGGTGAAACCGCTCCGCTCGAAGGCCCGGAACGCCTCACGCTCGGGCTCGCTCACGTGCGTGAAGCCCTCTGTGCGGAACATCTCGATGTCCCACACGTCTTCGTCGAGCGGGGCGATATTCCAATCGCCCACGAGTGCGATCTGCGCCTTCGGGTCCTGCGCGAGCCACTCGGAGGCATGCTTGTTGAGCGTCGCAAGCCACTCCAGTTTGTACGGCATGTGCTCGTCATCGAGAGCGCGTCCGTTGGGCACGTAGAGGCTCCACACGCGCACTCCGTTGCAGGTTGCGCCGATCGCCCTGGCTTCCTGCTCGGCCTCGATTCCGCCCTTGCCGAACACCGGCTGATCGGGGAACGTCCGCTCGACGTCCTCGAGGCCCACTCGGGAGGCGATGGCGACGCCGTTCCACTGGTTCAGGCCGAAATGCGCAACCTCATAGCCGTTGCGCTCGAAGAGTTCCCAGGGGAAGTTCTCATCCCGGCATTTCGTCTCCTGGATCGCGAGCACGTCCACTCCGCTGCGCAACAGCCAGCCCTCTACACGGTCGGCACGGGCACGAAGGGAGTTGACGTTCCAGGTGGCGATCTTCACGCAGCCCACGCTATCAACGGCACGCCCTCGGCGCGACGAGTCAACGTCGCGCGACGAGCCAACAGCAGGAGGCCGCCGTCTACTTCGTCCAGGCGGCAGCACCCTCCTGCCACCAGGTGTCGAAGCGGGTTACAGGCGTCGAGCGCTTGTGCCGGGTGAGGAGATAACGCTTCTCGATCGACTCCGCGACCTCGTCAGGGACGTCGCGGCCCTCGAGGTAGCTGTCGATCTGCTCGTAGGTGATGCCGAGCTCGTGCTCGTCCGTGCGGCCGGGCTGGAGGTCGAGGAGGTCAGCCGTGGGGATCTTCTGCCAGACGCGCTCGGGCGCGCCGAGATACTGGAGGATCTGCCGGTTCTGCCGCTTGTTGAGCCCGAAGAGCGGCAGGATGTCCGCGCCGCCGTCGCCGTATTTGGTGAAGAACCCGGTGACGGACTCGGCGCCGTGGTCTGTGCCGACCACGAGCAGGTTGCGTTCCCCCGCGATCATGTACTGCGCGATCATGCGGGCGCGGGCCTTCGTGTTGCCGCGCGTGAAGTCGCTCAGCTCCTTGTCCGAGGTCCGCTCGTATTCCTGCTCGAACCCGTCCACCGCGGGCTTCACATTGAACGTCCACTCCGTCTTCGCCCGCACGAACTCGAGGGCCGCTCGGGCGTCCTCCTCGTCGTGCTGGACGCCGTGAGGGAGCCGAACAGCCACGAAGTCAGCTTCGACGCCGTCGTCCGCCAAGGATTCGACGGCGAGTTGCGCGAGGCGTCCAGCAAGGGAGGAGTCGAGGCCGCCGCTGATGCCCAGGACGAAGCCCTTGGCGCCACTGACCTTGACGTAGTCCTTGAGGAACTTGACCCTCGCAGTGACTTCTTCGGCCGGGTCAATTTCCGGCTTGACGCCCATTTCATCGATGATCTTCGCCTGAAGTTCGCGCATGGGCATAGCCTACCCACGTGACGGTTAAGCTGAACAAGAAAGCGTTCGAGCACGCGAAATCGCTGATCCGCGAGGGCAAGGTTGTGCGTGACAGCCGCGATGACTGGAGCGAGCACGCCCCCAAAACCCAAGAGTTGAGCGAATTTCTCGACAAGAAGGGACCCGGCGGGTATTCGGAATGGTTCCTGGGACTCGACGATGAAGCCTCGGACGAGAGCAAAGCGCATTACAAGTTCCCCTTCGGCGACCTCAACAAGGTCCACCGGTGCGCGGTGATTTCGGGCGAGAGCCGGGCGAGCCAGTACAACCACGACGAGATCCGCGAGGCTCTCGGCGATCTCCTCAAACGTATCGACGAGTCCTGAACGCCGAGAGCGGCGGCAAGCGTGGCAAACGGTTGCCCAGCCACAGCGATCCTCATTAGGTTGGGACGATGGCAACTGATGCGTCCGCTGAATCCCCGCAGGCCCTCGTGAGGCGCGCCGCCGTCGTCGGGTGCGGCGACATCTCCGCCCAGCATTTCGCAGCGATCGAAGCGGTCGACGGCGCCCGGCTGGCCGCCGTCGTCGATACCGACCCTGAGCGGCTCGCCAAAGCGGAGGCGGCGCACGGCGTGCCTGGGTACGCGAGCCTCGGCGAGTTGCTCGACTCAGGGGCGGTCGACGTCGTCCATCTCTGCACCCCGCACAACGCGCACGCTCCGCTCGCGCTCGAAGCCCTCGCGCGCGGCGTCCACGTGCTGACCGAGAAACCCGTGGCGCACGTCCTCTCCGATGCCGAGGCACTGGCCCCGGCCGCGCGCAAGGCGTTCGCCGAGCATGGGGTGCAGCTGGGAGTCTGTTTTCAGAACCGGTACAACGCGACGATCCGGGCACTGCGGGGCCTGCTCGAGAGCGGAAGCTTGGGGCGAGTCCTCGCCGCCAACGCCACCGTCATGTGGCACCGCACGGCCGACTACTACGCTGCCCGGCCCTGGCGCGGCACTTGGGAGGGCAGCGGGGGCGGCCTCCTCATGAACCAGGCGATCCACACCCTCGACCTCCTTCAGTGGCTCGTCGGCCCGGCCAAGGTCCTGGGTGGGGGAGCTTCGAGGCGGGCGCTCGAGGGCGTGATCGAGGTCGAGGACACCGCGGACATCCTCCTTGAGCACACAAGGGACGACGGCGAATCCGTGCGCTCCGTCTTCTACGCCACGAATGCGAATGCAGTGAACTCGCCCATCACGCTCGATATCGTGACGGAGCGCGCCGAACTGAGCCTTCGCGGCGTCCTCACCGTGAGGTACGCGGACGGGACTGTGGACGTGGTCGAGGAATCCGGGATCCTTCCCGGTGAGCGGAGCTATTGGGGTGCGTCTCACCGGCTGCTCATCGCCGACTTCTACGCGTCGCTGGACTCAGGCGTCCCGTTCTGGATCGGCGCTGAGGAGGCCACGGCAGCACTCCGGTTGATCAAGGACGTCTACGCGCGCTCCTTCCCCGAGGGCCGCTGGCTCTAGCCCGTCCTCGGGAAACCCCGCCCTTTCGGGTGGACAGAGCCTCCTCCCGCTCCTCTCGGGTACAGAAACTCGCCGCTTGGCAAGTAATGGCAAACGGTTTCCATCCTGTGCCATCCCTGCCTACGGTGAAAAGCGTGTGATGGCCGTCACGAGAGCGGCCTGTGATTCCGAACGAGGGGAGCGCAAGGATGGCCAGGATCGGTGTCCAGGCGATGATGCTCAAGGAGAGCTTCGCAGAAATCGGCCCTTTCGAGACCCTCCGCAAGATCGCGGACATCGGGTACCGCGCCGTGGAGGTGTCCCAGATCCCGATGAACGAGGAGAACGTCGCGGAACTCGAACGGGCGCGCGGGGAGCTCGGCGTCGAGTTCGCCGCTCTGTCCGCACAGCTCGAAGGCGAGAAGGGCGCGACGCCGTACCCGCTCGCCGTCGACCTCGAGCGAGCGGTCGCCGACTGCCGGCGGCTGGGCAGCCAGATGCTGCGGATCGGCATGGCGCCCATGGGCGAGCTCCGCAGCGAGTCGGCAGTGGTCGATTACGCCAAGCGTGCGGAGAAGGCCGCACAGGCCCTCGAGGGTGAGGGGATCTCGCTGTACTACCACAACCATCACGTGGAATTCGCGAAGATGGGCGGGCGTCATGTCCTCGACATCCTCGCTGCTGAGGCGCCGAGCATGGGCCTGGAGATCGACGTCCACTGGGTCCAGCGTGGCGGCTTGGAACCGGTCCGAACCCTCGCCAAGTATGCCGGGCGGACGGCCATGGTCCACCTCAAGGACTACCGCATCGGTCCTCTCTCCGAGGAGGGCATCAATGCCCAACAGAGCGGCGACCACGCTACCTTCCAGCGGCATTTCTGGGACACCGTGCAATTCGCCGAAGTCGGTGAAGGAAACCTCGACTTCGCCGCGATCGTCCCGGCCTCGATCGACGCCGGCGCGAGGTACCTGCTGGTCGAACAGGATCAGCTGTACGGGCGCACGGTCTTCGAGGCGCTCCAAATCTCCTATGACAACCTCGTGGCCCTCGGTTTCCAGGACCTCTTCTAGAGCACCAGCAGCACGACCGACAGGAGCAAGAGAGAAGTGAGCAGGAAAGTCCGCCTCGGAATTGTCGGGTTCGGCAACCAAGGCAGCAATTACGCAAAGTTCCTCACCGAGGGCAAGGTCCCGAACATCGAACTCGTGGCAATCACAGATACGGATCCGGGCCGACGCGAGCTCATTGCCGAGCGGCACCCGGACCTCGCCGTCTTCGACGACTACGTCACGATGCTCGAATCCGGTCAGGTTGAGGCCGTCGTGACCACTGTCCCGCACTATCTGCATCCGCAGATGGGGATCCAGGCTCTCGAGCGGGGCATCCACGTGCTCATCGAGAAGCCAGCTGGCGTGTACACGAAGCAGGTCCGGGAGCTCAACGAGTTCGCGGCTTCCAAGCCGGACCTCACGTTTGCCATCATGTTCAACCAGCGCACCAACCCCTTGTTCCGCCGGCTCAAGGAGATCGTCTCCTCAGGCGAGATCGGTGCAATCCGCCGTACCAACTGGATCATCACCACGTGGTACCGACCGCAGGCGTACTACAACCAGAGCGCGTGGCGCGCGACGTGGGGCGGCGAGGGCGGCGGCGTCCTGGTGAACCAAGCGCCCCATAACCTCGACCTGTGGCAGTGGATCTGCGGAGTGCCGAAGAGCGTGTTCGCGAAGGCTGCGTTCGGCTTCCGGCGGGACATCGCCGTCGAGGATGAGGTCACCGTCGTCGTCGACTATGGCGACGGCGCCACGGGCACCTTCACGACGGCGACCCACGAGCTGGTGGGCACAGACCGCTTCGAGATTACTGGCGACAAGGGCAAGATCGTCGTCACCGACTCGCAGACGGCGGTCGTGACCCGTTACCGCCGCTCGGAGCAGGAGATCAACGTGAGCATCCCGACCGAGGACATCTGGAAGATGACCCGGGACGAGTTCGATCCCAACGAGTACTACACGCACGAGACGGTCGAGTTCGACTCCGCTTGGGGCGGCCAGCACGCGACTGTATTCGAGAACTTCGCGGCCAACATCCTCGACGGGAGCCCGCTTATCGCGCCCGGCAGCGACGGGATCCTGGGCGTGCGCCTCGCCAACGCGATCCACCTCTCCGCCTGGACGGGCAAAGAGGTGCCGATGGACTTCGACGAGGACGAGTTCCTCGGGCTCCTGAACAAGAAGATCGCCGAGGAGGGCAAGTTCCCTCAGCGTGCCTGACGGCGGTTCGGTTTCCGACCACGTTTGATGGGCCAAAGCGGCGTGTCGGTTCGCCGACACGCCGCTTTCGGCCGATCTGAGGATCGAAGAAGGTCGGAAACCTAGAGGTCAGGCGCGCGCTGGCCCCGTCGAAGCGCGGACCTTGAGGTGCGTCGGCATGACGGCAAGCTTGCGCGGGGTGCCCCCGCGGATGGGGTCCAGCTGGGCCATGAGCATCGAGACCGCGACTCGGCCGGCTTGCTCAATCGGCGATGAGATGGTCGTTAGAGGCGGGTTGCAGAAGTCAGCGCCGAAGATGTCGTCGCACCCCACGATGCTGATGTCCTCGGGCACCCGCACGCCGCGCTCGCGGAACCGCTCGAGCATGCCGATCGCGAGGAGGTCGTTGAACGCGATGACTGCCGTCACTCCCGTTCCCAGAGTCGCGTCCGCTGCCGCCGCGCCTGAGAAGGCCGTGGGCGCATAGGGTCCGAGACGAGTTGCCGCCATCCCGCGCTTCGCGGCGGCTTCCTCGATCGCCTTCCATCGGCGGTGATTCGACCAGGAGCTCGTCGGGCCGCCCGCATAGACGACGGATCGATGCCCGAAGGATGCGAGGTGCTCAAGGGCCTGGACGACGGCGCCCGGCGTGTCGATGAGCACGGTTGGCGCCTCCGCCGTCGCCCGGTTGATGGTGACGAGCGGCTGGCGGGATGCGGCGTCCGTGAGCTGTTGGTCGGTGAGGCGCGAGGCCGCGAGGATCACACCGTCCGTTGAGCGGCGCAGCTTGCGGAGGGTGTCGAGTTCGACGTCGGTCGCCTCCTCGGTGTCGACGAGGAGCTGGGTGTAGCCCGAGGCCTTCAGCTGGTACTGAGTGCCCCGGATGATGTCGAAGTAGAACGGGTTCGTGATGTCCGGGACGAGGACGGCGATGACGCCCGTGCGCCCCGAGCTGAGCCCGCGCGCCTGAGTGCTCGGAACGTAGTGGAGCTGGGCCGCGATGCGCTCGATCTTCTCGCGCGTCCGGGCGTTCACCCGCTGGGGGTTCGAGAGTGCGCGGGACACCGTCGAGGTGGCGACGCCGGCCATCTCGGCGATGTCGCGGATGGTTGGCATCCGTTCGGCTGAAGAGGGCGGCTCCGGGGTCATGGCGTCCATTGGAGCACCACTGGCAACTTTTGGCAATCGCTTGCCGCAGTGTTGCCTTCCTTCCTAGGCTCGACGGTATCGATGCAGGGGTGAGCTCGGTCACATTGGCTCCGCCCCCGTGGCACTCAAGGAGGAGACACATGCGTTTCGGCACCAAGGCCAGACTGGCCGCGATCGCGACGGCGGCGGTATTCGCCCTGTCGGCGTGCGGCAGCGGATCATCCAGCAGTTCGAGCGGCGGGGCAGTCAATGGAGCCGGCAAGACGCTCGACGTGCTCGTCGGCGTCAACACCGCCTACCCCGAGCAGCAGAAGCAGTGGATGTCCGATACCGCGGCCAAGTTCAAGCAGCAGACGGGTGCAACCCTGAAGTTCGAGACCTTCACCTCGGCCAATGAGGAATTGACCCGCATCCAGACGTCGGTCGTCTCCGGCCAGGGCCCCGACGTCTACGCGCTGGGCACCACCTTCACCCCGACGGCGTACTCCACGGGTGCCTTCAAGGTCCTCACCGACTCGGACTGGAACAAGATCGGTGGCAAGGACCGCTTCAACCAGGCCGCGCTCGGCATTTCCGGCCCCGATTCGAGCCATCTCATCGGCGTCCCGTTCGCGAGCCGCCCGTTCGTCATGGCCTACAACAAGACCATGCTGAAGGCAGCCGGCATCGACAAGCCCGCCACGACGTGGGACGGCCTCGTCGACCAGGCCAAGAAGATGACCGACCCCGCCAAGGGCCAGTACGGCATGGCGATCGCCTACAAGGACAACTTCGATCCATGGAAGTACATCTGGGGCATGTCGGTCCAAGCAGGCAATCCGCTCGTGGACGGCAAGACCGCCAAGCTCGATGACCCGACGGTCAAGACCGCCTACTCGACGTACTTCGGCTGGCTCACCAAGGACAAGGTCGTGAACCCTGCCTCGGTTGGCTGGAGCAACAGCCAGGCACTCGCCGACTTCGCGTCGGGCAAGGACGCCTACTTCCTCATGACGAGCTCCGGTTCGATCCCGACCCTCGACAAGTCGCCGATCAAGGACCAGTGGGATTACGCCCTCATGCCCACCGTGGCTCCTGGCCAGACCTCGGACAAGGCCGGCTCGAACCAGGCGGCGTCGATCCTCTCGGGCGACAACCTCGTCGTCGCGAGCTACTCCAAGAACCAGGACCTCGCGCTCGCCTACATCAACCTCGTGACGAGCAAGGACGAGCAGCTCAACTACCAGAAGATCTTCGGTGACCTGCCCGCCAACGCGGACGCCCTCGCCTCGCTTGACTCCGCGCCGCACATGGCGGCCCTTACGCAGGCGGCCAAGGAGTCGAAGGCGACGCCGTTCACCGGGGCCTGGAGCGACATCCAGCTTGATCTCCTCAACGTGGTCGTCCAGAGCATCCCGGACCTCTCGTCCGGCAACGTGTCCGATTCCGCCTTGAACTCCCGCATCAGCGATGCGCAGAACAAGGCCCAGCAGTCCCTCAACCGGGTGAAGTAACCCGCGGACTCCGATCCGGCGAGGCAAATGACATGACGACAAGCAATTCCGCTTCCGGAACCCGGCACGCCGCACGCGCGGCGCGCCGGGCCTCCGGGCCGGCCCCCGCCGTCGGCCCCACCAACGACCCGGACGAGAGCCCAACCCGCTCCGTCCCCGCCATCAGCGAGGGCTTCGAGACGCCCGCGGGCAAGCGCGGCCGGGGACCCTCCGAGCGCAACCGCCCCCTGTGGATGCTGATCCCGGGCGGGGTCCTGATGATCATCGTGATCATCGTCCCGCTCCTGCTCGGCATCTACATGTCGCTCCTCGACCTCGACCAGTACACGTTGAGGCAGTGGATCGAGGCCCCGTTCATCGGGATCGCGAACTACATCGAGGCGGTGACGCAGACCAACCTGTTCCACGGGGTGTGGCTCAGCGTCTCGTACTCGTTCATCGCGACCGTCATCGCGATGCCCATCGGCATCGCGGCCGCTGTCGCGACCCAGAACGCGTTCAAGGGCCGGGCGGTCGTCCGCTCCGTGTTCCTCATCCCGTACATCCTGCCCTCCTTCGTCGTCGCGACCGTGTGGCGCACGATGTTCCAGCCCGGGGGCATCATCGACAAGAGCTTCCACAGCCTCGGGGCCGATCCCGGACTCTTCCTCAACGGCCCCAACACGTACTGGACGCTCATCTTCGTGCAGATCTGGGCCTCCTGGCCGTTCATCTACCTGCTCGCGCTCGCTGGCCTCCAAGCCGTCGACCACGAGGTCCACGAGGCGTCCGCCCTTGACGGCGCCCTGTGGTGGACGAAGCTCCGCTACGTGATCTTCCCCTACCTGAAGGGGCCGATCTCGCTGGCCTTCATCATCGGAATGCTCAACCACATCAACAACTTCACGCTCCCGTTCGTGCTGTTCGGCATACCCGCGCCACACGACGTCGAGCTCCTGCCCGTCCTCACCTACGTGACGAGCTTCCAGAGCTTCCGCTTCGGCTTGAGCGCCGCCATGGCGGTCGTCTCGCTCATCCTCATCGCAATCCCGCTCTTCATCTATCTGCGCGTCGTCAAGCTCGACGAGGCCGAACAGGGAGGCCGCAAATGACCAGCACCCTGGCAACGCGACCCGGCGCCTCCGCCGTCGCCGTCGACCGTCCCGGCTCGCGCCAGCAATCTCAGGTGACGCGCCTCCTGCCCAACTGGCTGATCGTCGTCGTCATCGGTGTTCTGGCGCTGTTCGTGCTCGCTCCGGTGGTCTACATCGTCCTCGCGAGCCTCAACTCGGACATCTCGGTCGCCCGCGGCGACTTCTGGCCGGCGGTGTTCACGCCGGACAACTACGCGAACATCTGGACCAACGTGGGCCTCGCCAACGGCCTCATGAACTCGATCATCGTCGCTGGTGCGACCGCGATCGTCTCGGCGGCGCTCTCGATCGGTACGGCGTACGTGCTCGTGCGGTACCAGTTCTTCGGCCGTCTCACGATCATGCGCGCCCTCCTGGCGCTGCAGTCTGTGCCCGGCACCCTCCTCGTGCTGCCGGTGTTCGTGCTGTTCTCCTCGTCGGCCACGTATCTGGGCCTCCAGGTCATCGGTACCCGGTGGGGCCTCTTCATCACGTACCTGACGTTCGCGCTGCCGTTCTCGACGTGGGTCATGGTCACCTACTTGAGGGGCCTGCCCAAGGAACTTGAGGAGGCGGCGCGGATCGACGGCGCAACGAGCTTCGGGATCCTGACGAAGATCATCCTGCCGCTCAGCTGGCCCGGCATCATCGTCTCCGGCATCTTCGCGTTCCTGCTCGGCTGGAACGACGTCCTCTTCGCGTCCGTCATGACGAATCCGACCAGCCAGACTGCCGCCGTCGCCCTGCAGATCTTCGCGACGAGCACCGAAGGCGGGGCCATTCCGTACTACGGCCAGATGATGGCATCCGCGCTCGTGTGCGCCGCGCCGGTCGTGTTCCTGTACCTGTTCTTCCAGAAGTATCTAGTGGGCGGCCTGACCGCCGGAGGAGTCAAGTGACGAAGTCAGAATCAGTCCAGTGGGCACTGTCCGGTTTCGGGGACGAGATTGACGACGACCCTCGCGTCCAGGCGGCTGTCATGCGCGCGCTCGGGGCGAGCCACATCGAGGTCCGGGGCGCGTGGGGGACGAACATCATCGAGCTCTCCGAGGAGCAGCTCGCCGAGCTCAAGGGGGTGTTCGACGAGGCTGGGCTCAAGGCCTCGGCGATCGCCTCCCCGATCGGGAAGGTCGACGTCGGCCTCCCGGTCGAGCACGAGGTCGAGCGGCTGGGCCGTGCCCTCCGCGCGGCCGAGGTCCTGGGCGCGCCTTACATCCGCATCTTCTCCTTCTACTACGAGGGCAAGGCGCCCGAGGAGGTGCGGGACGCCGTCATCGAGCGGATGACGGCGCTGGCCCGCCGCGCGGAGGGAACCGGGGTCACGCTCGTGCACGAGAACGAGAAGGACATCTTCGGCGACGTCCCGGAGCGCGTCCTGGACATCGTCGAGACCGTTGATTCACCCGCGCTCAAGCTCGCGTGGGATCCGGCCAACTTCGTCCAGGTCGGCGTCAAGCCGTTCTCAGACGCCTATACGCGCCTGCGCCCCCACGTCGTGTACCTCCAGGTGAAGGACGCACTGTTCTCCAACAGGCAGGTGGTCCCGGCCGGTGAGGGCGACGGGGAGGTGCTGCGGACCGTCGAGGCCCTCCGTGACAGCGGGTACGAGGGCTTCGCCTCCCTCGAGCCCCACCTCGCCTACGCCTACGAGACGGGCGGCTTCAGCGGGCCCTACGCGTTCGGCGTCGCGGCGCGCGCCTTTGCCAAGGTGCTCGAAGCGGCGGGCGTCGGGGTCGCCTGAGCCGTCCCTCCCTCGCGCCAGGCGCTGGTCTCCCCGGCGGCGCCTGACTCCCCAACGTTTGCGCCGGTCTGCCCAGTTTCCGTGCCGGTCTCCCCAACTTATAAGTGGACGACGGCGGGACTCGCCGGCGGTTCCGGGCAACACGCCGCGCTTCGGCACCGAAAGCTGGGGAACTTGGTGCTGAAGCTGGGGAACCGGGGAGGAATGCTGTGGAGACCGGGCGAAGCACCCTCCGTGAGGCCACCCTCATTTCCGGATGAATCGAAAGAGACGATGACTGATTCCCTTGCCTCCCACCCGGACCGGCTGTTCCCGGCCGATCCGGGAACGCGCAAGATTGCGCGTGAGCTGTATGCCGACGTCGAGCACTTCCCGATCCTGTCCCCGCACGGGCACGTCCCGGCGGAGTGGATTGCGGACGACGTGCCGTTCCCGGACCCGACCGCCCTCCTGGTCACGCCGGACCATTACGTCACGCGGCTCATCCATGCCTCGGGGGTTCCGCTGGGCGAGCTCGGGTTCGGCGAGCAAGGGCCGGAGGCGTCCCTGGAGGGATGGCGGCGCTTCGCGGAGGCGTGGCCGCTCTTCGACGGGACGGCCTCGGGGTACTGGCTGCGCAGCGAGTTCGAGCACGTCTTCGCCCTCCCGGCAGAGATGGTGGAGTCCTTCGGGCCGGAGAACGCGGACGCGGTGTACGGGGCGATCGCGGCGAAGCTGGCCGAGCCCGACTTCCGCCCGAGGAAGCTGTTCGAGGACTTCAACATCGAGGTCCTGGCCACGACCGACGACCCGCTGGATTCCCTCGAGGCGCACGAGCGGCTCGCGAAGGACGAGACGTTCCGCGGGCGGGTGGTGCCGACGTTCCGGCCGGATGCGTACATCAACGTGGCCCATCCGGAGTGGGCCGAGCGCGTCGAGCGGCTCACGGCGGAGGCCTCCGGCGGGGTGGCGGGGTTCGCCGGCTACTTGCGGGCGCTTGAGAACCGGCGGCGGTACTTCGTGGAGCACGGCGCGGTCTCCGCGGACCACGGCGTCCGCACCCCGCTCACGCTCAGGCTCGAACCGGGCGAGGCGGAGGCGCT
>NZ_JTDL01000045.1 GCF_000802235.1 Sinomonas humi
ATCTCAGTTGTTTATGGTTAATGAAAGCCATACGGAACAGCCCGAAAGATGAACGGTCCACACCGGACGAGGGCGTCTCGATGGTTCTGGGATCGCGACGCGGCGCCTCACGGGCCAGCGCCCGCAGTCCAGCAAGGAACTCAACCGGAGGCCAGAGATCATGGAATTGTCGAAGATCCGCCCGAGCAAGGCGGCAGGCGCATGACTGCGGTAGCGGGCGTCGAAGAGCGCACAGCCCGCCGCACTGTGCTCATCGAGAAGGTCACCGCGGAAGCCAGCTCGGTGCTCAGCCTGACCCTCACGGACCCGAGCGGCGCCGACCTCCCCGCCTGGGAACCCGGCGCCCACATCGATCTGATCCTGCCCAGCGGCTTGATCCGCCAGTATTCCCTGTGCGGCCCCGCCGACGACCGCGGGCGCTACCGGGTGGGCGTCCTGCGGGTTGACACCGGCCGCGGGGGGTCGGTGGAGGTGCACGAGACGGCCCTCGAGGGCAGGACCATCGACATCCGTGGGCCCCGGAACAACTTCCCGCTCCGACCCGCCCCTGCCTACGTGTTCCTCGCAGGGGGCATCGGGATCACACCGATCCTGGCCATGATCCGGGCGGCCAGCGCCGCCGGCACCCCATGGACCCTTTACTACGGCGGGCGGACGCTCGAGCACATGGCATTCCGGGACGAACTGGCCCTGCTCGACGAGGGCAACATCCACATCCTTCCGCAGGATGTGCACGGCATCATCGACCTCGCCGCGATCGCCGCGGAGGGGCCGGACGGAGCCCAGTATTACTGCTGCGGGCCCGAACCCATGATCGCAGCCGCCGAGCAGGCCTGCGTCGCCTCGAACCCGCCGCGCGAACTGCACGTGGAGCGCTTCGGTGCGCAGCAGACGCCCCCCGCTCCCCCGACCTCTCAGCACGGCGGCGAGTTCGAAGTCGAGCTCGCCCAATCGGGAACGGTGCTCACCGTGCCACCGGAGCGCACTCTACTGGACGTCGTGCGCCAAGCGCGCCCTGACGTCCCCTTCTCATGCGAAGCGGGCTACTGCGGCACGTGCGAGACGAGAGTGCTCGCAGGCGAGCCAGACCACCGCGACGACTACCTCGAGGAGGAAGAGCGCGCCGCCTGCAACACGATGATGATCTGCGTGAGCCGCTCGCGCTCGCCCCGCATCGTCCTCGACCTCTGACCCCCGCGCAACCAGAACCTACTCTCAACCCATCGCACGCTCCCGC
>NZ_JTDL01000046.1 GCF_000802235.1 Sinomonas humi
CTGATCGTGAACTCAGCTCTGGCCGAGGGTCCATGGTCCGACCCTGTGTTCGTCCCCGAGGCCGTGGGCATCGACCCCGACCTTGTCTGGGATGGCGAAGGAACGGCCCATCTGTCCTGGAAGTCCTTCCATCCGGATCTCTCGGGCATCGCAAGCGCTCCCGTCGACCTCAGGACCGGCGCCTTCCTGGACGAGCCGGCGATTCTCTGGGCCGGGACGGGTCTGCCACACACCGAGGCCCCGCACCTGTACAGGATCGGCGGCTGGTGGTACCTCTTCGTCGCCGAGGGTGGAACCGAGCGCGGCCACGTCGTCAGCGTTGCCCGCTCGCGGTCGCTTCGCGGTCCCTACGAGGGGGCGCCCACCAACCCGATCCTCACCCATCGCAGCACGGACGATCCGGTGCAGAACACGGGCCATGCGGACCTCGTCCAGACGGCCGACGGCGGGTGGGCCATCGTCTACCTCGGCGTCCGGCCCCGCGGGACAGGCCACGGTTTCCACGTGAATGGGCGCGAGACATTCATTGCCGGGTTGGACTGGGTCGATGGATGGCCTGTCATCCGCGAGGATCGCTTTGTCGTCCCGGCTCAGGTCCACAGTTTCACGGACGACTTCACCGGCGAACATCTGCACCCGCGCTGGATCTCGCCCGGTGCCGGCCCGGCATCCTTCACTGCCGCGGTGCCCGACGGCTTGCGGCTGACCCATGGCGCGGAACGGGACTCACCGGCCCTGCTGGCGACTCGCTCTCTCGACCCGGAATGGACGGCGGAGCTCTGTCTCGACGTATCCAGAGGGCGGGCTCGCGTGCTCGTCAGACTCGACGATGACCATTGGTACGGCCTTGAGGCCGACCGCCATTCCGCAGAGGTCGTCCTTCACGTGGGGCCAGTCGTCGGCACACCGACCCGCATACCCATGACGGGTCAGTCTCAACTCACGGTCAAGGTGCATGCTCGCCAGCGCCCGGCGCCTCAACCCTGGGGCGCTCACCCGGAGCCAGACCTCGTCGGGTTCGCTCTGCTGGTCGAGGGCAGGGAAGTGCCGCTCGGCGAGTTCGACGGCCGCTACCTCTCCACCGAGGTCGCGGGCGGGTTCACCGGCCGCGTGTGGGGCGTGGAGGTCCTCGAGGGCGAGGTGACCGTCACGAGCGCCCGCTACGGATCGCACACCTTGTAAGGCCCGACGCTGAGGAATTAAGCCGAATTCGCGCCCCGATGGTAGTTTGGCCAGACTGAATTCGCCACGAGGCGTGTCAGGCCGAAGGGAGATCGATGGCGGGTCGGGAGGGGCCTCGCGGCCCGTACGCGAAGACGGCCGCGACTCGAGACCGGATCCTGGATGCAGCAGAGGCGGTATTCGCTGAGAACGGCTTCCTCGCATCTACCGTCAAACAGGTCGCCGCACGCGCCGAGATCAGTGAACGCGGGCTGGTCCATCACTTCCCCTCGAAGTCCGAGCTGCTCACCGGCGTCCTCGCTCGCCAGGAGGAGCGGACCGGTGCCGACTTTCCCGCCCAGGGTGACCTGCGCAGTCTTGGAGCCCTCATCGAGCAGCAGAAGTGGTTGGAGAAGAGCCCCAACACGCTCGAGCTCCAGGCAGCGCTCATCGCCGAATCCACGTCTCCGAGTCATCCGGCACACGCGCATTTCGCATCCCGCTACGAGATGCTGCACCAGTACGTCGTTACCGCTTTCCAATCGCTCGCGGATCAGGGCGCGCTCGAGTCCTCGCTGTCCCCGGAGGACCTCGCCTCCGGGTTCGTCGCCCTTTCCGACGGGTTGCATCTGCAATGGCTCTTCAACCGCGACAAGCCTCTGCCATCAGGCGTGCTCCAGAGGTTTCTCGAGTCGATTGTTCCGGGCCTTCGCTCGGCCACCGCCCCCGAGGAAGACGCGGCTACACCTTGACCGCGGGCAGCCCTCCGTCGACGGCAAGCACTATCCCGTTCGTCGATCCCGATCGGGGGCTCGCGAGATAGGCCACCGCATCTGCAACTTCCTCAGGCCGTACCAGTCGATGGTGCGGCTGGCGTTCCTCGAGCGCCTCCCTTGTCGCGGCCGGGTCGCCTGTGGCTTCCATCAGGCGCGCGACCCACGGTGTGTCCACGGTGCCCGGAGCGACGGCGTTGACGCGGATGCCTTCGCGGAGGTGATCAGCCGCCATCGCCCGGGTCAGCGATACTACGGCGCCCTTCGTCGCGCCGTAGAGGGCTCGCTGCGGCAGGCCGACTGTCGCGACGACCGAGGCCATGTTGACGATCGATGCCGAGGGCGACTGGCGCAAGTAGGGGAGAGCCGCCCGGGTGGCCCGGGCGATCCCGACCACGTTCACGTCCCACACACGGTGCCACTCCTCGTCGTCGTTCGCCTCGACGCTTCCCTGGGCCCCGATGCCCGCGTTGTTGACGAGGATGTCGATCCGCCCGTGCCGCTCGGCGATCGCGGTGATCGCGTTGCGGACGGAGTCGTCGTCGCCCACATCCGCAACGAAGCCCTCCGGCACGCCGGAAACATCGCGGTCGAGGACCGCCAGTGTGGCGCCCTCGTCGCGAAGCCGCTCGACGATGGCTGCGCCGATCCCCGAGGCGCCCCCGGTCACGACGGCGACCATTCCTTCCATTGCCAGCATCTGCTGTATCACCTCATCCTTTTCTGCTGATCCTGTTCGGAGCCTTGCTCAGTAGGTGGCGCGGCCGCCGCTGATGTCGTAGACCGCACCTGTGGAGAAGCTGACAGCGTCCGAGGCCAGCCAGGCGACGAGGTTCGCAACCTCCTCGGGCCGGCCCACTCGCTTCATCGGGATGAGGCTCGTGATGTGGGCGAGGACCTCGGGCGCGGTGTCGTCGTTCATAGGGGTGGCGATGACGGCTGGCGCGATGGCGTTGACCAGGACCCCGGTGGTGGCGAGCTCCTTCCCCGCGGCCTTGGTCAGTGCGATGACGGCGGCCTTGGAGGCGGAGTAGATCGAGAGGTTGGGGTTTCCGTCCTTGCCGGCCATGCTCGCGAAGTTGACGACGCGGCCCCATCCGCGCTCCACCATCTGGGGGACGAAGGCACGCATGGTTGCCGCGGTGCCGAGGACGTTGACGTCGAGCACCCGCCGCCACTCGTCGGAGGCGGTATCGAGCAAGGGCTTGTTGGGGCCGACGATCCCGGCCGAGTTGACGAGGATGTCGACGGATCCTACAAAGTCCACGGCCTGGGCCAAGGCTGCGTCGTCGGTCACGTCAAGGTGTACATCACGGTCGCCGGCGACGTCGATGGTCGTCACCTCTATGCCTTCAGTGCGGAGTTTCGATGCGGTCGCTGCGCCGAGGCCACTTGCTCCGCCGGTGATGACTGCTCGTCTCATGGGGTTCCCTTCTCTGGAAAGGCGATGTGGATCTTGGGACCTGGGCCCGTGTTGTCAGGCTTGTCTCCGGAGAGGATGCCGGCCAGCTCGTCGATCCCGATGACGGCCGAGACGAGTGGGCGCGGGTCGACGGCGCCGTCGGCGAAGGCGCGGATTGCGCCGCCGAGCCCTTGGCTGGCGCCGAGGATGCCGACGGCGGTGACGTCCTTAAGTGCGAGGCTGCGGGTGTCCACGAGGCTGGGGCTGCCGGCCAGACCCACGAAGACCACGCGCTTGCCCGGTTCGACGAGCTCGACGGCCTTCGCCGGAAGCTGGGGGGCGTTGGAGGCATCGATCACTGCGTCCCAGGGCAGATCCGGCAGGGACTCCGCGGTCCACGCATGGTGGAAGCCGAGCGAGCGTGCGAAGTCGAGGGAGGCTGGGCTGCGGCCCATGAGGTGGACTTCTGCTCCGGCCGCTTTGGCGAACATGGCGGTCAGGAGGCCGATTGTCCCCGCCCCGAGCACGAGGACCGTGTCTCCGTCCCCGGCCTGCGCTCCCCAGACGGAGCGGAGCGCATTGCCGGCGGGCTCGACCAGGGCGCCGGCGGTGTCATCGACCGAGTCCGGCAGGGCGTGCAGGTACCGCGCAGGGTAGGCCATGCGCTCGGCAAGGGCTCCCGGCATTCCGCCTCGGATCCCCAGTTCGAAGCGGTCCTCGCACACGTGGTGGCGGTCGTCGCGGCAGCGGTCGCAGTGACCGCACCCGATCATGGTGTCGCCGGTGACGCGGCGTCCGACCCATGACGCGTCCACGCCCTCTCCGGCCTCGGCCACGACGCCCATCCATTCGTGGCCGAGCCGGATCGGGAACTCAGCATGGCCGTCGTGGAGGTACTGCATCTCGCCGGTGTAGAACTCGACGTCGGTGCCGCACACTCCGACCTGTCGCACGTCGATCAGGACTTCCCCGGGGCCCGCGACCGGTTCGGAGACGTCATCGACTCCGACGTCGTGCGGACCGCGGACGACGAAGGCCTTCATCGGTGCGCCACGACGTTCTGCCGCTGCCGGCCGAGCCCTTCGATGCCGAGCTCCATGACGTCGCCGGCGTTGAGCCAGACCTGGGGGGTGAATCCCATTCCGACGCCGGGAGGGGTGCCGGTGTTGATCAGGTCTCCCGGTTCGAGGACCATGAACTGGCTGATGTAGTGGACGATGAAGAACGGGTCGAAGATCATGGTTGCCGTCGAGCCGTTCTGCCGGCGGGTGCCGTTGACGTCGAGCCACATTTCGAGCGAGCGGACGTCGTCGATCTCGTCCTGGGTCACGAGCCAGGGGCCGGCCGGGTTGAAGGTCTCGGCGGACTTTCCCTTGAGCCACTGCCCGTTGCGCTCCATCTGGAAGGCGCGCTCGGAGACGTCGTTGACGAGGGTCCAACCGGCAATCACGTCCCGCGCGGCCTCGACGGAGTCGAGGTAGCTTGCCCGCTTGCCGATCACGATGCCGAGCTCGACCTCCCAGTCGGTCTTCGTGGCGCCTCGGGGAATTCGGACGTCGTCGTAGGGGCCGACGAGCGTGTTGGGGGACTTCGTGAACAGGATCGGCTCGCTGGGGACGGCCTGCCCAGTCTCGGCGGCGTGGTCGCTGAAGTTCAGGCCCACGCAGATGATCTGGTGCGGGCGGGCGATCGGGGCGCCGATCCGCTGGGTCCCGATTGCCTGTGTGCGGCCGGCTGCCGTCCGGTGGGCGACGACGGGGCGGATTCGCTCGATGCCGTCTGTGCCGAAGAACGCCTCGTCGAAGTCGGCGACGACGTCGGACAGGTCGACGTAGGTGTCCTCGTCGACGAGGGCGGCGGGCTTCTCGGCGCCGGTCTCGCCGATGCGCAGGAGTTTCATTCGTTCCTCACTGGGTTGGTGGGCGGAAGGGGGAGGCCGCTCCAGAGCGGCTGGGGGAGTCCGTGGACTCCTGGTCTTGCGGTGAAGAGACGGCCGGAGGCCGGATACTCGGCCAGCTGGGCGTCGGTGAGATCCTGTGTCGCAGTGGTGATGACCAGGGTGTCGAGTTCGGGTCCGGCGAAGACGACACTCGAGGTATGGGGGGCCGGCACGGACACGCTCTCGGTGAGCTCGCCGTCAGGCGAGTACCGGCGGACCTCTCCCAGCCCCCACA
>NZ_JTDL01000047.1 GCF_000802235.1 Sinomonas humi
CCTACCGGGGGATCCCGCTGCAGACGGCGTACTGCGGTGCCAAGCACGCGATCCAGGGGTTCAACGAGGCCCTGCGGACCGAGCTGCTGCACGAGAGGAGCGGGATCCGGAACACGATGGTGCAGATGCCGGCGGTGAACACCCCGCAGTTCTCCTGGGTCCTCTCGCGCCTGCCGCACCAGGCCCAGCCCGTGCCGCCGATCTACCAGCCCGAGGTCGCGGCCCGCGGGGTCGTCTACGCCGCGGCCCACCCCGAGCGGCGGGAGTACTGGGTGGGCGGGAGCACGGCCGCGACCCTGATCGCGAACGCGGTCGTGCCCGGGCTGCTGGACCGGTACCTGGCCAGGACCGGCTTCAAGTCCCAGCAGACCTCCGCCCCGCGGGATCCGGACCAGCCGGTGAACCTGTGGGAGCCCGCGGACGCCGACCGGGACTTCGGGGCCCACGGGATCTTCGACGACAAGTCCTCCCCCCGCAGCTACCAGCTCAAGGCCTCGCACCACCACGGCCTCGTCGCTGCCGTCTCGGGCGCGCTCCTGGCCGGGCTGGCCACCACCGCCGGCGCCCTCTGGCGCAAGGCCACCCGATGAAACCCCTCGGGTCAGTTTCTGGGTCCGAGGGTGAAGCGGCCGTCTTGGGTGCCTTGGCCGCCGTCGGCGTCGGCGAAGGCGGCCATGGCGGTGGCGACGGATTCCCTGGCGTCGGGGGGGACGCGTTGGAGGACTTCGGCGATGGCCCTGCGGCGGTGTCCGATCACGGTCTCGACGAGGTTCCTGCCCTCGGGGGTGAGGTCGAGCTGGAGGAAGCGCCTGTCGGCGGGGTCCTCGCGCCGGCTCAGGAGCCCGGCCAGGACGAGCCGTTCGCAGGTGCGGGTCGCGTTGGAGGCGTGCACGCCGAGCTCGCGGGCGACGGCGCCGAGGTTCTGCGGGCCGCGCAGCGCGATGAGCACCAGCACCCGCAGCTGCGGGCTGGTCACGACGTCCTCGACTTCCATGACGGACTTCGCGGCCACGCGCAGCAGGACGTCGGCTGCCCTCAGGAC
>NZ_JTDL01000048.1 GCF_000802235.1 Sinomonas humi
CCCAGGGACTCGGAGAGGTGACTCCACCACCGGAAGACGATCCCGAAGCCAGTTTCAAGGGCCTTGGACCACTGACACGCTCCAACACGCAGAAGTTGACAGGGAACGCCAAACCCGAGGGACTCACAGGGCGGCCCGCATCTGGCCCAAGGTCAAGAGACGCGATGCCGTCCGTCTGCTGCGCTTCCGCCCCGGCCAGGTGCCGGGAGGATCTGCGAGGACGGGAGCACGGAACCGGCTAGGGTGTCGCCTGTGTCCACAGCCATCCGATCCGCCTTGGTGCCCCTTGCCGCGGGGGTCCTGGCCGCCGCCCTGGCCGGCTGCTCCGCTCCCGCGCCGCCCGCGGCCTCGTCTGCCTCCACGCCATGTCCCGTCCCGGCCCGCCCGACGGGACCCGCGCACGGGGTGCTGTACGGGGTGAACCTGGACTGGGGCAACGAGCAACTCTCCGGCTACGCCACGGCTCTGGGGCATCACCCGGCCGTGGCCGTGTCGTTCTCGGGGTTCCCGTTCACGGACACGGACCGGAAGAACATCCAGGGCGCGGCCGACCAGGTCCGCAGGCAGGGCGCGACCCTGCTGCTGACCCTGGAGCCGCACGCCGGCCTCGCCGCGGCTTCTGCGCCCTCGGCCCTCGGAGACCTGACTGCGTTGTTGAAGGGGATCAACGACTCGGGGGTGCCCGTGATCGTGCGATTCGGGCAGGAGATGAACGGCTCCTGGTACGAGTGGGGCGAACAGCCGGGCGAGTACGTCGCCGCATTCGACAAGGTCGCCGCGGCAGTGCACGCCGCGCCGTCGTCCGCGACGATGTGGGCCCCGAACTACGGCGGCGGCTACCCCTTCGCGGGTGGGAAGTACGAGGCGAAGAAGGGCACGGCGGACTTCGCGGCCCTGGACACCAACCACGACGGGGTCCTCGACGGCCGCGACGACCCGTACGCCCCGTACTGGCCCGGCGACGCCGCCGTGGACTGGGTCGGGATGTCCCTCTACCACTGGGGCAACACCTACCCCTGGGGCGCGAACGTGGTCCCCGAGCCCGGCAAGTTCGCCCAGCAGCTCACCGGCACCTACAACGGCGCCGGCGGCAACGACCTCGCCGTCCCGGACTTCTACACGGACTACGGGATCAGGCACGCCAAGCCCGTCGCGATCGCCGAGACCGCGGCCCTGGTGAACACCAGCCGCGACACCTCGGACGCGCTGACGGTCAAGCAGGCCTGGTGGGACCAGGTCCTCGCCCCCGACATCCCCGCCAGATTCCCCGACCTGAAGATGGTCAACTGGTTCGAATGGGACAAGTACGAGTCCGAGGTCAACGCCACCGTCGACTGGACCGCCACCAAGGACCCCGCCGTGCGCGCCGCGTTCACCAAGGCCCTGCCGTCCTGGCTCGACTACGGCACCCCCGCAGCCTGCACCCCCGCGACCGGGCCTACAGGCTGACCCTCGGCTGGGGTCAGGGCCGGTGGTGCTGCCGGTACCACCCCACGAGGGCGTTGGCATGACCGTGGCCCATGCCGAACTTCTCCTTCAGGAAGGCGACCTGGTCCATGTGCTTCAGATCAGACACGGCCTCCAGCTCGGCCATCCAATGGCTGATCGGCTGGCCGTACTTCTTCTCGATCGACGGGAAGTATGAGGCCGGTCCTGTCACCTTCTCCTCGGGCATGCCGTGATTATTGCACCCGCCCGGCGGGAAGGCTCGCTGTCCTCAGCGCGTCCTCGGCGGCACCGGCACCGGAC
>NZ_JTDL01000049.1 GCF_000802235.1 Sinomonas humi
CCACCGGGACGTGGTCGAGCTTGGCGTCGTAGAGCCCGTTGAGCAGGTGGATCGCGCCCGGGCCCGAGGTCGCCATGCACACCCCGACCCGGCCGGTGAACTTCGCATACCCCACCGCCTCGAACGCGGCCATCTCCTCGTGCCGGGCCTGGACGAACCGGGGCCTGTCATCGGCCCGCCCGAACGCGGCCAGAATCCCGTTGATCCCGTCGCCCGGGAAGCCGAACACGTTCTCCACACCCCACTGGCGCAGGCGGCTCAGAAGGTAGTCGGCGACTGTCTGGGATGGCATGGGCTCACTCTCCTATTCCAAAGGGAAACGACTGCTCGAACGACTGCTGGAACGACTGCTGGAAGGACTGCTGGAACGACTGCTGGAAGGACTGCCGGGACTCGTGTGCTGGCGCAAGCTTTGCGGCCACGCAAGGGGCGAGGGGATACTGGGGCCGTGGAGAACAAGGGATTCCGGGGGCAGCACGAGCAGGTCGACGCCGTCCTGAGGGCAGCCGACGTCCTGCTGCGCGTGGCCGCGAAGTCCGTCATGGAAGTCGAGGACGTCGTGACCAGCCCGCAGCTGCGGG
>NZ_JTDL01000005.1 GCF_000802235.1 Sinomonas humi
GTGCTGGCGCACGAGGCGCAGCCCCTCCTGGTTCTCCGCGGGGGTGCAGTCCTCGAGCCAGAACAGGTCGTACGGCTCGAGCGCCTTGCCCAGCTTCGCGGCCTGGATCGGGGTCATGCGGTGGTGCCCGTCGTGCAGGAGCGGGATGTCCGGGCCGAACTCGTTGCGCACGGCCTCGAAGACGGTCGGCAGGTGCTTGAGGTACGCCCGGGTGTCCCAGTCCTCCTCCTGCGGGAACGCCCCGCGCCCGGCCGGCTCGTAGTCGTACCGCTCCCCGGAGGCCTGCGCCTGGGCGGCCACGCCGTACACGGCCTTGATCCCCGGGATCGCCGTCTGGACCCGGATCGACTTGTAGCCGAGCTCGAGGTGGTGCCGGATCGAGTCGAACAGCGAGGGCAGGTCCGTCCCGGAGGCGTGCCCGTACGCCCGCAGCCCCCGCCGGGACGCGCCGCCGAGGAGCTGGTACACCGGCAGGTTCGCGACCTTGCCCTTGATGTCCCACAGCGCCATGTCCACCGCCGCGATCGAGGCCATCGTCACCGGGCCCCGACGCCAGTACGAGGACCGGTACAGGAACTGCCAGGTGTCCTCGATCATGTGCGGATCCTTGCCGATCAGCAGCTGGGCGACATGCTCCTTCAGGTACGCCGCGACCGCGAGCTCCCGCCCGTTCAGGGTCGCATCGCCGATGCCCGTGATGCCCTCGTCGGTCGTGATCTTCAGCGTCACGAAGTTCCGCGA
>NZ_JTDL01000050.1 GCF_000802235.1 Sinomonas humi
CCCTGCGCAAGACGACTGCGGTCAACTCGCTCTTCAGGTCGATCTTCTTCCTCCCGGTGCTGATCTCGCCGCTCGCCGCGGGCTTCATCTGGCGGGCCATCGTCGATCCCTCCGGCCCGATGAACCAGGTGATCGGGCTCGTCATCCCCGGATTCAACTACGCCTGGCTCGGCCACCCGGTCAGCGCCCTCGTGACAGTGGCCTTCATCGACGGCTGGAAGTGGTCCGGCATCGCCACGCTGGTCTACATCGCGGGGCTCAACAGCATCCCGGACAGCCTGCTCGAAGCCGCCGAGCTCGACGGCGCGGGGCCGTGGAAGCGCTTCTGGAAGGTCAGCTTCCCACTGCTGGCACCAGCGTTCACCTTCAATATCGCCACCACCCTGATCGGCGCGCTCAGCGCCTACGACGTGATCGCTTCGACGACCAGCGGCGGACCGGGGAACTCGACCACCACCTTGAATGTCGCACTGCAGCAGCAGTTCGGCTCCAGCTTCTACGGCACGGCAAGCTCGCTCAGCCTGACCGTGACCGTCATCGTCATCGCAATCACCGTGCCACTGGTGTCGTGGCTGCGACGGAGGGAAGTCGCATGAGCACCGCAGTCGCCACACGGCATACCACAGTCGCCCCCCGGACCGCCGCGCCAGCTCGGCGCCGCGCACTGGGCGTCCTCAAGTACGTGATCGTCACCGCCTTCGCAGTGCCCTGGGTAGGGGTGCCGCTGTGGCTCCTGATCGTGAACTCCTTCAAACCGGTGGGGGAGGCATCGCAGCTCTCGCTTGCGCTGCCGAAGCAGTGGGCCCTCGTCCAGAACTATTCGGCCGTCTTCGTCACCGGCAACTACCTGACCGGCCTGAAGAACAGCCTGCTCGTCGCGATCCCCACGATCGCGGTGGTCCTCCTGCTCGGCTCGCTGGCAGCTTGGGGCTATGCCCGGAGCACTTCACGGGCGACGCAGTTCTTCTTCTACATGACCGCGCTGTCGATCCTGCTGCCGCCCGCCATCATCCCTACGATCTACGTCCTGACAACCCTCCACCTGGATGGGTCGATCGCCGGCTACGCCCTGATGAACATCGGGACCCGGATGGGCGGCATCATCTTCCTGACCACCGGCTTCATCCGCGGGCTGCCGACCGATCTCGAGGAGGCCGCGGCGATTGACGGGGCTTCGCGGATGCGGACCTACTTCTCGGTGATGCTGCCCCTGCTGCGCCCGATCCTCTTCGTCGGCGCCGTCCTGCTGGTGATCACCGTCTGGAACGACTTCTTCTTCGGGCTCCTGCTGCTGCGCACGAGCGACAACTCGACCCTGCCGCTCACGCTCTACTCCTTCGCCAGCTCCGGGGAGCACGGACTGAACTGGAACCTCGTGTTCGCCCACGTCGTCATGACAAGCCTTCCTCTCGTGATCGCCTACCTCATCGCCCAGCGCCAAGTTCTCGCCGGTCTGACCGAGGGGGCTCTGAAGGGATGACAGCTCCTTACTCGTGGGCGCCCGGACCTGTGCGATTCGAGCACGGCCATCTCGGCGCCGGCTCGCGTGCGCCCCGGATCTCGTGGCAGGTCGCTCCAGATCATGCTGCCGGCATCGCGGGCTTCCAGCTCAGGTCCCGGGCCGCGGACGGGCGGGAGTGGCGGACGCAGGCTGCTGCGGAAGATCACCACCTCGTGCCATGGTTCGGTCCCGAACTCGCTTCCCGCGAAAGTCGCATCGTCCAGGTGCGGGCCGTCCTGGAAGGCGGACGGACCACGGACTGGGGTGCGCCCGCCGTCGTCGAGGCAGGGCTCCTCACTCCGGAGGACTGGCGCGCGCGCTTCATTGGTTCTGACGAGCCATGCAAATCGGTTCCGGTGTTCCGACGCGTCTTCGATCTGAACGTGCTTCCGCGCTCGGCGCGCCTCTACGTCACCTTCCTCGGAATCGGCCGCCTGCGGCTGAACGGCCAGACCGTCACCGAGGATGTCCTCAGCCCCGGGTGGCAGAGCTACGAGCACCGCCTCGTCTACGACACCTATGACGTCACCGCCTTGATGAAGGCCGGCAGGAACGTCCTCGAGGCAGAGGTCGGGGACGGGTGGTACTCCGGCAGGCTCGGCTTCTTCGGCCAGCGCGCAGTGTACGGAACGAACCCATCAGTCATCGCGCAGCTCGAGATGGCTGCCCCGGACGGCACAACAACCTCGATTGTCACTGATTCGTCCTGGAGATGGCGGCCCGGCCCGACGCTGGCTGCCGACCTCTACGACGGCGAGACGCACGACGCCCGCCTCGAAGCTGAGCTGTCCGAGGACTTCGGCTGGAGGCCGGTCGGGCATCAGGATTACGAGCTCGCCCGACTTGAGGCGCGTACCGGTCCGCCCGTCCGCCGCACCGAGACGATCGGGGCACGCAGCATCTTCAAGACCCCCAGCGGCAAGGTCGTAGTCGACTTCGGGCAGAACCTCGTCGGCTGGGCGCGCCTCCGCGTCCAAGGTCCGGCGGGAAGCCAAGTCACCCTGAGGTATGCGGAAGTGCTCGAGGACGGCGAACTCGGTGTGCGTCCCCTCCGCAGCGCAGCCTCGACCGATCGTTACATCCTCCGTGGCGGTGGTCAGGAGTCGTGGGAGCCTTCCTTCACGTACCACGGATTCCGCTACCTCCAAGTCGAGGGGTGGCCCCAGGGCGAACCGCGGACCGAGGACATCGACGCCGTCTTCGTCCATACGGATATGGAGCGGACAGGCTGGTTCAGGACATCCCACGAGCAGGTCAGGAAGCTGCACGAGAACGTCGTGGCCAGCATGCGCGGGAACTTCGTCTCGATCCCCACAGACTGCCCGCAACGCGACGAGCGGCTGGGATGGACCGGAGACATCGCGATCTTCGCACCCACAGCTGCCTTCCTCTACGACTGCACAGAAATGCTGCGGGGCTGGCTGCGCGATGTGGCTCTCGAGCAGGACGACGACGGCGCAATCCCCATCTTCGTGCCCAAGGTGCCGTTTCCGCCTGGCGCCGCGGCACTCAACCCGCAGTTCGGACATGTCCACGCCGCGGTGTGGGGGGATGCGGCCACACTTGTCCCCTTCGCCCTCTACGAGGCAACAGGGGACGAGCAGATCCTCGCCGAGAACTATGGGCTGATGAAGCGCTGGGTTGACGGCGTGACGCAACTGGTCTGGCCCTCGCGGGTCTGGGACACGGGCTTCCAATTCGGCGACTGGCTCGACCCTTCCGCGCCACCCGACGACCCCGCACGAGGCCGCACAGATCCCGCCCTGGTCGCGACAGCCTACTTCGCGCACTCCGCCCGTCTGCTCTCACGCGCGGCCGAACTCCTCGGACACAGGCAGGACGCAGAGAAGTACAGGGCCCTGGCAGGAGAAGTGGCGGAAGCCTTCCGCGCGTCCTATCTCGCCGAGGACGGACGGGTCAGGAGCGACTCCGAGACCGCCCACGCCATCGTGCTGTGCCTCGATCTGGCCGCCACCGACGTGCAGAGGGCAGCCGTATCGCGACGACTTGTGGAGCTGGTGAGGGAATCGGGCCACCACATCGCGACCGGATTCGTGGGCACCCCTCTTATCCTTCAGGCGCTCACACAGGCTCAGGCGATCGACGACGCCTACGCACTGCTGCTCCAAACAGAGTGCCCTTCATGGCTCTATGCGGTGGCCATGGGGGCGACCTCGATCTGGGAGCGATGGGACAGCATGCTCCCGGACGGGCGGATCAACCCGGGCGAGATGACCTCGTTCAACCACTACGCACTCGGAGCCGTCGCGTCCTGGCTGCACTCCACGGTGGCCGGACTGTCACCGGACGCGCCGGGATACCGGCGGATCCGAATCGCACCGCGCCCCCGGGGAAGCATCCGCGACGCTGGAGCCTCGCACCTGACTCCCCACGGCCTCGCGTCCGTCGACTGGGCACTCCAAGAGGGAACAATGCTGGTGGAGGCCGAGGTCCCGCCCGGAACCACCGCCGTCTTCGACATCGAGGGCAGCACCCCCTTCGAATGCGGTCCCGGACACTACGCCTTCCGGTTCCATCTGGGACCCCGAGGGCACCGAGCCTCGGAACTTCCTGCTGCTCGAACGCTAGATGAATCGCGCCTCTGAACCTGGCGGTCCAGCATCGATTCTGAATCCGATGGCAGTAGCGGCCCTCGCATTCCTCGTCGTGCTGGGCCCTCTGACAACCGATCTGTACCTCCCAGCCTTCCCCCGCATGTCTGAGGATCTCGGGGCAACGGCAGGCGAGATCCAGGCCTCGGTCTCGGCTGCTCTTCTGGGGGTGGCTGCAGGCCAGCTTGTCGTCGGAGCCGTGAGCGATTCGTTCGGGAGGCGGAAGCCGATGCTGGCGGCGACAGGATTGCATGTGGCCGCCAGCATCGCGCTCGCCTCAGTCGGCAGTGTGGACTGGATGCTCGCGCTGAGGGTCCTTCAGGGATTCGGCGCTGCGGGGGCGGCAGTGGTGGCTTCGGCGATCGCCCGTGATGCCTTCAACGGCCCGCGTCTGGTCGGGGTTCTTGCCAGACTGGCTCTGCTCAGCGGCCTGGCGCCCGTGCTCGCCCCATTCGTCGGTTCATTGCTCCTGCGGATGGCGGACTGGCGGGGGATCTTCGAGGCTCTGGCCGTGTATGGCGCAGTCATGATGTGCGTATGCGCCGTGGCCGTGCCGGAGACCCTCCGGCCTCCTCGCCAGGAGTCTCGGGCACCCGTGCGATCTATGCTGGGACGCTACCAGAGCGTCCTTCGCGACCGCTCCTTCAACGGTGCGCTCCTGGTGGGAGCAATGGTGTGTGCTGGCGTCTTCGCCTACCTCTCGGCATCCCCTTTCGTCTTCGAACACACCTACGGCCTCGACGCGGGCGCCTATGGGATCGTCTTCGCGGTCAATGCGTCCGCATTCGCCCTCGGTTCGCAGATCTCAGCATTGGTCCTCAGGAGAAGGCCCCTGTTCCCCGTGCTCGGGTGGGCCCTTCCGTTAGGCGTCGGCGGAGGCCTCGGAGGCGTCGTGGCGGACGTGTTCGGCTGGGGCCTGCCCTGCTTCACTGTCGGGATGTTCATATTCCTCTTCTCGGCCGGGGCAAGCATGCCCGTGGTCCAGGTCATTGCCCTTCAAAGGCACCGCCTCCGGGCAGGAACGGCAGCTGCGCTGCTCGGGTCCGGCAATTTCTCGCTGGCGTCGCTCATCTCGCCGCTCTCGAGTCTCGACGGTGGATCTCCCCTGGCGGTCGGGCTTGTACTCATCGCGACGTCCGCCACAGCGACGCTGGCCCTCGGGCTGATCCTGAGGGGCCGAGCAACGCCTGTCCTCGCCCGTGAGCCAGTTCCCCGGGAAGAGACGCGCAGTGCGCTATGAGCGGTGGTCCAGCCTCAGGGTTGTCCACTGGGTGGCTGGGCCGCCTCCGTGAGGAGCTACAGTTGGATAACGTTACATAGGAGGCGGATTTAGCCTGCCGTAGGGGAATGGAGGTCAGGATGCTAGGTGTAGCCGCTGGCGAGGGGGACCGCTCTGGGAGGCGGGCGACCATCATCGATGTTGCCCACCACGCCGGAGTCTCCATCGCTTCGGTCTCGAAGGTGCTCCGGGGCGCTCCCGGCGTCAGTTCCGCGATGAAGGAGCGGGTGAACGCATCCGTCGAAGCCCTCTCCTACAGGCCGCACCGTCTCGCCAGGGGCATGAGAGGGCCGATGTTCACCGTGGGGGTCATGCTCTCGGACATTGAGAACCCGTTCTTCAGCCTGCTGATCCAAGGCATGGTCGAGGTCTTCGGCAGTCAGGGCTACGAGCTGCAGATCGCGCCGGCCACCGCCGGGGAAGAGTCGCAGAACTCCGTCATCGACTCCCTGATTGACCATCAGATGGACGGCCTGATCCTGATCGCACCCCGCGGGCGTGAGGAGCACCTTGAGCGGATCGGCGAGCAGGTGCCCATGGTCGTCATCGGTCCCCACGGCCCCTCGGAGCACTACGACACCGTTTCGGGTGACGACGAACTGGGTTCGGCTCTCATAGTCGACCATCTGGTTTCCCTCGGTCACCGGCGGATCGCGTTCCTGACGAACGAGCATCCGGCAGACCGGCTGAACCTGCCCGAATCGGCCCGTGCACGGGGGTTCGAGGAGGCGATGGGGAGACACGGACTCAGCGACGACCTGCTGTTCGTCCCCGGTGTATGGAGCCTTGAGGGAGGACGGGATGCGGCCAGGCGGATCCTGGAAGCAAGTCCTAGGCCGACTGCAGTCCATGCGGGCGCAGATGTCGCAGCATTCGGAATCCTGAGCTACCTCTGGGAGGAAGGCGTCCGGATTCCGGAGGACGTTTCGGTCGCCGGATACGACAACTCGCCCATGGGGTCGTTCACCCCGATCTCCTTGACGAGTGTCGACCAGTCTGGCCACGAGATGGGAGCGATTGCCGCGAAGCTGCTGCTCGAGCGGATCGCTGGACGGTCCGAGCCCCACAACGACGTCCTGACGCCCCGTCTCATCGTGCGGGGGACGACGTCGGCTCCGGGAGCAGCAATTCAGAGCAGGTAGGCCCTGCTGCAGTGGGAGCCTTCCCAGCCCTCGGGAAGAGGGCCGGGGAGGCTCCGATTTTTTGCGACACTGCGCGTAGGTGCTGCCTAGAAGGCGTGGACTGAGGGTTCGGCGTCGTCCGTCCTCGTAACCGCAGCCTCCGAGAGGAATTCCCGCTCGGCGCTCGTCAGGACGCGCGTCGGTCCTGCGAGCTCGAAGCTTCCTTCGAGCTGCCGGTCGTCCGAGTCGAGGCCGATGAAGAACCTTCCGTGCCCGGGCTCCACGGCGAAGTCACGGGCCGCATTCGTGCAGCCGAGCTGCGCTGCCGTCACGAGGAAGGAGAGCTCGCGGGATTCACCGGCGGCGAGTTCCACCCGTGCGTAGCCCGCGAGCTGCTGGGCGGGTCGGGTGACGCCGGAGGACTCGAGCTGCATGTAGAGCTGCACTACCGTCGCGCCGTCCCTGTCTCCTGTGTTCGTGACCGTCAGTCCTATGCTCATCGCGCCGTCGGTCTCCACGCGCGAGTCGTGGCGGAGATCGGAGAGCGCGAAGCTGGTGTAGCTCAGGCCATGGCCGAAGGTGTAAAGGGGGGTCGCCGGCATGTCGAGGTAGTGCTGCGGGACGGCGGGAGGGTAGGGGTTGCGCCGGCCGGTGCCAGACCTCTGGTGGTGGTAGATCGGAATCTGGCCGGTGTGGCGCGGCACGCTGTAGGGCAGTTTGCCGCTTGGGTTGGTCTGGCCGAAGATCACCTCCGCGACCGCCCTCATGCCGAAGGGGCCTCCGTAGGGTGCGAGGACTAGCGCTTGGGCGTTCTTCACTGCTTCGGGCAGGGCGTAGGCGCGGCCTTGGACGACGACGGCGACGAGCGGCTTGCCGGTGGCGGCCACGGCCTCGGCTAGGGCCTGCTGTGCCGGTGGGAGGGAGATGTCGGCCGAGTCGCTCGCTTCGCCTTCGGTCCTTTCGCTGTTGAACCAGAGGCTCGCTCCTCCCAGGGCGAGCACGACGACGTCGGCTTCTTGGGCGGCATGGACTGCCGCCTCCATGGCCTCGGAGCTGAGCGGGGTGGTCAGGCTTGATCCCGGGTGCGTGACGACGGACTGGGCGAATTGGCCCAGCTCCTGGGCGAGGGAGGTTGCGGCGTACTGCTGCCGGAGGAAGTCCTCGGCGTCGACGCCGGGGAAGAGCTCATCGTTCCAGGCCGAGGCGGCCGTTTCGACGCCGATGGCGTTGCCGAGCTCGCCCCGCGACATCCTGATGATCATCTCGCGCCAGGCCGGGTAGGTGTAGGTCGGGAACTGGTACGTGACGACATCGGCGTGGGGTCCGATGACGGCGACCTTCGCCTTCCCCTGGGACAGCGGCAGGATGCCCTCGTTCTTTGCGAGCACGACCGACCGGCGTGCGAGTTCGAGGGACAGGTCGCGGCCTTCTTCCGAGGTGGCCGTCAGGCTGATGCGCTCCTGGGGGTAGGGGTTCTCGAAGAGGCCCAGTTCGAACTTGGCCCGCAGGACGCGCTCGACAGAGGCATCGAGGTCGGCCGGATCGACGGTGCCGCGCCGGACCTCGTTCGCCAGGACGGCCCCGTAGGCATACGCCGTCGGCAGCTCCACGTCGAGTCCTGCTGCGATGGCCAACCTTGCAGCCTGCTCTGGGCCCGAAGCTACATGCTGCCTGGCGACGAGATGCTCTGTGGTCGCGTAGTCCGAGGAGACGAACCCCTCAAACCCGAGCGTGCCCCGAAGGAGGTCGTGGAGGATTTCTCGGTTGGCGCCGACGGGGACGCTGTCGACGTCCCCGTAGGAGTTCATGACGGATCGGAGTCCGGCCATCTGGATGGCAGCTTCGAAGGGGTATGCGAAGACGTCCCGGAGGCGCCGGGCGCCCGTCTCGGCGCCGGAGAGGTTGATTCCGCCTTCTGCGAGCCCGTAGCCGAGGAAGTGCTTGGTGGTTGCGATGACGCCGTCGCGCAGGTCGGGCCCCTGAAGGCCGCGCACATAGGCGACTCCAAGGGATGCGGTGAGGTAGGGGTCCTCGCCGTAGGTTTCGTGGACCCGGCCCCACCGCGGATCGAGGGCCACGTCGAGGACGGGAGCGAGGGCCTGCCGGATGCCGGTCCGGCGCATCTGCTCCCGGATGAGTCCCGACATCTGCTCTACAAGTTGGGGGCTCCATGTGGCCGCGAGACCGGTGCCAGTGGGAAAGACGGTGTGGCCGCCGGCGACGAAGCCGTTGAGCGCCTCGGCATGGATGAGCGCGGGGATGCCGAGGCGGGTTCGTTCAACGAATTGGCGCTGAAGGGAGCCCACAAGGAGGGCGAGCCGCTGAGGATCATCGAGGGTCAGCCCTGCGACGTGGCCCGGAGGGTCCCGCAGGACGTCCGCGCAGCCCGTCGCGTCGGATCCGTCAGTGCCGACGAGAACCCAGGGAAACACGCCCACCAATTGGCTGCACTTCTCTTCGATGGTCATCTCGCCGAGCAGGATCCCCGCGCGCGCTTCGGCGGAAAGCTCTGGGTTTCGGTAGTCGCGTTTCATCTGGTCTTTCTGGTTAGTGGCGGGTGCCCGGGGCCTCCGGATGGAGGCCCCGGGCGGGTTTTCAGGCGATGGGCTTGATGGCGTTCATCAGGTCCCAGACGCCCATGAGCTGGGAGTAGGCCGGGTAGTTGTACAGGTGGGTGTCGGTCTCGCCCCATGTGTCGGGTGGGTCGAAGGCGAAACCGTTGTCCGCGCGCAGCCATGACTGGTAGGCGACGGCGCTGCCGAGTTCCACGCCATTCTGTTGGAGCTGAGGATTGGCCGTTCGCGTGCCGGTCTCGTAGAGGTCGGCTGCGGCGAGGTAGTCCGAGCCGGTGAAGATGCCCCCGGCCCCGCCCGTGGACACCGCTGGCACGTCCGGCACGCCGAGCAGGGCGGCTCCGGTCATCTCCCCGTCGGAGTTGTAGCGCCAGAGCTGGGGGAGGAGTGCGAGCTCGGCAGTGTGGTGAGCCGGGTCCACTACGCTGGGCAGCCCCACGTCCTCGGCGAGGTGTTCAGCGAAGAAGGTGTCGACGAACATGTCCGTGCTGAACGTTCCGGCAGTGGAGAAGTGGTAGTACCCGGGCACCGGGGTCCAGAACGTCAGCTCGAATGCTGCCTTGGCGGCCGAGAGGTCGCTTTGCAGGCCCGCCACGTAGGCGGCGTCGAGTCCGAGCTGGTTCCCTGCTGCAATCGCTGACTCCAGAGCCAGGAGGTACAGCTCCGAGTTGTACAGGCCAGGCCCGCTCTGGACTCCTTCGTAGATGTTGGCGAAGCTCCCTGAATCGACCGGCAGGCTCGTGCCTGCGGGGATCATTCCCTTGAGGAAGGCGACCTCGTCCTTGATCGCCGGCCAGGAAGACTGCAGGAGGCTCTGGTCGCCGGTCAGCTTCGCATAGGCGTACCACTGGAAGATGTACTTGCTCGGGCTGTCGCCCCACTCCGTGACCCCGGGTACCGGTGGCCTCGAGTCCGTCCCTCCCTG
>NZ_JTDL01000051.1 GCF_000802235.1 Sinomonas humi
AAACGAATCAATGATTCATCAGACGCAACATCAGGGCAAATCCCCACGTCAGAGGCCGGTTCTCTGGACAAGCAAGCTCCCGGCCAGTCCTCATGCGGAAGCCGAGCCCGGCCTGAAATCAGGGCCGGAATCAGCCCCAGATCCGCACAACTCCGGGCACCAGGGGCCGTCCCGCGTCAGTGCTGGGCGAGGAGCCCGTGTGATTCATCAGATGAGATACGCAGAGTACTACTTTACGTAAGGTCGGTTATCGGCGCTCTTTTTTGGCGCTCATAGGACGAGAGAATCTGCAGCCATTTGGGGATTGCCAGCCTTGTTCGCAGTGATGCGTCATGCCCCGACTTTCGTACGTGAAGGCCTCGCCGATATCATCCGGGTAAGGAGGCATGCGCTTGGATATTGATCCCAACCTGGTCAACTTGCTGGTTTCTTATGCGGCGAATGTCGGTGCAGACGCCACGCGCTGGGTTGCTGGTAAGTTCCGCCAGCGCACGGATGGAGATGCGGACACTTCAGTAGCAACCCTCAACTTGTCCATACAGGCACAGCTTTCGGCCAGCGGAGTGCGCGACGGCGACGCCGAAAAGGTAGCGGCGTTCATCCTGGACACGCCGATCCTGGGGTATCTATTCATGCTCGTCGATGCAGGAAAATCAGGAGATTACCAAGATCTTCCTCGCAAAGAGATCTGTGCCCTCCTCATTCTCGAGGCAGGGTTGGACGAAGTAGCCGCGGGGGTGGCGTCCCAGGTTCTCGTCGCCGTCCTCCAGGCGAGCAATGAGTCAAGTTCACGGTCAGCTCGGCGGAGCGGACGTCGTAGTCGACCGCTTTCCGGAATCCAGCTGTTCGGTGCGCAAGAGGCAAAACGTCGGCTACTCTCGAAGGTCGGCAGTCCTAGTCTTTCGGACATTCGCGAGTACTCCTCCTCGTTCCGTCGAGAAATGGGACGGAAGTTCAGCCGAATTCAGCTGCAGCATCTCGACAACGGCACGGAACAGCAGCTTGAAGATCTGTATGTCGAGCCAGAATTGCGGCTGCAGGAACCGTCGGCCGCCCAGAGGCCGGAAGTCAAGCCCGCCGAAGTAATCACCCTGTTTGCGCGTGCTGTGATCCAGGGCCCGGCCGGGAGCGGCAAGTCGACTACGGTGAGGCGATTGGCCACCGATGTGGCGAATCGGAGTAACGGCGAAGTAGTCCCCATCGTGGTTGAGCTTCGGAAGTACTCAGCACAACAGGCCCTGGGACCGCAAATCTTCCTCGAGCACATTCGCCAATCCGTGACTCAGTTGATGCAGCAAGCACCCCCCGAATCATGGCTTGAGTACCTGCTCGCGACAGGGCGAGCCGTCGTGTTCTTCGATGGCCTTGACGAGGTGCTTAGCGCAGGGACGCGGGCCGAGGTCCGCGACGCGGTAATCACTTTCGCGCAGATGTTTCCTGCGTCGTCCATCGTCGTTACCAGTCGATACACCGGATATGATCTGGCCCCGCTCGACAAGCGGGAGTGGACTCACATCGGTGTCGAGGAACTGCGCGAGGACCAGGTTCACGAATATGCGAGCCGCTGGTTCAAGCTAAAAGATGGGGAAGCCGACATCGGCGATCGGGCGAAGGGCTTCATAGACGAGAGCCGAACCTACGCCAGTGACCTTCGCTCAAATCCCCTGATGCTGAGCATGCTCTGCAGTATTTACTACGCCAGAGGCGACAT
>NZ_JTDL01000052.1 GCF_000802235.1 Sinomonas humi
GTTGTAGGCGCTGAGGGGGCGGATGAGGGAGTTGTTCTCGAGCTGTTCCATGATGTGGGCGGTCCATCCGGTGATCCGGCTGGCGACGAAGAGCGGGGTGAAGGTGGGGATGTCGAAGCCCATGAGGTGGTAGGCGGGGCCGGTGGGGTAGTCGAGGTTGGGCTTGATGCCCTTGGCCTCGTCCATGGACTGCTCGAGCCCGTCGTAGAGGCCGAGGATCTCGGGGCGGCCGTAGTAGGCGATGAGGTCGTCGAGGGCGGCCTTCATGGTGGGGACGCGGGAGTCGCCGTGCTTGTAGACGCGGTGGCCGAAGCCCATCACCTTCTTCTTGGCCGCGAGGGCGTTGTCCATCCAGGCCTTGGCGCGGGCCTTGGCGTCCTCGTGGGATTCGTCGGGGTTGATGCCGATCTCCTCGAAGGTCTCCATGACGGCTTCGTTGGCCCCGCCGTGGAGGGGTCCCTTGAGGGCGCCGATGGCGGCGGTGACGGCCGAGTGGAGGTCGGAGAGGGTGGAGGTGACGACGCGGGCGGTGAAGGTGGAGGCGTTGAAGGAGTGCTCGGCGTAGAGGATCATCGAGACCTCGAACGCCCGGATGACCTCGGGGGCTGGCTCGGCGCCGAAGGTCATCCAGAGGAAGTTCGCCGAGTAGCCCAGGTCCTCTCGGGGCTCGCCGAGGTCCTCGCCGCGGCGGCGGCGCTGGTCGTAGGCGACGACGGCGGGCATGGCGGCGAAGAGGTCGAGGGCCTTGGCGAGGTTGGCCTCGCGGGAGGAGTCGGCGGCGCGGGGGTCGCGGGCGCCGAGGACGGAGGCGGCGGTGCGGCAGACGTCCATGGGGTGGGACGTCGTGGGGAGTTCGTCGATGACCCGCTTCACGACCGGGTCGAGGGCGCGTCCGGCGCGTTCCTGCTGTTCGAAGGCGGCGAGCTGCTCGGGGGTGGGGAGTTCGCCGTTCCAGATGAGCCAGGCGACCTCCTCCATCGAGCAGCGGGCGGCGAGCTCCTGGACGGGGTAGCCGCGGTAGAGCAGGGAGTTGGTGTCGGGGTTGACCTTGGAGATGGCGGTGTAGTCCACCACCACCCCGGCGAGGCCCCTGCGGACTTCTTCGATGGTGAGTGCCTGTGTCATGCAACGAATCCTTCGTCAGCTGGGATGCTAGGGCCTTTTGCCGCCCTAAGACGGATGAAGACTGTTCAGTGTCGGCCGGGGACCTGGAAGTTGAAAACGCCGGTGTCGAAGCGGTTGTAGGCCTCGTAGTGGACAAGCTCGTAGAGGCGGCACTCTCCACTTCACGGGCAAGGTCTGGGCGTCAGCAGATCCCGATCCCTCGAACTCTCCAGCTTCAGTCGATGAGGTCGAGAGCGGCGCCGACGATGGAGTCGGTGTCGATGCCGTGGTATCGGTAGACGTC
>NZ_JTDL01000053.1 GCF_000802235.1 Sinomonas humi
GCTCTGACCTTCCTCCAACGCTCGCTGATCTCGTACTCTCCGCGCCGTGCCGCTTTGGATGCCCAGTCGTCGATGGCCTGGCCCATCTGATCGAGCGCCCGGAGCATGCGGCGCGGAAGGAGCAGTCGCTCAACGCGTGTTGCTTCTGTGAGATAGCGGTTCAGCCACTCGTCGCAGACTTCATCGTAGGGGAGGCTGGGCGGGTCCTCGCGGAGCTTCTCGCGGAGGGGCCCCACGATGTCCTCGAGCCCGATGATCGCTCGTGCGCCTGCCCCCTCGAGCAGGATCCAGCGAGGGGCCCCGTGCCCTACTCCGGTGACGGCGAAGAAGGCCCAGGGTTCTGCTGACCTGACCGGGCTGACCCGGGCGAGCACACGATGCCTGGTTGTGCGGTGCTCCTCGTAGATGGGGCGGGCGACCAGGGAATCCGGTCCCTCGACGAGGCGGCGTACCGGATCGAGTGCGTCGCGGATGCCATCCCATGCTTCCTCGCGGGCGGCCTCCAGCATGTCGATGTGCTGTTCGATATCGACGATGTCGTCCTGCCCCTCGGCGAGGTTCGGCACCTTCAGGTTCGCGCCCAAGAGCGAGTTGCTCTCCTGGGCGCGGGCCGCGAGGAGCTCGTTGGCCCGGGTGGCGAATGCTGCGCCGTCGCGGGGCCAGCAGACATCGATCGCGTCGTGGGGGCTGTCCATCCGGTCGACCCGGCCGACCCGCTGCTCGGCGACGCGAAGGGTCGTCGGCACGTCGAAGTGGACCATTGCAGAGGCGCCCTGGAGGTTGAGCCCCTCGTTCATCGCGTCGGAGCACAGGGCGATCCCGGTGGCGTCGCTGGCGGGGGCGAAGACGCGCTCGACCTCCTTGCGGTTCTTCTTGTTGGCGCCGGTCGCAACGATCACCGGGGTGCCATGGTGGTCGATGAGCTGCTGGATCGCGGCGAGGGTGATGAGGTGATGGTCGAAGGCTATGACCCGTGGGTGCTTCCGGCTCAGCTTGGCGAGGAGGTCGGCTTTGGCCTGCTCGCGTGCTGTCGAGAGATGCTGGGCCGCGTCCAGGATCGCGCGATAGCACTCGAGTTCGTGCTCGCAGGCGTCCCGCCATGCCGAGGGGTCGGTCAGCCATGGCGGTACCTCGCAGTCGAGCAGGAGCTCCGGGGGGCCCTGGCGGGCGAGCTCGGCGATGGTGCTGAGCATGTTGCCGGTCGGCTTGGGCTTGAAGGCGCTGTCGATCGAGCACAGTCTGACCGCTTCCTCGGTCCCCGCTACGTGCTCGATGAGGGCTGCCCGGGAGGAGCGCATCGCAGTGAGCACGTGGTGGCTGGCCAGTCCACGGGCGGCGGCGAGCCGGCTCTCCAGCCAGCGCTCGTCGGTGTATTCGTGGGCCAGCCCATGTGGGACCGCGATCTGGCGGCCGAGCAATGCCACGCCGGCCAGGCCGGCGGTTGCTTCGCGGATCCGGGCCGCGACCGCCTCGTCCTCCCGGGTCTCTCCCGTCGGATAAGTCACCGGCTCGTGCCGGGGGTACCGGCATACCCGCCCCGTCACAGGGTGCCGGTAGGCCTCGTGATCGTCCTCGACCATCGCGTTCAGCATCGGCTTCGTCCGTCGCACTGTGAAGCGCTGGATCTCGCGCCGGAGCAGCTCCTGCTGCTGCGATGTCATCTCGAGGCCCTGGCCGCCGCGCCGCTCGAGCCGTTCCAGGACATCCAGCGTCTCGTCCTCGAAGTTGTCCGCGCCCAGGAGGCCGACCAGCTGGAGCAGGTCGGCCGAGCCGCGGTTGATCGGGGTCGCGGTGAACAGCAGGACATGCTCGGCGAGGCTCTCACGGACCTGCCGTGTGCGGTTCGCGCCCGGGCTCAGGAAGTTGTGGCCTTCGTCCACGGCGAGGATCTGTGCGTCCTTGACCGCCAGCTCCTGCGCACGGGGCCCCTCTTCCGAGTGCCGGCTCAGCAGGCCGTGGGAGACCGTGTTGATCGAGACGCCGCAGGAGACTGCCTCCCGGTACCAGGTGTCCTCCACCGACGGCGGACAGACCAGGACGGTGAGATCGCCGCGCACTCGGCCGGTGCTCCACATCCGATCCCGCACAGCGCGCACGAGGTGGGCCCCCATGCGCGTCTTGCCGGACCCGGTGGCGTCCGCGACGAGCACGCTGCCGACGTTCTCCACGATCCACAGGGCCTGCGCGATCCCGGACACCTGGGATGGCCAGAGCCGGGAGCCCGCGGCGCTGCTGGTGAGGTATCGCTCGGCCCACGCACCGTCCAGCAGGTCAGAACACGCCCTCGCGAGCGCCTCCTGCCAGGGGACGAACCGAAGCAGCGCGTGCAGCAGGTCACGGAACTGGTCGTCCCAGTGCTGCCCGACGTCCCAGAAGTTCTCCGCCATCTCGACGAGGCCGTGATAGCGGCTGGCCTCGGCGCGGCGGTCAAACCTGGCGTTCGCCTCGATCTGGCTGCCGAGACCGGCACCGGTGAAGTTACTCGATCCCACGGTCGCCGCGTCTGACCCCACATAGATCTTCGCGTGCAGCCGTGTGGACCCGTCGACGAAGCGGACTGACACGCGGTCCTCGCCCAACGCCCTGATGACTTGGAGGACCTTCGCCGACAGCCGCAGCGACACTCCCTCCTCCTCGAGCCAGTAGCGTCGGACATCCTCGGTGAAGGTCACCTGGGCCGAGGCGAAGCTCGACCTTTCCGAGGCGAAGGGCTCTGTGCCGAGCAGCACCCTGGCCTGGGCGGCATCGGGCTGTCGGTCCCAGGCGGCGATGAGTTCGACCAGTTCGGCGATCGAGGAGAACCCGGCCACGATCAGCGGTGATGCCGAGGAGACAAGGTCGCTCCACACCACTGCCCGCACGCGCGCGCCAGCGTGGTTGACAGGGAACTGCTCGGCAGCTGGCCAGTGCAGGGCCGCCAGCCTATCCAACGCGTAGCCGCCCGGCTCGACTGAGAACAGGTCGGCCTGCCCCACCCACTCCCCGCGACGTGGAGGCCTGCCCCGTCGCGGACTCATCGTCGGCCCCGAGGCAACGGATGCACCCGCCCGCCCTGGGGGCGGCCCGGGGCGACAAGGCCAGCCAGTCTGGCCTTCGGCCAGATTCTTCCCATCTCAGCAAGGGCCATCATCGCCCTCCTCTGCACAGCTGCGCCGCCAGCATGGGACGGCGAATGGACATAGACGCCGCCAAGCTATCCGCACCCACCGACAAAATAAGGGCATCCGGCCCGCCCACGGCTCGATCACAAGGGATTCGGCGCCGGGAGCACCGTGACCTTGGGCGTTCCCCCTGGGAGCGAGAGTTCTCGACCACAAGCTGGGAGCAGCCCGGCCGTTGAATGCCAGGCCTGCTTTCTCACGCTCGCCGCGCGGACCCGGAAGGGCTGGTGTCGTTCGGAAGCGGCCTCGCAGGCGAGTGGCCGGGCCTACTTTTCGGGGGCGAGCTTGACGGTCGTGGTGGTGCCGAGGATGCTTGCCGAGTAGCTGATGACTCCGTGGTCGTAGGTGAAGACTTTGGTGGCGTCGGAGGAGGCCAGGAGCGCGTGGGCGGTCTTCGAAGTGTCCTTATTCGACGTCCAGGTGAATGTGTCGCCCGGAGTCGCCGGAGGGGCCACGGAACCAGCCCAGTAGAGAGAGCTGGTGTCGCCTTTGTCGGTGGTCCAGTCGATCTCGATGGTGTTTCCGCTGATCGTCGCCGCCTGCCAGGAATCCGTCGACTTGGAGTTCGTCTGCTTCCATTTCCCGTCGAGGCTGACGGGCGTGGGACTCGGCGACGGCACCTGTGCGGACTTCAATGCCTGCGTGTTCGATGAGCCGCCGTTGTCGGCGCCGTTCCCTCCCCCCGAACAAGCCGCCAGCGCCACGCTCACTGCGACAACGGCACCGGCGATGAGCGAACTACGAACGAGCTTTGGCATTCAAGAATGCTATCGTTGCTGACTCCCCATGAGTGCCGACTCGCCGATAGGCCCGCTCTCAGGCGCGATCGATGGCCAGGAACGCCTTAATGAAGCGCTCGACCGGCCCCCTGCTCGGCCTTAGAAGCGCGGACGCGCGGAGGCGGTAGAGCACGTCGCACACTCTCCGTACATGCGTCGAATACGAATGATGCAGGTGCGAGGAGACTGCAGGGCGGTTGCGCGCTCTGCTGGCGCCGGTATGTCGAACTATTCGGGCGATTGCGCGAGCGAATCGATGCTACACATGGCTGGTCATGGAACCACCGTAAGGAGCCTTCGGGTTTAGGTTTTGCCAGGCGGCCACGACATGCGCGCCGAACGGAGAAGTGGCCCTAGCTCGTTGTAGCTAGTTGGGGTCGCTGTAGTTGCCCCCACGATAGGAAGGGCGCTCCTTGAGCTTTGCAGCTATAAGGGCGCCGATCATGTCCGGGTCGGCATTCGCTGGTCCAAGCACATATCCCTGTCCCGTTGGGTCCGGCTTGCCAGGCAGCATCGCTAGCACGCCCACCACGATGTTCAGCCATTCTTCGAGAGGAGCCCTGATCTCGCCCTTGACTTGTTCGCCCCGGGGGTCTGTCGATACGCGAGCGACGGTAAGGCCGCCGTCCTCGTTCCAAGTCATTCTTAGTTGCACGTCCCAAAGGTACCGCTGGGACGCGCTGGCGAGTGAACCCGGACAGAGAGGGCCACCGCTACCTGTATCTGGCTGTGGGGATCTGGCGAGCTTGTAGGGGCTATTCAGCCAGTTCTAGAACAGGCAGGGGTAATCCTCGATCGCGATACCGGCGCAGTGGTGGATCGCGATCGCATAATTCATGCCCAATCCTATCGGCACCCCAGCATGCGGGGGGGGGGGGGGGGGGGGGGT
>NZ_JTDL01000054.1 GCF_000802235.1 Sinomonas humi
CTGTTCGAGAAGGACAACCCGGGGGTGAAGGTCAACGACGTCTACGTCCCGTACGACCAGCTGGATTCGAAGCTGATCGCCTCGGCGGCTGCCAAGTCGGGCCCGGACGTGGTCGTCTTCAACGGGGCCGACGCCGACAACCTCGCCCTCGCCAACACCCTGGCTCCCATCGACTCGCAGTGGAACTCGTTCGCGGACAAGTCCCAGTTCCCGGACTCGGTGGTCCACACCGTGAACGGGAAGACCTACGCTGTCCAGGGCTACGTGAACCTCCTGGGCCTCTGGTACAACCAGGACATCCTGGACAAGATCGGGGTGAAGCCGCCGACCACCCCGGATGAGCTCAACGCGGACATGGCCAAGGCCGTGGGCGCGGGCTACCAGGGCATCACCCTCTCCGGGCTGCCCCAGAGCCAGGGCGAATGGCAGGCCTACCCGTGGCTGAGCGCCGCCGGGTTCAGCTACGCGAACCCGAGCGCGTCGAGCCTGAGCAGCGGCTTCCAGACCGCCAAGGACTGGATCGACAAGGGCTACCTCTCCAAGGAGGCCACGACCTGGGACCAGACCGTCCCGTTCCAGAAGTTCGCCGCCGGCAACGTGGCGTTCGCCGAGAACGGCAACTGGCAGATCGGCACGGCCAAGTCGACCGCGAAGTTCAAGTACGGGGTGGCCCCGCTGCCCCTGGGCTCCTCCGGGAAGGTGTACCTGGGCGGGGAGGGCGAGGGCATCGGCGCCTACGCCAAGAACCCCACGCTCGCCTGGAAGTACCTCCAGCAGACCTACTTCAGCAAGGAGGGCCAGCTCATCGCGGTGAAGGACGTGGGCAGCATCCCGGCCCGGAAGGACGCCGCGCAGGACCCGGCCGTGGCCGGGGATGCCCTGCTGAAGCCGTTCGCGGCCGAGATCGCCGGCAGCGGGGCCGCCTACCCGGATCCCGCCGTGCCGCCGAAGAGCGTCAACGACCTGCAGCTGGCCGTCGGCCAGGCCTGGAGCTCGGTCCTGGGCGGCCAGTCCTCGCCCTCGGACGCCGCGAACGCCCTCCTGTCCAAGATCCAGCCGCTCCTGGGGAAGTAGGCCCACGATGCCCACGATGACAACGGCCCCCCCGGGCGGGGCCGTCAGGGGCGCCCCGCCCCGGCGGTTCCCCCGCGGGTGGGCGCGGGGGCAGGCTCGCCTGGCCTACGTGCTCCCCGCGGCCCTGGGCCTGGCCGTCCTGGCCGTCTACCCGCTTGTCCAGCTCGTGCGGATGAGCTTCAGCGCCGTCACCTCCTCCACCCTCCAGAACCCCTGGGCCCTGGTGGGATGGGGTAACTTCGCCGCCGACGCCAAGGGCGGGGAGCTCTGGGCAGCACTGGGCAACACCGGGATCTTCGCACTGATCGTGACCGTGGTGGGCCTGGTCGGCGGGTTCGCGGCCGCGGTCGCGCTGCGGGACTCGGGCCGCTGGCCGGCCTTCCTGCTGGGCATGATGGTCTTCATCTGGGCGCTCCCGCCGGTCGTGAACGGCAGCGTCTGGAAGTTCCTCCTCGGCGACTCGGGCCTGTTCAACACCCTGATCCACGCCACCGGGCTCGCGCACTCGCCCGTGCCCTTCCTCTACGACCAGCACATGGCCCTGTACTCGGTGGCCTTCGTGAACTCCTGGGCCGTCGTGCCCTTCAACGCCCTGGTCTTCCGCGCCGCGATGCTCGGGGTGCCCGCTGAGATCTTCGAGGCCGCGCGGCTGGACGGAGCCGGGCCCGCGAAGGAGATCCGCCACATCCTGATCCCCGCAGTCCGCCCCACCACGCTCGTGCTGACCGTGCTGACGGTCGTCTACGCCTTCCGCAGCTTCGACTTCATCTACGTCATGACCTACGGCGGGCCCGGCACTGCCACGAACACCCTGCCGTTCCTGGGCTACCTGCAGGCCTTCGTCCAGTACGACTACGGCAAGGGCGCCGCCACCGCCGTGCTCGCCGCGCTCCTGGTGATCGTGCTCGCCGTGGTCTACGCCCGCAGCGTCAACAAGGAGGAGAACGAATGAGCGCCGCACTCCCTCCGGCCCTCCCGCGGCCCCTCGGCCGCAGGAGGCGGCGCCGCGAGTCTGGCCCGGTCGCCGCAGTGTTCCGGGTGATCCTCTTCCTCGTCTACGGGGTCCCGGTGCTGTGGATCGTGCTCACCAGCCTCAAGTCACCCGGCGATGTGCTCTCCAGCAACGCCCTGTTCTTCTTCAAGCCCACCCTCGACGCCTACACCACCGCCCTGGGCAACGGGGACCTCCTCACCGCCGGCATGCAGTCCCTGACCATCGCAGCCGGCACCACCGTCCTGACCCTCGCCCTGGCCGTCCCGGCAGGCTACGGACTGGCAAGGGTGAGGGGCCCGGTGCCCACCATCGCCCTCGGGCTCCTGATCGTGCTGCAGATGATGCCCCAGACGGCAACGGTGATCCCCCTGTTCCAGATCTTCGGAAGCTGGGGGCTCCTGGACAACCGCATCGCGGTGATCCTGGCCGACACCGCGCTCCTGGTCCCGTTCGCGGTCCTGCTGATGCGACCGTTCTTCCGCAACGTGCCCGAGGCCCTCGAGGAATCGGCCGCCATCGACGGGGCCTCGTCCCTGAGGACCTTCCTCTCGGTCGTGCTGCCCGTCGCCCGCAACGGGATGGCCACCACCGCCACCCTGGTGTTCCTGCTCTCCTGGGGCGAGTTCCTGTACGCGATCAACTTCCTGCTCTCCCCGGGCAGCTACCCGCTCAGCGCTCTGCTCGCCCAGCAGGTCTCCGCCTTCGGCATCAACTGGCCTGGGCTGATGGCCCTGGCCGTGATCACCTCGGTGCCGATCCTGGTGCTGTTCGTCTTCACCTAC
>NZ_JTDL01000055.1 GCF_000802235.1 Sinomonas humi
TCGAGAAGATTTCCGGACGAGACGCCACGGCGAACAGCAAAGACTGCCGGGCCGTCCTCGCCGCGTACGACGGGAGCGCAATGGAGGACAGGTTCCGGATCAAGACTCAGGCGATGCTCGAGGCGGCACTTGCCGCAAGAAACGCCATTGTGCATAGGGTCTGGTCGAAAGCCGGTCTCGATGAGTGGTCGGGCTGGAAGCCGCTGCGCGCCAAGCAGCGCACAGACCATTGGCTTCAGGACAACAAGGCGTTCACTCCGGACGACTTCACGGACCTCATCAGCTCGCTCTGCGAGATCGTTCGCGGCCTTGGCGCAGCGATCGCCGAGGCCGGTTCTTACCCAGGAAGGCCTGATCCGGGCAGGACATCTCTGCACGGGTGGCCAGAGGCCCGGACCGTTCCCGAGACACTAGACGGTGGTCTCGGGGTACACCTGTTAGCCCGAGGCTGTGAACGCGCGGGCTGCTGCGAGGACGGCCTGCGCGGCGTCGTCGAGCTGGCCCTCGCGCAGCAGCCGTGCCGGCGGGACGTCGTCCAGCTGGGGGTTCATACCCTGGAACCAGGCCTGGACCACCGCCCTGGAGTCGCGCTCGGCAAGCAGGGCCGCCACATGGTAGGCGTGCCGCAGGCGGGTCATCACCTCGGCCGAGGGCTTCCGCTCGCCGTCGGCCCACTGGCGCACCGCGCGGGTCTCCTTCACCGATCCGATGTAGGCCACCAGCTTCGCACCGAGGATGTCCCTCAGGTCCCGGACCAGCTCGGCCTCGGAAAGCCTGATGGAGTCCTGGTGCGCCTTCAGCCCGCCACGGGCTCCTGCAACCGTCGCCATGCCCTCCATGCTTCCATAGAAAACAGGCAGGATCAATGACAGAATCACACCCTAAATCACAGGTCCCAGAACGCCGATAAGCGTCGTTACGTCAAGTAGTACTCTGCGTATCTCATCTGATGAATCACACGGGCTCCTCGCCCAGCACTGACGCGGGACGGCCCCTGGTGCCCGGAGTTGTGCGGATCTGGGGCTGATTCCGGCCCTGATTTCAGGCCGGGCTCGGCTTCCGCATGAGGACTGGCCGGGAGCTTGCTTGTCCAGAGAACCGGCCTCTGACG
>NZ_JTDL01000056.1 GCF_000802235.1 Sinomonas humi
TGTCCTCCCCGGCCTCGGGCACCCACGAGTCCTACGGCCCGATCCGGGCCGCCTGGCAGTCCACCGGGTTCGAACGCGGCGTCCTGGGCTACCCCACCAGCGAGGTCTACACCGTCCCCGGCGGCACAGCCCAGAACTACCAGGGCGGCAAGATCACCGACATCAACGGAACAATCACCATCACCCACCCGTAAAACAGACGTCGGAAGCCAGACCCTGAAGGCTTTCAGGACCGCCGACGGTGGCCGCCCCTACGAAAGGGGCGGCCATCGCGTCATGGGAGATCCTGCTCTTCGCCCTCACCGGTTCCCGAAAGAAGCTGCGCGTCCGTAGCGCCGGTCTTTTCTGCGAGGAAGGCCAGCATTCTCCCAAGGAATACTTGGGCTGGCTCGGTGTCGAGCAGGAATTGGTACTCGTGGCCGAGCGGCGGATCCATGTCGGGCCAGAAGACCGTCTCCGGTTCTAAGCCGACCTTGCTCAATGCTTCTGCAAGCCTTTCCGAATGAGCGCGGAGAGGGTCGGCATTTCCGACGGTAATGAGGGTAGGGGGGAATCCAGGAGTGAGATAGTTCGTGATCGACCACGGGGCGAGGGATACCTCGTCCATGAATTTCCGTTTGCCGGAGTAGGCCCACAGCGATGTCTTGATCAGAACGGCATCAGCTGGCGTGTCGGTGTCGTCGGCAAGAGAGAGGTCGTATGGGCCGCATGCGAGGATGAGGCCTAGCAATCGCTGGCGATCCAGGGGGGCCGGTACCCCGACCAGTCGGGAATAGCCGGGAGTGCTGACCAGAGTGGCGATCTGGGCAGCTATGTGAGCGCCTGCGGAATCACCTGCGATCACGATCCGGTCCGGGTCGAGGCGAAGCCTCGCGGCATTGCCTTCAAGGAACGCCAGGGCTTCTCCGATCTGGCGCAGGGGAGTGGGGTAGTGGTGCTTGGGCGCGAGAGAGTATCGGGGCGCCGCGACGGTGTAGCCTTGCGCGGCGATCATCTGGAAGTAGCCTGAAAGTTCTTCTTTCGAACCGCCTACGAACGCTCCGCCGTGGATCCAGAGAACCAGGGGCGTCGGGTCTGAGCTCTCCTTGGGTCGGATGAGGTCCAGCAGCATGTCTGATTCCGGACCATAGCGAAGATCCCGCAGGACGGTAGTTGCACGGGCGGCGGGGCCGACTAGCGCCTCGGCCCGACGTCGGCCATCTCTGCGGAATGACCAGCGGATCAGCAGAGCAGCCGGACGAGACGACACCAGCAGTGATATCCGCAGAGCCTCTGCAGAAATGAACAACGCGGCCTCCGCGGCCTTCCTGCTGAACGCTCGCCGTATGCCACTCGCTTCCGCCATGAGAATTGTTTTCCCACTTTCTGGGCTGATACAACAGGGACCTCTAAGCGGGTATCGTGCGACGCTCGCTCAGGGTTTGTAGGACCCGCGACTAGAACTAGGTCGTGGCGTAGCGTCCTGAGCGGGCCGCCCGGGCGCGCGCCTTCGCGGCTTCCTCTTCGCGGTTCTTCGGCGGGGCTGTCGCCACCAGATCGTCGAGCAGGTGTGCGGTGATGTGGGCGATTTCGGCGACGGCGTGATCGAATGCGTCCTGGTTCGCCTTCGAAGGTTTGGTGCTGCCGGCGATCTTGCGCACGTACTGCAAGGCCGCAGCGTGGACTTCCTCTGAAGTCGCGGCGGGTTCGAAGTTGTGAAGCGTGTGGATGTTCCTGCACATGCCTCGAAGATACGCGTCCTGAGCGGCTAGAGTCACCGCCGGCCAAGGTGTCGGATGCGGATTCGCGGACCAATGGCGAACATGCCTAGTCACAAGGGCTGCGGTCTCAAGATGCAAGTCGACTGCGACTTATCGGAACCGGCGAAGGCCCACACCGCTATCGTTCCGCGGCCCAGCGGACGTCCCCGCACCACGTATCGACCCACAACTTGTCAACCTCGACCGTGTTGCCGGCTAGCGCGACGAGTGCGCTCACGACAGGTCGAGGTGGCGCTGCGCGGAGTAGGCCTGGGGGAGGCTTACTCGGCTTTCCAGGCCAGACCGAGTATCTGGAAGATAGCTTTGATCGCGGCGCTGTCATGGTGGAGCTCTTCAGATCTGACATGCCGGAGCTTGGGACTGACGGGAGGGTCGCCTGGCCGTTCGAAAACTGCCCACAGGCGGAGGTCGTCGCCATGGCGGGATGTGAACGTAACGCCATCGGCATCGGTGGTCTCATAGAGCCATGCGGCCACGGCCTGGGTGAGCTGCCGCGGCCGGGCGTCCTTCAGCGCTGCGGCGTCGAAGTCCGCCAGGCCGAGGCTGAGGGCGAGACCGATGAAATGCGGGTACAGCGCCGCGACCGAGCGGGAGTCCGTCACAGCGCAGTAGGTCCCGGCGAGATCGGCCGAGGTTGCGCTGCGGGCGTCGAGCCATTCCCGCGGCACCTTTGCAGCGGCCACAGTGGGGTGCAAAATCCTGTCTTCGTCCTCCTCAGCGATCTCGTCCAGCTCAGCGGCGAGCCGAGCGTCGCGACGGAACCCTGCGAGCAGTTCGAGAAGGCACGCGTGAAGGCTGGAGCCAGCGTAGACGGTACGGAAGTTCCCATGCAGGTCGTCCCACCGACCAGGGAACCTGCCGTCGGTCGCCCATTCCCAGCCGCTCCACGCCCACGGCTCCGGGCGGAAGCCGATGCGCCATACCCGGGCGTCTGCAGTGGCCGTTGCCAGTTGGTGTCCGAGGCCCACCCGTCAGCCTGCCGCAGCGAAAGCCCGGGCGGCGGCGAGGACCGCCTGCGCGGCCTCGTCGAG
>NZ_JTDL01000057.1 GCF_000802235.1 Sinomonas humi
GCCGCGAACAGAGCGTCGAAGCTTGCTGGCATGGGCTTCAGGGGCCTTCATAGGCGAGGTCGAGCRGACGGAACACCTGGCCCCCGGGGGCGATGAAATACCCATGAGAACTGCCGGCGTGTCTGAACTCGCGGACCCCGGCCGAGCGTAGCCTCTGCTGGCAGCCACCAAGATCGTTCGTCCGAAACTCGATCCACGCGCCTCGGAAGGCCCCGGCGTCATCGGTCCCATCTCCTGGATCTTCGGGGGCGAGGTCGGAGAATTCCACGCTGAAGCGGCTGCCGTCCTCGAACGACACAAGCAGAATCGGGAACTCCATCCCGAAGTCCCGTTCCGCGGTCTGGCAGTCCAAGGTGTCACGGAAGAGAGCAGTGAACGCCGCGCGGAACTCGGGTCGAACGAACAGGTGGACCCGTGCCCCAAGGGCAGCTATCCTTGGCGCGGACTCGTCGGTCACCGCTGCTGGCTGCCTGTAGAGGCCACGGTGAGGCCGATGACCTGTCCCTGAGGATCGGCGAACAGGGCGACGGGCCCGTTTGGCACGTCCACCGGCCCGAGGGCTCGCATTCGGCCCAGCTCCTCGATTCCGGCCGGCGCCTCGTGGAGGCCGCCCGCTCCGACGTCCGTGCAGGTCCAGCTGCCCGAGCGCTCGGGGGCAGCCCCCGCTCCGCCGCCGGTCCCACCGCCTCCGGGATGAACCATGGGGTAGGCCGGCCCCGCGTGAATGCCCCCCCAACCGGACGCGTCCCGATAGAAGGCCTGAAGCCATCCCGGATCGCTGCCCACAATCCCGGAGCGCGCCATCGTGTTGCCCATCGTGCTCCTCCCTTCGTGAGCTCGGCAGGTGCCGTCCTCAGGAGCGGACTGGACCTATGCAGTCAGGCTATTCCCGCCTCCTCAGGGATTCAACGGTGCGCTGCACGAGCTGGCCGTCCATCGGACGCCTCCCCGGACGGCCCTGCCAGCATGCCCTGCCTCGTCAGGTCGGGCGTGGATGGCAGGGTGCGAGGCTGGGGAGGGGAAGAGCCGGGGCGCTCTCGCGTGCCTTTTCGGATGAGAGCGGGAGGGGATGCAGGGCAGTCCCGGAAGGGAGCGGAGGGTGTTCACGGCGCA
>NZ_JTDL01000058.1 GCF_000802235.1 Sinomonas humi
GGCCACGAGCTTGCCCAGGGCCGTGTTCGTGTCGACCAGCCGTTTCCTGCCCGTTCCGGACGGGGCTCCAGTGGTTCGCATGCTCGCAGCATCCTTCCTCGGCGGCGGGGGTGCGGCCATTGGCATGTCGCGCCCGGACGATCAGGGCAATCATGTCCGGGACCGTCTAAGGGATCTCTAAGAAACCCGGCGGGCACGCCTCATCGCACAGCCGGCTCCAGCACTGTCCGAGGTCGTTCCGGAGCTGCGGGGGGAGCGCCTCCAGCTGGGCCGCGGGGTTCCTGTTCAGTGCTGGGCGCGGGCCATCGATTCCCTCACGGCCTCGAGGGCGCCTTGGGGGAAGTCGTGTGCCCCGCCGAGAGGGGCGGCTGCGATCTCGGACTGGGCGCTCTCCTCGATCGCGGTGACGAGGGCTGCGGTGGCAAGCGGGTCCGGGCCGAAGGCGAGGAGGCCGTGGTTGCCCATCAGGACGGCGCGGGTGGTGGGCTGGAGGGCGAGGGCTTGCTCGATGCCGCGGGTGGAGGCATCGGATCCGCGAGGTCCCCAGGGAAC
>NZ_JTDL01000059.1 GCF_000802235.1 Sinomonas humi
TCGTTGTGCAGGACGGCGATGATCAGGCGGGGGTCGGCCCATTCGTGCCAGTAGCGCTTGATGGTGATGAGCTCGTTGAGCCCGTTCATCTGCATCGCCCCGTCGCCGACGAACGCGATCACGGGCCGGTCGGGGTGGCCGATCTTGGCCCCGATCGCGTAGGGGACCCCGGGGCCCATGGTGGCCAGGTTCCCGGAGAGGGACCCGCGGACCCGGCCGGTGAACTTCAGCTGGCGGGCGTACCAGTTCGCCGAGGAGCCCGAGTCCGCGGTCACGATCGCGTCCTCGGGGAGCCGGTCGGAGAGCTCGGAGAAGACCCGCATGGGGTTCACCGGGTCGGCGGAGACCATGGCCTGGGCGCGCATGGTCTCCCACCAGCGGGCCACGTTGGACTCGATGCCCTCGCGCCAGGAGCGGTCCTCCTTGCGGCGCAGGTGCGGGATCAGGGCCCGCAGCGCGGCGGCGGCGTCCGAGACGATGTTGACCTCGTACGGGTACCGCATCCCGATCATGCCGGGGTCGATGTCGATCTGCACGCCCCGGGCCTGGCCCTCCTTGGGCATGAACTGGGTGTAGGGGA
>NZ_JTDL01000006.1 GCF_000802235.1 Sinomonas humi
ACAAGGTGTCGATGATGTTCACGATGCCGAACGCGCCCGACCACACGATGGGGACCCCCGCGAGCGTGCGCCAAGGATACACGAGCACCTTCACTCGCGATCCTCGGACCGGTGTCCAGGCTGTCACCCTCGGGGCCAACAGTCCCAGCAACACTCCCGATGCAGCTAACTCCTCATGGACGATCGCGGCCCAGCCCGCGCCCGGACAGCACGTCTCCTACACAACCTCATGGAACGCGGACGGGGACGGCTCTGACGTCTACGCCCCGTTCACGAAGTCTGGGACCCTCCCCGACCAGGCGATCGAGAAGTCCAACTCGGCCGGCGCCATCGCCGTGTCGGCGGACCTCGCGCCCGGCCAGACCACTGTCATCCCATTCGCGCTCACGTGGGACTTCCCGCAGGTCGCCTATGACAACAACCAGACCACCTGGATGCGGCGATACACCGACTTCTACGGGGCCCGAGAGAACGCACAGAACGACTACGTCGCAGGAAGCTACCCGGGCAACCAAGCGTTCCACATCGCGGACGACGCGCTGTCCGCCCAGCCCGCAAACCTGGCGAAGGTCCAACAGTGGTACGCCCCGATCGCCAACAACCCGGCCTACCCAATCCCGATCCGCACGGCGGCGCTCAACCAGCTTTCGCAACTCGTCTTCAACGACTCCTTCTGGGAGGGAGGCCTCGTCTCCAATTCGGTCGCACCAACAGGCGGGCAACGGCTCGGCAGCCAGATCCCCGGAACACACCTCTTCGACACCGCCGACGCGGCGATCCCTTGGAGCCAGGACAGCGACTTCGTGCTGGTGAACAACGCGAATGAGCTCGACGTCGACGCCTACGGATGGCTCGCCTACGACAAGCTCTTCCCGAACCTCGAGCACGACCGGCTTCTCGCGCAGGCCCAATCGGCGCTGCTGGATCCCTACGGCGGGGCAACCCAGATCTTCGGCGTCAATGCGACGAGGGACCCATTCGTGGCCTGGCCGGCGAGCACGGCCCCGACGCCGGGGGGTCCGACGTTCATCGACGTTCCGAGCAAGAACATCTTCCGCGACTACGGGTACGCCACCATCAACCACGACACAGCTTTCCTGAAGCAGGCATACCCCGCCATGCAGAAGGAGCTGCAGTACCTCCAGGCGCTGATCCCCTCCGGAAGCTCGCTTCCAGAGGCTCCGTCCACCTACGCAGACACGTATGACGGCTATCAGGTGAATAAGTACGACGTCTACGACTCGTCGCTGTACATCCTCGCGCTCGAAGCCATGGTCGCGGGCGGCCATCAAATTGGTGTGGCGGAAGGCACGCTCACGACGCTGAGCCAGAGCCTGGCCAAAGCCAAGGCACAGTTCGAGAGCACCTTCTGGGACCCCGCTCATCACGCGTACCGGTTCACGCCCGGCACCACTTCCTCCGACTACAGCGTCATGCTAGACACCTTCTTCTCAGAGAACGTAGCCGAGCAGCTCGGACTGCCCGATGTGCTGAACGTCGCTCACATGCAGGAACAGCTCACCGACTACTACAGCACCTTCATGAGCGCCCGTGATTCCTCGGGCAACCTGATCGGTGCGCCGAACACGACCGCACCGCTCGGCACCAGCGCACCAGCGCAGCCCGACGAGGTCTGGACGGGCACCAACTTCGAGGTTGCCTCGACCTACATCAACGCCGGCAAGCGCTTCAACGACCAGGCGCTCGTGAACGACGGGATCACCATGAGCTCCGCCATCTCGAAGCAGATCTGGCAGACCCCCAGCAACGGGTTCGCCTTCGACGCTCCCGAGGCCTGGCACGGCGACGACCCGCAGAAGTACAGGTACCCCGACTACGCCCGGGCCCTCGCCGTCTGGGACGACATCGAGGCGCTCCAGCCGACGGATCAAACGCACGGCCAGTGAGAGGCCGGCCGACCGTAAAGGACAGCTGAACCCTGACCGGATTGCTGGTCTCGCGCGGGACCCCCAGCGAGACCAGCCCTCCGGCCATTTGCAGGGCCCCGGAATAGCCACCGCCAGCGGCCAGAGAGGAAACGCCATGTCACTCAAGACAACGGACTACGCAGGCACCGTGGAGATCGACAGTCGCAAAGTCCTGGAAGTCGAACTCGACCGCCTCGTCGATCACGCTATTGAGCACGCTCTCGCCAATCCCGGGCACGGGATTCTGGTCACCCGGCATTCACAAGCCACCTTCACCGTCGAGCTCTCCACCGAGGTGCCCCAAGGCACCATCGCCGAGATCGACCTGACCTCCCGCTGAGGCACCGACGCCTCATGTTCGTCATCGCATTCATAGGCTGGCCGTGAGCCTTCGCTTCTCGAATCCAGCACAAGTCCTCTCCCACAGCCCGACGCTAGCGGAGTCCCACAAGGCTCGTGCACGAGGCTAGACGGCGCGTAATGCGAGTCGTGCGGAGAGTTCACCCACAAAGGAAGCCGATCTGGTCTTTAGCGCCTTCATTGTGGTGCGCTTCGCTTATCAGCTCCTAAGGAGGTTCAAATGAGCCGGGAACAGCAGAGCACATCATGTTCGTTCGGGACGACGACCGGAACAGCCTTGAGACGCAGTGCGGCACTACCGAAGCCCAGCTGCGGCCCGTCGCCTGTGAACTGTGGTCGGGGGCGTCCTTGTGACTGCCTCCCTAGATTTCACCTTCAACTCCAGCGCAACGTCCCCTTCGGCATAAGCTATGACAAGCGCACGTGGTGAACGAGAAACCGGAGAGGGCCACCGCCGCCCCGAGCCGATCGCGACCCTCCAGGCGAAACACGCAACGCCCGGAGACCTCGTCCAAGTCCGGGTCAATGGCGTCGCTCTCGTCTCGGCTGAGGTTGAGAACGTCACCGCCGAGGGAACGATCCTTTGGACCGTTGCCTCCCCCCAGCTCCCTCGCGCGCTCTTCCTCCGCCAGACAGATTCTGATGGATGGACGAGCCGCTGATCTTTCTTGAAGCTGACGTCGGTGCACGGCCGCGACCCCGGTCGCCCGTCCCCCGGACCGGGAGTGGCCTGATACATGGCGAACGCCGGGGTTCTGGGCCGCAGGGCGACGCACGCTGATCGGCAAGCCAGGCCGATTCGAAGGAGTGAGAGTGTACGACGATCTGCCCGAGGACGAGCTCCGGGCGTACAAGAGCAGCCAGACGTGCCCTGACGATTTCGACTCGTTCTGGGAGGAAACGCTCGAGGAGTCCCGCCGGGCCAGTGGGGATGCTGTAGTTGAGCGGGTATCGGTGGGACTGGAAACCGTCAACGTATACGACGTCACTTCCCCCGGCTTCGGGGGGAACCCGACCAACGCGATTACGGCGGCGGACGCGGTAGGCCATGGGAGAACCTATTCTGGGCTTCCGCGGGCTTCGCCCACTTCCACATGGATACCCGCGGCCAGGGCTCCGGTTGGTCCGTGGGCGACACCCCGGACGCCGCCGGGCCGTCGGGGCCGCAGGTCCCGGGCATGATGACCAAGGGGATCACCAGCAAGGAGACCTACTACTACCGCCGTCTCTTCACAGACGGCGTTCGAGCGGTCCATGCCGCCCGAACCCTTTCGATGGTCGATCCGGCCCGCGTGGCTGTCACCGGCGGAAGCTAAGGAGGGGCCGTCGCCCTGGCCGTCGGCGACCTCGTCCCCGACCTCTCAGCTGTCGCCGTCAGTGTGCCCTTCCTCTGCGACTTCCCCGTGCCATCGTCGTCAGCGACAATTACCCCTTCCGGGAGATCGGGGACTACCTCTCCATCCCCCGCGACCAGGTCGAGACCGTCCATCAGACCCTGACCTACTTCGACGGCGTCAACTTCGCCGCGCGATCGAGGCACCCTGCCCCTCGGTGGCGCTCATGGACATCGTCACTCCGCCCTCCACGGTCTTCGCAGCCTTCAACGCCTACGAGGGCGAAAAGGCGAAAAGGAGATCCACGTCTGGCGCTACAACGGCCACGAGGCCGGCGGCCCCGACGACGACCAGCTCACCTGGAGATTCCTCTTTCGGATACTCGCCGACGACAACTGATAGGAGAAGAACCCGCGCTGACAGCACGTGCTCCGACCCCGTCTCGAGGCAGGAGCATTGAGCGTTGCCCGCCATGGGTCTGGTGCGACTGCAGCGCCGCAGCTGGGCACTTCTTCAAGGAGGTTCTGGGAGCATGCGGTCCTCCCAAGCTAGGAGGAAGCAGCCCCATCGCGGAGGCCGGTCCTACAGCTATCGTGCCTCAACCTTCGAGGCCTGCGCCTTCTCATACGCCTCCCCCCAAGGCTAGCGACGACTGTGGCGTTGCTTTGGAAAGCATCCAGAACGCCTCGTCACCCCTCATGGCGGGCGACGGGCCCTTCGCGCTTTTTGCCGCGGTTCCGTAGGAAGGTCTAGACTCGTTCACCGGTCGGGCGGGCGAGTGGGCAGTTGGACCCCACCGTGGGAAGTTCCCGCGATAAGGCCTAGTCGCCACGGCTCCGTCAACCCCATCGCATCACGTAGATCTCCCGGAAACCGAAAAGGGTCCGGCCGACTGCAACCGACTGCCTGTCGATCTCCAAACGTTGAGAGGCAGGACCCGACGAGGCTGCAAGTCTTGAACAGCGAATACCGACAGCCTACGTGTCAGAACTTGCAGACAGGCCGTCTATTTCCGGCAGAGACTCCCAGCTCACGGGTGTCCGCGTCTACTCGTCGGTCTTGGCGATCAACACGTCACAGGGAGCGTTGTGGGCCACGCTGTTCGCTACGCTTCCGAGGACGCGTCCGATGCCCTGCATGCGTCGGTTACCCACCACTATCAGCGAGGCGCTGGAGTCGGCCGCGTATCGGATCAGTGCTTCTGCCGGCCTACCACGGACTGCGGCAGCAACGATTCGGACGCCGTCCTGGTCGTGGGCCAGGTCGGCCGCAATCGACTGTGCTGTCTTCGCGGCTAAGTCCGCATCCGATATGAGGAACTGGTCGGATCCGCTGCCAGCGATCTCGGCCCGGTCCGACCCGTACGCCGAAACCACGTGCAACGGGGCTTCCACCGCAGCCGCTAGGCGAAGGGCGGCCCTTGCCGCACGCCTGGCGGTGTCGCTGCCGTCGACGCCTACGACGATAATTCCATGCATTGACCTTTTTCCTTTCCCGAAGCCCGACGTTTCTAGGGGGCGAAACTTGCGCCCTCACAAGAGGGCCGCATGGTCGGCGCTCTTGTGTTAGAAAAGCGCTCCATCGCCGGGTACGGCCGCAGGTTTTGGTCGTGCCGGGGTGAAGCTATTGGGATACTCCTCGTGCTCCCCTTTGATCTCCGGTCTCCCCGCGCTGGCACTGCAGAGGAATCAGGAGTCAGCGGCGGATGGCTGGCCTCGCTCGTCCATGATTGCTATCAGTTCCTCTGCGCTGCCGATGGTGTGTTGCCAGAATGCCTTCTCGATGGCCGACCGATCGCGGCTGTGCAGGGCTTCGATGAGGGCGTGGTGCTGCTGGATGACGCGTGCGGGGTCCGAGCGGATTGCCTGGTCCTGGGCGAGGGCGACGGTGATGTGGGCCTCGATGACGGGCCAGAGCCGCAGGAGAAC
>NZ_JTDL01000060.1 GCF_000802235.1 Sinomonas humi
AGCGGGAGCTGAGGCAGAAGTCGGCTGGTATGCACACCCACACGCTGGGCGGAATGGGCGCGGCCCGGTCACGGTGGCAAGCGAGCATAGTCTCGGATGTGCTCCACCCGGGCTTGGTGGTCCTGGACTCTTCCCGGCTGGTAGCAAATATCGTCTCGGGCATCGGGTTCGTCTGAGCAGGAGCGGCCTTCGTCCGGCGGAACAAGGTGCGGGGCCTGACGACGGCGGCTTCGGTCTGGCTTGTGGCGCCGATCGGCTCGTCCGCCAGCGCCGGCATCCTCGTCCCGGCGCCCCGGGCCCTGTGGGTAGTTGGGACCCCCCATCAGGACCGGACGAGCGCGCTCGGTCGGCTCCTGGCCGCCTGCACACGGAGATGGGCCTGGCCGTCCAGGCCCCCGAGATGTGCACCCTCGACGAGGGCCGGGGCACTCCGGCCCACCGCCTAGGCACTGCCGTGGAGGAGGACGGCGGTCTCCGGGCCATGGGGAGGTTGAGCTGGACCTGCGGGGCAGTCCGTCCGCAGAGAGGCGGTCGCTGATACGATCCGCCGGTGACTCCCACGCTCAGGGCCCGCTCGTACCTGCCCTCGCCTACCGTCAGCGGGTTCCAGCTCGGGCCCGTGACGGTCCACTTCTACGCCCTGTGCATCGTTGCCGGGATCGCCATGGCGCTGTGGATCGCCGCCCGCCGATGGCGTGCGCGCGGCGGGGACCGCGGCCAGGTGCTGGACATCAGCCTGTGGGCGGTGCCCTTCGGAATCGTCGGCGGGCGGATCTACCACGTGGTGACCGACCCGGAGCTGTACTTCCTGCCCGGCAAGGACCCCTGGAACGCCTTCGCGATCTGGGACGGCGGCCTGGGGATCTGGGGCGCGATCGCCCTTGGGGCCCTGGGCGCCTGGATCGGGTGCCGGCGGCAGGGAGTCTCCTTCGTCGCCTTCGCGGACGCGATCGCCCCGGGCGTCCTTCTCGCCCAGGGGATCGGGCGGTGGGGAAACTGGTTCAACAACGAGCTCTACGGAGACCCGACCAGCCTGCCATGGGCCCTGCAGATCCACAGGATGGACCCGCAGCAGGCCCGGGCCGCCACGGACGCCGCCGGGAACCCGGTGGTGCTGGGCTACTTCCAGCCGACCTTCCTCTACGAGTCCCTCTGGTGCGCCCTGACGGCGGCTCTCATCGTGTGGCTCGACAGGCGCGTCCGTCTGGGCGCCGGCAGCGTGTTCGCCCTCTACGTGGCCCTCTACACGGCAGGCAGGTTCGTGTTCGAGCTAATGCGCTCGGACTACGCGAACCTGATCCTGGGGCTGCGGGTGAACACCTGGGTCTCCGGCCTGCTGTTCGCCGCCGGGGCCCTGGCCTTCCTCGCCACCTTGGGGCGCCCTCGCTCGAGGGCGCTCCCCGACGCCGGCGGGTAGCCGGGCGACGCGCTCCCGATCCGTCCAAAGCCTTACAGCCTCCGGCCCCGCCTGCCTCCCCTGCGCCCCTGAGGATCCGCCCAAGCAGGGGATGTGCCGCCGCTGGACGTCCCCTCCGGTCGAAGTGGCGGGCGACGACGGGGTCGATGCGGGCGCCCGGACTGGCGCCCGCCGACGGGATCACCCCCGTCGAGGGGCGCCCGGCCTGAGGCCTCGTCCGCGGCCTCTGCCCCCTTACCGGGAAGCATGAGCAGGAAGGCCCCCGCAAGCCAACTGGACACAGCTCGCGCGCGGACCCGGCGAACCCGTCCGGCCTCTTGCCCTGCGGAAGGCCCACGCCCGCGTCCCGGCCGCGCTCGCGCCGCCTCCCCCCTGCCCCTTCTGCTCTGCCCCGGGCCCCGGCAGTCCAGGTGCTCCTGCAGGGGTCGCCCGCCCTGCGCGCCTACGCGGCACCAGAACAGCTCTAGGCAGGCACGATCGGTCTACGCTGTTCCCATGAGCGATGCGGCAGCCGCGTCCGGGGATGCCTGGCTCCTGCGTGACATGGTCGTCCCGCCGCCGAGGGCCCTCCGGTCCAGCCTGCGGGAGGACGCGCCCCCGGGATCTCCGCCGATGGTGCAGGCCTGGCTGCTCCACACCCCGCCCGCGAGCCGGGGCTGGGGGTCGGCGAACTGGCCGAGCGTCAGCACCTCGCCCGGAACACGCTCAGCGACCGCATACAGCAGATGCCCACTGTCGGCCTGCAGCAGCGCCGCCCCCCGGGCAGCGACCGCAGGGCGGTCGATCTGAGCCCCGCGGACCGCGGAGACGAGGAGCGCCGAGTCCGCCGCGGCCTCGAGGCCCTCCGTGTGCGGGACCGGAAGGCTGTCGGGCACGCGCTGCCTGCCCTGCACTCCAGCACCGGGAGCTTCCATGCTGAAGCGGGGATCTCGGGCGCCGCGCTCAAGGCTGGAGCCGGGCGATGAGCAGGGGCGGGCTGTCCTCAGAGGACGGGAGGTACTGGCGCGTCCTGGCCTTCGACCTCGTCGCGGTGACGCTGTTCCTCGTCTTGGGCTTCGCGGCCCCACGGGGCGGGTGGTGGTTCCTCCTCGCCGCCCTCTGGGCGGTCGTGGGCATCTGGCGGGGAGCGACCGAGGCCCGTAAGAGAGCCCCCGAAGAGACCGGGTCCTACGACGAGGAGTGGGAAGCCCGTGCGTTCGCGGCAGCACCGGCGCCCGGGGGACGGGAGGCTGGCTGCGCGAAGCGGGGAGCGAAGGTGTTCGCCCTTGCGGGCGCGGGATCCCTGGCCGTCCTCGGCGCGCTGCTCGTGACTCCATTCGAGCCCGTCTTCGCCGCCTTCGGCCCCGTCCGGATCGTGGTGTACTTCGGGCTGGTGGTACTCGCGGCCACGACCGGGGTCCTTTCGGTGACGCTATCGGCGGCACGCGTAACCGATGCGAGGCACCCTGCGATCGGGGCCGCCATGCGCTTCTGCGCCGCGATGGGATGCGCGCTGCTCGCCGGGCTGGCCCTGCTCACCGGCGACTCCCTCCTCGGACGCCCCGAGGGGGTCCTCTCCGGCCTCGCCGTCCCGGCGGCGGCAGGTCTTCTCCTGCTGCGGCGCGCCCCCCACCCTCTGGACTGAGCTGGGGCCGCCTCGCACCCATGGCCGGGTCTCCCCGTCATCGCGTCACTATCGTGCTGGCCAGAAGGCCGCGGCCCCGAGGCGAAGGCGCTGGCCCGTAAGGTAGAACGGCCCATGGCCCCGAACACTGCGGACTCGTCCTGGCATGAAGCAATGCTGTGCGGAAACAAGCACACGTTCCGGCACTCCGGCCGCCGCGTCGGCCTCAGGCGACACCTCACAGAAGCCGAGCAGACGAAGCAACCGGAAGCT
>NZ_JTDL01000061.1 GCF_000802235.1 Sinomonas humi
CCTCAACGGTGAAGAGACCAATGGTGTCGGGGAGCGGACCCAGCCGGTGTTCAACCCCGCGACCGGGGAGCAGACCGGAGAGCTGCGCCTCGCGGACGCGGCCGACCTCGAGACCGCGGTAGCGAACGCGCGCAAGGCCGCCGAGACCTGGGGAGACATCTCCCTGGCCAAGCGCACCGCGGTGCTGTTCAAGTTCCGCGAGCTCGTCGCCGCGCACGTGGACGACCTCGCCGCCCTCGTCACGGCCGAGCACGGCAAGGTCCTCTCCGACGCCAAGGGCGAGATCGGGCGCGGCCTGGAGGTCATCGAGTTCGCGTGCGGGATCCCGCAGCTGCTCAAGGGCGCCTACTCGGACCAGGCCTCCACCGGCATCGACGTCTTCTCCTACCGCCAGCCGGTCGGCGTCGTCGCCGGGATCACCCCGTTCAACTTCCCCGTGATGGTGCCCCTGTGGATGGCCCCGGTGGCGATCGCGACCGGGAACACGTTCATCCTCAAGCCCTCCGAGCGGGACCCCTCCGCGTCGATGCTCCTGGCCCGGCTGTGGGCCGAGGCGGGCCTGCCGGAGGGGGTGTTCCAGGTCCTGCACGGGGGCAAGGAGACCGTCGACGGGCTCCTGCGCCACCCGGACGTGGACGCGGTCTCCTTCGTGGGCTCGACCCCGATCGCGAAGTACGTCCACGAGACCGCCACCGCGCACGGCAAGCGCGTCCAGGCCCTGGGCGGGGCGAAGAACCACGCGATCATCCTCCCGGACGCGGACCTGGACAACGCCGCGGACCACCTCTCCGCCGCCGCGTTCGGCTCCGCCGGGGAGCGCTGCATGGCGATCAGCGTCGCCGTCGCGGTCGGGGACGTCGCGGACGCCCTGGTGGGCAAGGTCGCCGAGCGGGCCGAGGCGGTCAAGGTCGCCGAGGGCACCGACCCGGGCGCGGAGATGGGCCCGGTCATCACCGCCGCCTCCAAGGAGCGCATGAAGAACATCGTGACCTCCGCGGCGGAGGCCGGGGCGGACCTGATCGTGGACGGGCGCGAGTTCACCGTCCCCGGCAAGGAGGACGGGTTCTGGTTCGGTCCCACCGTGATCGACAACGTCGCCACCGACATGGACGCCTACACCGAGGAGATCTTCGGCCCCGTGCTGGGCGTGGTGCGGGTGGAGACGGTCGAGGAGGCGATCGAGCTGATCAACTCCAACCCGTACGGCAACGGCACCGCGATCTTCACCTCCTCCGGCTCCAACGCCCGCAAGTTCCACCGCGGGGTCCACGTGGGCATGATCGGGGTCAACGTCCCCATCCCCGTCCCCGTCGCCTACCACTCCTTCGGCGGCTGGAAGTCCTCCCTGTTCGGCGACAAGCACATCTACGGCGAAGAAGGCGTCTCCTTCTACACCCGCGGCAAGGTCGTCACCCAACGCTGGCCCGAACCCACCCACGCCTCCGGCGCCACCTACAACTTCCCCTCCAACTGAGCGCAGGCGCTCGACGAAAGGCACCCGATGACGGACATCGAGAACAAGCTCATCATCGGCACCGCGCCCGATTCCTGGGGCGTCTGGTTCGCGGACGATCCGAAGCAGACCCCCTGGGAGCGCTTCCTCGACGAGGTGGCCGAGGCCGGCTACAAGTGGATCGAGCTGGGGCCCTACGGCTACCTGCCCACCGACCCGTCGCGCCTCGCCGACGAGCTCAAGGCCCGCGATCTGCAGGTCTCGGCGGGGACGGTGTTCACCGCGTTCCATCGTGGGCGTGATCAGTGGGAAGAGGCGTGGGAGCCGGCCCGGCGCGTGGCTGAGCTGACCGCAGCGATGGGGGGCGAGCACATCGTCGTCATCCCCGCGATGTGGCGCGACGACGTGACCGGTGCGGCTGTCGAGAACGAGGTGCTCACCCCTGATCAGTGGGACTCGCTGTTCAAGGGCCACGACGAGCTGGGCCGCCGCCTCGGCGAGCAGTTCGGGCTCAAGCAGCAGTTCCACTCGCACGCGGACTCGCACGTTCAGGGCCAGGCGGACATCGAGCGCCTGCTCGAGAACACTGACCCCGAGCTGCTCACGCTCTGCCTCGACACCGGTCACGCCGAGTACGGCGGTGCCAGCAGCGTCGACCTCATCCGCAAGTACCCCGAGCGCATCGGCTACCTGCACCTCAAGCAGATCAACCCGGACGTCCTCGCGAAAGTCCGCGCCGAGAACATGACCTGGGCGGCCGCGAACACCGCGGGCGTCATGGCTGAGCCGCCGTCGGGCCTGCCCGACCTCCGTGAGGTCATCGAGGCCGTCGAAGGTCTCGATCGCCCCATCTTCGGGATCGTCGAGCAGGACATGTACCCCGTCGCGTTCGACGTCCCGCTTCCGATCGCCCAGCGCACCCGCAACTACCTCCTCTCGTGCGGCTCCCGCACCCGCATCTCCTGACTCCGGCACGCCGGACCTCCTGAAAGGCTCATTCCATGGTTGAGAACCTGCGCGTCGCCGTCATCGGCGCCGGTCGCATGGGCGCTGATCACATCCAGCGCCTGCACACGCGCATCCACGGCGCCGAGGTGGCCGCCGTCGTCGACATCGACCTTGATCGCGCCAAGGCAGCGGTCGCCCACATCCCCGGTGCGCAGGCTTACGCGACCGCAGCGGAGGCCTATGAATCGGGCGACGTGACCGCCGTCCTCATCGCCACGCCAGGCTTCCTCCACGAAGTCGCGCTCCTCGAAGCGCTCGAGCGTGACATCCCGATCCTGTGCGAGAAGCCGCTCACCCCGGACGCCGCATCGGCGTGGAAGATCGTCGAGGCGGAGCAGAAGCTTGGCCGGAAGCGGATCCAGGTGGGGTTCATGCGACGCTTCGACCAGGGCTACGTGCAGCTCGGCGGTCTGGTCCGCTCGGGTGAGCTCGGCGAGCTGCTCATGCTCCACTGCCGCCACCGGAACCCGGACACCCCCCCGGGCTTCACCAACGAGATGCTCATCAACGACTCGGTGGTCCACGAGTTCGACGTCATCCGCTTCCTGACGGGCGAGGAGATCACCTCGGTACAGGTGCGCCTCGGCAAGGCGACCTCGAAGGCGCCGAGCGGGCAGCACGATCCGCAGCACGTCCTGATCGAGACGGCGTCCGGCGTGCTCGTCGACGTCGAGATCTTCGTCAACGCCCAGTTCGGCTACCAGGTCACCACGGAGGCCGCGTTCGAAGACGGCATCGTCAACATCGGCGCCGACGGAGGCCCGACTGTCCACCGCGCCGGCCGCTGGGGCGGCGAGGTGACGCCGGGCTTCGAGGCGCGTTTCGGCGCGGCGTACGACGTCGAGGTCCAGTCGTGGGTCGACGCCGCCCTCCGGAACGAGATCGGCGGCCCGTCGGCTTGGGACGGCTACGCGACTGCCGCGTGCTGCGAGGCTGGCGTCGAGGCGCAGAAGAGCGGCGAGAAGGTCGCCGTCGTCCTCAATGAGAAGCCAGCCCTGTACGGGTCTTTTGAGCCGGCGCAGGGAGGGGCTCAATGAAGATCGCCCTCGATCCGACCCCGTTCCACAGCACCCACTCGCTCCTCGAGTTCCCTGCGCTCGCGGCGGATCTCGGGTACGAGTACCTCCAGCTGACCCCGCACCGGGACCTCATCCCGTTCTTCACGCACCCGAAGGCCGACGACGAGCTCGTGCGCCAGCTCCGCAAAGCCTGCGCGGATGCGGGGGTCGGCGTGGCGTCGGTGCTGCCGGTGCTGCGCTGGTCAGGTCCGGACGAGCAGCTGCGCGAGGCCGCCGTACGCTACTGGAAGCGTGCCATACAGATCACGGTGGACCTCGGCGCGAACCAGATGAACACGGAGTTCTCGGGCCGCCCTGAGAAGCCCGAGGAGTCCGAGGCGTGCTTCTACAAGTCGATGGAGGAGCTCCTCCCGATCTTCGAGCGCGAGGGCATCCACGTTGCGATTGACCCGCACCCCGACGACTTCGTCGAGGAGGGCCTCGCGGCGCTCCGCGTTATTCGGGGCCTCAACTCGCCGAACGTGGGCATGGTGTACGTCGCGTCGCACACGTTCCACATGAAGGACGAACCGCTTGAGATCATGCGGGCCGCGGGCGACCGCCTGCGCGTCGTGCACGTCGCGGACACCATGAACCACCACGCCTCGCACGGCCTCCGGTACATCACGAACCCGCCCGGCAACCCCGTGCGCGTGCACCAGCACCTCAAGATCGGCGACGGCGACGTGAACTGGAACGAGTTCTTCGGCGGCCTCGGGGAGATCGGATTCCTGGACAGCGACGACACCGTCATGGTCTCGAGCGTCTTCGCCGAGGACGAGAACGCCGACGAGGTCTCGCGCTACCAGCTCCGCACCATCCAAGACTCCGTCTCGGGTACAGCTAATCGCGCCTAAATTCGTTTCGGGTACGCGAAAGGGCCGCCGGATCAACGTGATCCGGCGGCCCTTTTTAATTGCGTTGTGTTTTACGCGTTAATTGCGTGTGTTTTACGCGAAATTCTCAGAAGGACGACGACGGGTGCCCGCCGAGCGGGTGGCAGGCGCCCGCCGTCGTGCTTAATGCCGGGGGCGCGACTTTCTGTACCCGAGATGCTGGCGGGAGGGGCCGCCTTTCGTTTCGGGTACAGATAATCTCTCCTGGATCCATTTCGGGTACGCGAAATTGCCGGAAGGACGACGGCGGGTGGGCGCCGAGTGGGTGGCGGGCACCCGCCGTCGTGCTTGATTTGATGGCGGAGCGGTCGTTGTCAAGCTGCTTGGAGTCGGTCGGGGGGTGTTTCCGAGGGTGGGTTGGCAAGGTTGATGCCAACGGTGCTCGGTGGGGCAGGGGTCTTTGGACGACTGCGGAAGCGTTCGGGGTGTGCGTTGTAGTAGGCCTGGTGGGCGTGGTCGCGTCGGGCCCACTGCCCCTGCCAGCTGCCATCGTGCACGGCGGCGGGGGCGAACAGGGCGATGCCGGAGTGGCG
>NZ_JTDL01000062.1 GCF_000802235.1 Sinomonas humi
ACACCGGCTCAGCTGTGAGAAGTACGACAGCACGTATGGCTATACGTACATATGGACATATTTCTAGGCGCGAGACCTTGGCGGCGACGTCTCACCCTCAGTTCAGGGCAACGGAAGGAGACTGAGTTCTCGTATGTGCGATCGTACAGACGTTCATAAAGCTGCCCGTATGGTCAGACGTAAATACCGACGGAATGCCCAAGGGTGTGTCGCTACGGCTCTCGCGTCGGGCGCCCCTGTAGCTTGAGAGGCGAGCAAGACAGCCAGACGGCAAGGTGACCATCTTGATGGTCATACGGTCGGCTGTACGTATGTATTTATAGGAGGAAATATGGCGCCCACGATAACCGCCGTCGGCAACCGAAAGGGTGGGGTCGGAAAGTCGAGTATGACCGGGGCGATCGCATGGTCCTTGGCTATGCGGGGATACCAAGTTCTCACCTTGGACATGGATCCTCAAGGCAACCTCAGCAGATGGCTCCTCGACGAAGTTCCGGATCGAACCATGTTCGATGTTCTCTACGCAGATCAGCCGGGGATCCTTGGGGAAGCTGCTGTGCCCTCGCTGTTCCCCGGGGTATGGATTGTTCCTGCGGAAGAATCACTGGGCCGCATCGAAGTTGAAGCGCTTGTGGCACCCGAGATGAGGCTGAAGACTGCTGCCCACGGGTCCGAGTCCTTCGAAGGTTTTGACGCTGTCCTTATCGACATGCCCCCGGCTCTGGGACGCCTCACCCTTAACGGCCTCATCGCGGCAGACAAGGTCATTGCGGTGACCAGTCCGGAGGCGTTCGCGGTCCAAGGGCTGGTTGCATTCCTTGAGACCGTCGAACATGTGCGGGGGAGGCCTCACCTCAACCCCGATCTTCAGCTTGAAGGTGTCCTGGTCAACCAGTTTGATGGAACAGGTGAGCACACTTATCAGCTGGACCAGATCCGCGAAGCATACGGAGACAAGCTGCTCTCTCCGATCGTGCCCAAACGCACGGCGATGCGGGACGCCGTAAGCGCACAAGTGCCTTTGACAAAGGTCGGAACTAGGGGAGCGGCGGTCCTGCAAGAAGCACTCACTGAACTGGTCTCAAACGTTTGGAAGGTGAACTGATGGCGGCAGTGCAGAGGAAGAGTCAGATTCCGAAGGCTCCCCAGCGGAGTCTGGTCGACTCTATCGCCTCTGCTCCAGAGGCAGTGCCTTTGGAGCGGACGCCAAGTTTGGCGGTGGCCGTCTCTCGCGATGTGCCTGCATTTTCGGTGAACCCGGAGGTGCAGATGGATCCTGTGGTTCAGAGAACTGACCGTGAACCCGCGGCGATGTCGACCCTCCAACCGCCCGTCCGCAGACGGCGCAAGCCAGTCCGGATCGTCTACACGTCCAAGATGGACCCTGAACTCAAGGATTGGGCTTCGAGCTTCAAGCCTGAAGAGGACTTTCTAGAGGTTGTGGAGCAGGCGCTGTGGATTCTTAGATTGGGCCGCACCGGCAACATGGCGGAGGCGGTGGCAGCCTTGGAGCGGGCGTCACAACCGACCGAGGACTAGGTGATATTTCCGTATGTACATACGGAAAGCCCCTTTGGTGGCGGGTTCTCGTCGTCGACATGGACTCTCAGGGGAACCTCGGCATCGATACGCGGGCACGCAGCTAGACGATCAGGGCAGGGCGCTCTCTGCGGGAGCAGGTCGATGAAGTAGTCCTCGTCGCCGTCGATGCTCAGGCGGTGCTGCCTGCCGACGAACGCGAACCCGGCCGGAACCTCGGCTACATGCGCTCCTTCGCATCCGCATGGCCAGGTGAAGGCCCAATCGCGCAACAGCCTGTTGCGCGATTGGGCTGGGGGCACATCACGGTCCTGATCGACAAGTTCCGCGACAGCGAGCTGCGGTATTGGTACGCCGCGAAGGCTGCCGAAAACGGGTAACTCAGCCCCAGGAATGCCCGGCTAACCGCCGACAACCGCGACCTGGACGAACGGCTTGCAGCCTACGCAACCGCCCTACTGGACGTGCTCGAGGAAAGGGATGCGCTCAGGGACGCGCTCTCCCGGCGAGTCGGAGTCACCGCCATCCCGATCGGCAGATAGCCCCAACACGCTTCCGGGCGCCGCACTGGTGACACCACGCCCATGAGGGATCGAGAACCGTGGATCTCGGTCTGACTCTGATCCTGAGCGGGCATACTCTGACCATGGCCGTCTACTTCGAGTGCATCACGCGGACAAGCATGTCGAAGTCGGAGCTGTTTGACCGTGCCAGGAGCATCGACGCCCACCGGGCTTCGATGGCTCGGTCTCGCGAAGAGGCTGTTGCTGGCGTGACCTCTGGGCTCATCTCTCTTGGCGAGCAGGTTACCTGGCGAGCTTGGCACTTCGGCCTTCCGCTTCGGATGACGAGCCGGATCACCGAGATGGAGTCGCCTGACCT
>NZ_JTDL01000063.1 GCF_000802235.1 Sinomonas humi
TCGTGGGGCCCCTCCGCGAGAAGCTCCGCGAGGACCCGCCCAGCCTCCCCTACGATGAAGTCTGCGACGAGTGGCTGAACCGCTATCTCACAGAAGCAACACGCGTTGAGCGACTGCTCCTTCCGCGCCGCATGCTCCGGGCGCTCGATCAGATGGGCCAGGCCATCGACGACTGGGCATCCAAAGCGGCACGGCGCGGAGAGTACGAGATCAGCGAGCGTTGGAGGAAGGTCAGAGCGCTCTCCACACCCAGCGACGAGCCACGTCCCGACCCGTACCTGGTAGCCGAGCAATGGCTCGCACTCGTCCAGCCCCTACTCGCCGATGCACGCCGAGAACAAAGACGCGCGCGCTACCTCCGCCTCAACCACATCACCCCGACACTCCGCACAGAGCCCTTCGACATCGAAGACGTCGAGAAAGCGTTCACCGGCCTCCCACTCGGGGCCCCGCTGGAGAAACGCATCACAGCCTGCATCCTCGGCGTCCCAGAGCCCAGCGCAGCCACGCCAACGACCTGACAGACCCTCCGTCGGATCCCGGTCTTGTCGCCTCTGGACCGCCTCCCGGACGAAGTAAGCCCGCAGTCGACGGCTCGATGCAGTCTCCGGGGTCTGGACGAAGGGCACGAGTCCTCCCCGCCCATCGCAGGGATGTGTTCAGGGGTCGACGCCGAAGAACGCAGCGAGTTCATCGATGGTGAACCGGCTGCGCAGAGGGCAGGCGCTGTTCTGGTTGGCGAACATGCCCTTCTTCCAGAACGCCTGCTCTCGAGCCCTGGTCGAGTGCCAATCGACGGGCACGACGTACTCCGCGGAATCTGCAGTGTCCTCAAGAGATCCATAGGTCCCCACAAGCGGCAGCTCGGCGAGACGGGTGGAGGTGCCTTCGAGAAGGACCTCGGCTTGCCCGAAGGGCATCGCTTGGCCCGTGACCCTGCCTACGCCGACGTATCCGTGCCTGGGGAGGTAGACGAACACCCGTGCGCCGATCGGCAGGTTCCTCAAGGTACGGGAGTACCACTCGCCGCCCCCTGCCGAGACGAAGCCGTAGCGGGCGGCGTCCTCCCATGAGCGTCCATCGGGGCCCTCACCGAAGGCGACGTACCAGTCGTGCCCGTTCCACGGCTCACGGGGCTCGCGGGGTTTGCCTTGGGCTGCCTTGGCTTCGACGTAGTCTGTCCCGAACGAGGTGGGGATCAGCACTTCGGTTGTTCCTGAGCTTGCGCGCATGAACTCGACGACGACGACGCCGGTCTCGGGAACCGTGATGCGATTGAGGAACTCGACGATGCGCCGGATGTCGTCGTTGATGCCGTCGACAGCCAGGACGATCTTGAACCGGGCCGACTCGAGGTTCTCCTGAACCGCGGCGCGAATGCTTCCGTCGGTGTCGTACAAGGCCTCAAATGGCGAACCTCCCCCGGCTTTGACCCAAGCCTGCTCGAATTCGTCCACGCTCATCTGCCAGATCCGGGAGGCGTAGTCGAGGACTTGGCCGATGACCTCTCGGCGCACCTCACGGTTGCTGGCCAACTTGCACTCCACCAGAGTGAGATTCCCCTCGGCCTCGAGAACGACGACGTCGGCCGGGCCGACCCCGCTCTGGAATTCACGGCAGGCGACCGCCGTCCGGGTCTCACTGGTGAGGGAGCCCGTGACGAGGGACGGGTGGGCGAGGATGATCTCCTGGAGCGCCTTCTCGTTGTCGTACCCCATGACCGGCTCCTGCCAGTCGCCTCCGTGTTCCCGGATCAAGATTGCCAAGAGCCGTCCCCTTAGGCCGCGTATTCGGAGAAGTGATGGCCGAAGGATATCGCCCGACTCCGCCAAATATGTGGCTCTCCGGCAGTTGCAGGTCCGAGGCAAAGCCTCCGCCGCTCCTCTCGGGCATGTCCATGTCACCGAAGCGGCCTCTACGCCAGTCGCAGCCCCTTGAGGCCGGCTTCACGGGTCTTCGAGGGCGCCTCGTCTTCCGGCCCGGGCTTCGGCCTACTCGTTCCGGGTCGTGTGGGGGAGGCTGACGGTCGTCCAGTCGGTTGCGAAGGCCTTCTGGAGGGAGGTGAGCTGGGCTGTGCCGGTGCAGATTGCTGCTTGGGTGTCCCCCTCGATGGCGTCCTTGTCGTTGTGGATGTACGTCGATGGCGTCTGGTGTACGAGGGTGTTCGGCTCGGGCCAGAGGTTCCGCACGTCGCTCGCTCCCCCGGCTCCCAGGGGAATGAGGTGATATTCGGGGTAGATCTGATCTGCCGCTGACGTCGCTAGCCCAGTCGATTAGGCTCTCGTCCGCATTCAAAGTAAGGAATATCCGGGGGTGATGCGCCACGCCGCTGATGACGCAGGATCCCCTATGCTCGGCCGGACTCGTGGCAGGGTGCTTCCATGGCCGTTCGCCAGCGCGTGGTTGCCGGAGACGAGATCACCCACGTCGTTCTCGACGGGTCCTTTCGAGTTGTGGAGCCCATTGAGCGGTACTTGGAGCACCTGCGGCAGGAGAAATACTCGCCTCACACGGTTCGCAGCTATGCAGGCGGGCTTGCCGCTTGGTGGACCATGTTGGAGGAAGCCGGCACGGACTGGTCGGCCGTCGAGGTCGACGATCTGGTCCGGTTCATGCGCCGATTGCAGACCGGCCAGGCTGCGCCGGGCGTGCCGCTTCTGCGGCCGGTGAAGCCTTCTTCCTCTTCGACGGTGGAGTCGGGCCTGACCGCAGTGATGAGCTTCTACCGCTATCACGCAGTGCGGTCCGGGGTTCCAGCGGCAAGAAGCTTCTACGAGTACGTCAAGGGCGGGACCGTCCAAGCACGGAGCCGCTACACATCCTTCCTCGGCCACGTCCGAGACGGGCATGAGCGACGCATTGTTGGCCGTAGACGAGGCCGGAAGAAACCCGTGCCATTCCTGACACCTGGGCAGATCGAGCGAGCGAAAGACGACGCCGCCACATCGCTCGGCGATGGCAGTTGGAGAGGCGACCTTCGGTTCAGGCTCTTCTGGTCACTTCTTGAAGGAACCGGCCTCCGGATTGCCGAAGCACTGCTGCTCAAGCATGGAGACTGGATCCCAGGGACGGGGACGACGGCAGCTATCCAAATCCGCCCCCGCGAGGACGCACAACGGCGCCTCCGCGTGAAGAACCAGCAGTACCGGCATCTCTACATTGGCGACGACCTAGACGACCTCTACGGGGAATACCTCTTCTGGCTTGCCGACAGAGGCGTCGACTTCGATGACCGCTCGTTCGTCTTCGTCAACCTCTTCCGCTGTCACATCGGGTCGCCGATGCGGCCGGAGAACGTCTACGACTGGGTGGACGGATTCCGCCGCCGCCACCCGCTACTACCTCGGTGGACCCCGCACTGGTTCCGGCATACCCACGCGACGGCAATGCTGCTGGCTGGCGTGAGAGAACACGTCGTCCAGCGTCGGCTCGGCCACAGCGACATCAACACACTCATGACGACTTACGCGCACGTGACTGACGATGCGGAGATGAAGGCAGCCGCCGACTGGAGCAGCCTGATCGGCAAGTGGAAGGCAGCAGAATGAAGCGGACCCCGGTCACCCGCCGAACCTCACAAGCCGACTCTCGGCTTCTTCTGAGCGGAATGTATGACGAGCAGGTCAACGCAGAGCTGCGCGACGAACTGCAACCCGAGTTGAGACGCGACTATTTCGATCGAAAGAGCATGCCGAAGGAATGGCTCGCGGCCATGATGGAAGACCTACCGCGATACCGCACGTCTGGGAAAGGGGTCGCGATAAGCCTTCGCGGACTCCCCGATCCGATGGTCACCGAACTCGTGTGGTGCCTGCAGCGTCAAGTCGAAATCGGCCTGCGCATCAGCTCGAATTCCATGGGAAAGCTCACCAACGCGCTCAGGCTCGTTCTGCGAGACCGTCCAGACCTGATGAGCCTTCTCAGCGTGGAGAGGGACGAATGGGTCGCTCTCATCAACAGGGCGCACATCCGCGAGGAACGCTCCCTCCCGCCCACCCAAGCCAAGGGAATCTCGGATTCCCTCGGCAGGTGCATCAACATCTTGCTCTACGCCTATCACCGCGGTGACTGGTGGCGGTTGAATGTCTGGAACCCCACCCTGGACGCTCGGATTCCGCTGCGGGAGCATGAACCCCAGCGGTCAGAGAACATCTACTTCAGCCACCTGACCACCCCCTGGCTTCGTGAAGCCGCGAAGTGGTGGCTCTCCCGGCAACTAGAACGCGAAAAGTACACCTGGAGCACGCTGCGGTCGAGGCAGAGCGTCTTGACCCATTTCCAGCGCTACATCGACGAGATCGGATGCGACGACCCAAGACTTGCTGATGAAGAAGAGCTCGGCGACTGGTCGGAAGGCTTCAGAATATGGCTCCGGGACAGGGTCGTCAGCTGGGGGCCGCAGAAGGGAAAGGCCCTGGGCGCCGCCCAACGGCGAGCCGCTATGACGGCGCTAGAACAGCTTTACCGATTCATGTACGACGAGCACTCGGCGGCTCGTCGGGCG
>NZ_JTDL01000064.1 GCF_000802235.1 Sinomonas humi
CATGGTCTCCCACCAGCGGGCCACGTTGGACTCGATGCCCTCGCGCCAGGAGCGGTCCTCCTTGCGGCGCAGGTGCGGGATCAGGGCCCGCAGCGCGGCGGCGGCGTCCGAGACGATGTTGACCTCGTACGGGTACCGCATCCCGATCATGCCGGGGTCGATGTCGATCTGCACGCCCCGGGCCTGGCCCTCCTTGGGCATGAACTGGGTGTAGGGGAAGCTCGAGCCCACGGTCAGGAGGGTGTCGCACTCGGCCATCATCTCGTAGCTCGGCCGGGTCCCCAGCAGCCCGATCGAGCCGGTGACGTAGGGCAGGTCGTCGGGCAGGGAGTCCTTGCCCAGCAGGGCCTTGGCCACCCCGGCCCCGAGCAGGTCCGCGACCTGGCGGACCTCGGCCGCGGCCCCGCGGGCGCCCTGGCCGATGAGCATCGCGACCTTCGCCCCCGAGTTCAGCAGCTCGGCCGCGTCCCTGACGGCCTGGTCGTCGGGGACGATCTGCGGCCAGCGGATGCCCAGGCTCGAGGGCACCATCTTGAACGCGTGGGTCGGCGGGGCGTACTCGAGCTCCTGCAGGTCGCTCGGGACGACGATCGCGGTCGGGGCCCTCTTGCCCACCGCGATCCGCATCGCCCGGTCCAGCAGGTTCGGCAGCTGCTGCGGGACCGTGGCCATCTGGATGTAGTCCGAGGCGACGTCCTTGAACAGGGTCAGCAGGTCCACCTCCTGCTGGTACGCCCCGCCCATCGCGCTGCGCGCGGTCTGGCCCACGATCGCCACCACCGGGACGTGGTCGAGCTTGGCGTCGTAGAGCCCGTTGAGCAGGTGGATCGCGCCCGGGCCCGAGGTCGCCATGCACACCCCGACCCGGCCGGTGAACTTCGCATACCCCACCGCCTCGAACGCGGCCATCTCCTCGTGCC
>NZ_JTDL01000065.1 GCF_000802235.1 Sinomonas humi
TCGTGTCCAGCTGGATGCCGACCCTCTTCCCTGCCATGCGGTGGCTGGCGAGGGTCTCCTTGATGACCCTGGTGACCGGCTCGTCCTCGTCGTCGCGCCAGATGCGGATGTCCTCGCAGATGGACGAGTAGCGGATGTTGGCAAGATCCACGACGCGGCTGATGTGCGTCAAGCGGCCGTCCCGGTTCAGGAACATGGCGTGGAAGATGCAGAAGCCGTCTGTGTCGAGGCCGCAGAGCCAGTACATGTCCTCGATCTTGAACAGCAGGATTCCGTCGAGGTCCGACTCTGCAAGCGCCGCTACCGCAGCGGCTCGACGGTGGCTGAACTCTTCCGCCGTGAAGTGCTGGTTATGGGGTGCCATGAATTCTCGGGCTCCTTGAGTCGTGGACGGACCGGGTCGACCGGCTAGGGCCGCGGCCTGCGCCGCACGATGCAGTGTGCATGGGGGGCTCGGCGCACTCGGATCTCGGCGAGCTGCCGGGCGAACCTTCGGCGGTCATGCGGGTCCCAGCCCCGTGCTGGCCGGGGGCTGGGACCCGCTCACATTCTCGTGAAGGCCGATGAAGCTTTCTCCATGGAGGCTCGGCAGCGTGGAAGCATCATCTCCCCGGAGAATTGGCCTGACGCTGCAGCGGTCACGCGTCTGCTCAGGCGCTGGCCTCGTGCGCGCCGATCTCAGGGGCCAAGGTGGCGTTCTTCTCAAGGTCCTTGGAGAGGAAGTCGAGGGAGCGGCTGCCGATTCCGATTGCGGCTGCCACGGCGCCGAGCAGGCCGAAGGCGGCAAGGTAGATGCCAGCTGGCAGCATGCTTCCGTTCGAGGTGGCCCATGTTGCGAGGTAGGGGGCGGTTCCGCCGAAGATGCCGTAGGCGACGTTGTATGTGAGCGCTCCCGCGGTGCCCCGGACCTGTGACGGGAACAGCTGAACAGCGGAAAGTCCGGTGACGACGGCGTTGAATCCGAGGCACACTGCGAAGACCGCGACGATGAAGCAGGCGCCGAGCAGGTCGACCCGCTGGAACAGCAGGAATGCGGGGATGGCCCATATCGCCACGATGCTTATCGAAGTCACGGCGACGCGCTTCATCCCCAGTTTGTCGATGACGGGGCCGGCCAAGAG
>NZ_JTDL01000066.1 GCF_000802235.1 Sinomonas humi
CTTCGGAGCCAGCCTTGGCCGGCGCATGGCCGAGAAGGTACGCTCGCTCGACCCCGATCGTTTCGTCACCAACGGGATCAACGGCTTCGTCTCCGTGATCGATGACGTGGTGAAGATGATGGGCGCAGGTGCCTTCGGCGAGGCATCCGGGACTCCGGACGGGGGCGGCTTCGACGGTGTGAACGACGCCATGACTTCCAGCGGTGGAATGGATGGCATGAATCAGCTGAGCCGGTCCTCGCTCGTGACTGAGCGCACCATGGAATCCTTCGGGATTCTCGACGTGGCCGGCATGAACTACGGCGACGCCCGGTACGAGCTCGATGGGGTGGAGCGGCCGCGGCGCATCATCGTCGGCAGCGAGACGTACCCTGCCCGGATCGCGCACAACTGGCCTCTTGTACTGAAGCACACCCGTGTGATCGGCGACTTCACCTGGACCGGCTGGGACTACATCGGCGAGGTCGGGATCGGGCGCCCCCGGTACGAAGGCGAGTCGCTCGAGCTCGAGGCGCCGTACCCGTGGCTACTCGCGTGGTGCGGCGACATTGACATCACCGGCTACCGGCGTCCGGCTTCGTACTTCCGCGAGATCGTCTTCGGGCTCAGGACGTCGCCGTACATCTCCGTCCGAAGCCCGGCCGTCGGCCAGCGCGCGCAGTTCAGGGGCGGGTGGGCCTGGACCGACAGCCAGGGCAGCTGGACATGGGATGCCGAAGAAGGCGCCAAGGTTGTGGTCGAGGTGTATTCGGCCGATGAGGAGGTCGAGCTGCTGCTCGACGGATGCTCGCTCGGCCATCGTCCTGCGGGTCCCGAGCACGGGTACACCGCTCTGTTCGACGTCGAGTACCAGCCGGGCGAGCTCGTCGCCGTCGGCCGGTCCGGAGGACTGGAGACCGGGCGCATGGCGATTGCCTCCCGCCGCGGCGACGCGAGCCTGCGGCTCCGTCCTGAGCGGGAGTCAGTCTCCCTGCACCCGGGCGCCCTGCTCTATGTGCCCATTGAGATCGCGGACGAGTCAGGCACTCTGCTCACTACCGAGGATGTCCAAGTGACCGTTACGGTCGAGGGGCCGGCCGTGCTGCAGGCGCTCGGGAGCGCACGGCCGGACAACGAGGAATCGTTCAGCGGAACCTCGCACCGCTCGTTCCGAGGCCGACTCCTCGCGATCGTCCGGCCGACAGGACAGGGCACGGTCCGGGTTGCCGCGACCGCCGAGGGGCTGCCGGCAGCCGAAGTCCGCCTCGAAGTCACCGCCCGGTGACCGCCGGCTCGGCCCCGCTGTCCGCCCCGTGGCCCGCTGAGCTGCCGCTCATCCCACGCCCCTTGGCCCTCGCCGTGCACGGCGGGACTCTCACGTTGACCTCCCTGCGGGAGGTCAGCGTGAGCCACGGATCGGTGCTGCCCGTCGCGGAGCGGTTCCTCGGCGATCTGCGCCGTTGGACGGGCCTCGAACTGGATGGACCCCGCATATCAGGCACGCGGGGCCGAGTGGGTGTGCGCATTGAGCTGTCGGGGCCCGCCCCATGGGCCGAGCTCTCGCCCGAGTCGGCGGCGGCGACCGGAGCGCACACCCTCACGATCGACAGCGATGGCTTCCTCGTCAAGTCCGAGTCGCTGGAAGGCCTCTACCGCGGGCTGACATCGGTCGTGCAGGCCATCGGAACCGGCGCCGAGACCGTACCGAAGCTGCAGATCATCGATAGAGCCAGGTACGGCTGGCGGGGGCTCTCCCTCGACACAGCGCGCTCGTTCGTGCCTGTTGAGGAGGTCAGGCGCATCATCGACCTGCTCGCGCTGTACAAGTTCGATGTGCTGCACCTCCATCTCACCGACAACGAGGGGTGGCGGCTCCAGGTCCCTGGGTGGCCAGAGCTCACGCCCGAGCCGGGCGACGGGCCGGTCCGCTTCTACACATTGGACGATCTGGCAGAGCTGAACCGGTACTCCGCCGACCGCTTCATCACGGTCGTCCCCGAGATCGACCTCCCCGGGCACGCGGGAGCGGCACTCCGCGCCTATCCCGGGCTGAACCCGGGCGCCGTTGACGAACTGGATCGCCCGTTCCCCCGGGCCAATCTGGACCCGGGTTCCGAAGAGGCCTGGCGGTTCCTGGACGACGTCGTCTCCGCCCTGGCCGCGGCCGCGGCCGGACCATATGTGCACATCGGCGGCGACGAGGCATTCGGCATGGACGACGCGGCGCATGCAGCGTTTGTCGACCGGGCTGTCGCCCGTGCCGGCGAGCTGGGCAAGACCGTCATCGGCTGGCAGGAGACCAGCCGAGCAGACGTGGGAGCCGAGCAGATCGTCCAACACTGGATCGACTTCTCCGGCGCGGAGGCGGGCGACGACGACGCGGCGCGGGACGCCGCTGACGCCCCAGGCCCGATACCGCCTGCAATCCAGCAGGAGCTCACGGCCAATTTCCGCAAGGCGGCAGGCGACGGCCGTCGGATCGCCGACAAGGGCGTGAGGGTGATCATGTCGCCCACAGGCCACGCCTACCTTGATCGGCCGCATCAGGACGTCTCTCTGGACGACGAGCAGAACGCGAAGAAGAGCGGGCTCGGTCTCGCCTACTACCCGCCGACCCCTCTGGCCGCCTATCTGGAGTGGGATCCGGCGACAGTGACCCCTGCTATTCCGGCCCGAAGCATCGTGGGCGTGGAAGCAGCCCTATGGACCGAGACTGCGGATTCGGCCGACGACCGGGGCGCACTCCTCCTGCCCAGGCTTCCCGCCATCGCGGAAGCGGCTTGGTCAGAGGGGACCTCCCACTGGTCGGAGTACCGGGAGCGCCTGGGCCCCCAGAGCAGGCTCTGGGAACGGGCAGGGGTGCCCTGGTACCGGGCAAGCTCGGTGCCTTGGGGGCTCCCGGGGACGGTGCCCAGTGAGACGAAGAGGCGCGGCTCTGCGTAGAGACCAGAGCCGCGCCTCTTCCCTTGTACAGCTACCGGTGGCACCGCCGCGGCTCAGGAGCGCCCAGCCTCCGAGTTGATGGTGTCGAGCAGGGCTTGAATGCGCTGGAGGGCGTCCTCGCCACCCCCACCGAAGCTCTTCACCGCCCTTCCGAGCGGAATGGAGGCCATCACCTTGGCCACATCCATGCCAAGCGCGTTGTCGCCGGCCGTGTGGCCGGACGGGGCGAAGGCCGGGCCGAGCGCCGCCGCCGCCGTCGGATTCGCCATCACCTCGCCGATCGTCGAATCGAGGTCGAAGGGCACGAACACGTCGTCGCCCGCGACCTCCACGGTCTGCTCGAGCCGCACATCCCGGCTCGAGGCACCCGCGCCGATCCTGTAGCTGCCGCCCTCGACAACCCACCGGTCGAGCCGGTCGTGCCAGTAGGCGAGGTCGCGGCGTTCGATGCGGACCGAAACCTCTCCCGCTTCACCCGGCTCGAGCTCGATGATTCCGAACCCAACAAGCTCCTGAGGGGCGCGGCTCACCGAGGAGGCTGGCAGCGATGCGTAGAGCTGAACGACCTCGCGGCCAGCCCGTTTCCCGATGTTCCGCACGCGCACCGTCGCAATGACGGGGTCGCCATCCGCCGAGACCGTGAGGCTCTCGTACGCGAACGATGTGTAAGAGAGGCCATGCCCGAACGGATAAAGCACATCCTGCTTCCGCATGTCATAGCCGCGGTAGCCGACATAGATGCCTTCGCCGTAGCGAGAGTGGAGGTGCTCGCCCGGGAAATGCGGGAAGCTCGGGACGTCCTCGAGACGCAGCGGGACCGTTTCGGCGACGCGGCCGGAGGGGTTCATGGCCCCGAAGAGCACATCCGCGACCGCGCCTCCCCCAGCCTGTCCCAGCAGGGCCCCGCCGAGGATCGCGGGCACGACGGCGTCCACCGGAGCCAGCCGCACGACGCCACCGGCGGAGAGCACGACGACGGTCCTCGGCTGGACCGCGGCGACCGCCTCGACCAGCGCGAGCTGCTCCGCGGGCAGCTCGATGTCCTCACGGTCGAACCCTTCGGACTCGTCACTGTCCGCCAGTCCGAGGAATACAACCGCAACGTCCGCGCCGCGCGCCGCGTCCACAGCGCCGGCCTGCAGCGCGTGCGTGTCCCCGGAGCCGCCGGTCGTGAAGCCCGCCGCGTGCACGATCTCCGCGGTGGGGGCGGCGGCGCGGATCTGTTCGAGCGGGCTGTCCACCCGGTGCGGGTTCACATGCGAGCTGCCGCCGCCCTGATACCGCGGGGTGGCCGCGAACGGCCCGATCACCGCGATCGAGCCCGTCGCCGCGAGCGGCAGCACGTCGTCGTCGTTCTTGAGCAGCACAATGCTGCGCCCGGCGGCCTCGCGGGCCAGAGCATGGTGGGCGACGACGTCGACCGTCACCTCGCGCTTGCCCCCCCGAGCGAGCAGCGCAGTGCGGGCGACGACGCGCGCGGCCCGATCGACCGCGCTCTGCTCGAGCGTGCCCGCGTTGACTGCGGCGACCACAGCGGCGTCGGCCTCGAACGTGTCTCCCGGCATCTGCAGGTCGAGCCCGGCAGCGACGGCCGCCACGCGATCCGCGACGGCACCCCAGTCGCTCACGACGGCACCCTCGAACCCCCACTCCTCGCGGAGGACCGTCGTGAGCAGCCAGGGGTTCTGCGAGGCGAGGACCCCGTTGATCCGGTTGTAGGAGCACATGAGCGTCCACGGCTGGGCGTCGCGCACGACACGCTCGAACGCGCGCAAGTAGATCTCGCGCAGGGGGCGGCGGTCGACATCGGAGCTCAGCCGCATCCTGTCGTATTCGGCGTTGTTCGCGGCGAAGTGCTTGAGGGACGCGCCCACGCCTCCCGACTGGAGGCCGCGCACCCACGCGGCGCCGAGCGTGCCTGTGAGCAGCGGGTCCTCGCTGAAGTACTCGAAGTTGCGCCCGCAGCGGGGGTCCCGCTTGATGTTGATGCCCGGCCCGAGGAGCACGCCGACCCCGGCGGCCTGCGCCTCGTCGGCAAGCGCCGCGCCGACGCGCTCGACCAGCTCACGGTCCCAACTCTGAGCAAGCCCCACGGCCGGCGGAAAGCACGTCGCGGGGTCGCTCGCCCCAAAGCCGAGGTGGTCTCCAGCAGCACCCTGGTGCCGCACCCCGTGCGGGCCGTCGGTCATCACGACGCTCGGGACGCCGGGCACCTCCGAGGTCTGCCAGAAGGACGCGCCACCGCCGAGGCTGGCCTTCTCTTCCAGGGTCAAGGCGTCGACTGCCGTCACCGCATCGGCCCGGGTCGTGGGGTCTAGGACCTCGGTCATGTTGCTCCTCTCGATCCACCGCGATCGAACTCGCTCAATTTCGCGCTTAAAAGGTAATTTCATGACCTTAGCACGCGTGCACTGTTGAAAATACCTCCGTGGCTGTATTTTGATCTGAGGCTTCTCCGGGCCGCGCACTCCAAGGACAGAAGGAAATGACAGAACCAGCCATCAGCGGTTTCCATCCCGACCCTTCGATCTGCCGGGCGGACGGCGCCTACTACATCGCGAGCTCCAGCTTCGAGTACTCACCCGGAGTCCCGATCCACCGCAGTCCGGACCTGCTCAACTGGACCTTGATCGGCAATGCGCTCGACCGGCCTTCCCAGTTGAGGCCTTCCGCCGGTGCACCGAGCAGTGGCATCTACGCTCCGACAC
>NZ_JTDL01000067.1 GCF_000802235.1 Sinomonas humi
GGGCATCCTTGTCACCGCTTACTCCCCTCGAGAATTCACCCTCGAACTCCACCCCGACGTCCCCTTCGGCGTGAGCTATGAAAAGTGCATGTGGTGAACCGGGAAGCGGCGAGGGCCCCCGCCCGGCAATGCCGGTCTCGACCTTCCATGCCAAACAGGCAACACCCGGCGACCTCGTCCAAGTCCGAGTCAATGGGGTCGCTCTTGTCGCGGCTGAAGTAGAGAGCGTCACCGCGGAGGGAACGATCCTCTGGACGGTTCCCTCCGCACAGCTCCCGCGTACGCTGTTCCTCCGCCAGACGGATTCTGATGGATGGACGAGCCGCTGACGTTGGTAAAGCTGACATAGGCGCGGGAAGACGCCGCGTTGTAGAACACTGCGTAGCCACCGGCCGCCTCCGAATGGCGATAGAACAGCGGCCCACAGCTGCCCGTTGCGGGAAGGATGCGCACTCCGTCTCATCGGAGGAGTGGGACTCCCCGGAGCGCGTCGCTGACGGGGTTGATGCGTGCGAGGCAGCACGTCCCCTTGGTCGCGCACGCAATGAGAGGTGAGAGGAGCATGGCGATGGCTACGCGACGAGCGTGCCGGACGCGTACCTCCAGCCGTTCGTGACAGGGAGAAAAGATGTCATTGAAGACGACTGATGATGCGGAGAGGTCGGAGATCAAGAGTCGGGAGGTTCTCGAAGCCGAACTCGACCGTGTCGTAGGCGACGCCATCCGGTGCGCACTCGCAAATCCGGGTCACGGGATTCTCATAACCCGTCATTGCCCTGGCTC
>NZ_JTDL01000068.1 GCF_000802235.1 Sinomonas humi
AAACCGGCTACAGCTCCATGGCCATTGGCATGCGGTGGGAGAACGGGGACTGGAAGGCCGTACCCGAGGAGACCTCAAATTCGTACGGACTGAGCGACTTGAGCGACTTCGTGCCATGGGCGGGGGTCTGAGATGTTCCCGATGGTTGATTCCCCAAAGGACTGCGGTCTGGACCCTCTCTGCAATCTCGGAGAGGCGGGCAAAAGCCTTGTTTCCGCGGCGACAGGCGGTGCCCTCGATCAGCTCAGGGATGCCGTCCTTGAGGCGTGGGGGAAGGCGGTCGGGTGGCTGGGCACGTTCTGGGTGGGCGTGGACACCACCCCGGTGATCCAGCCCGGGACGGTGGCACGGCAGGCCGATGCGGTGTGGTGGGCGCAGAACCAGCTGTGGTGGTACACGCTCGTCCTGGTGGTCTTCGGCATCCTGGTCGGCTGCGGCCGTCTGGTGTGGGAGCAGCGCAGGGAGCACCTGACCGGCATTGTGAAGCAGCTGATGACCTTCACCCTCGTGACGGGTTCCGGCGTCGCCGTGCTCCAGCTGCTCGTCACGGGCTTCGACGCGCTGGCCAAGGCCCTGCTGGACGATGCGACGAAGGGGGCCGGGTTCGCGCAGAACGTGGGCGGGATGATCGCCCTGGGCGGGGGGCTCGGGGTCCTGCTGGCCATCGTCTTCGGGGTGATCGCGATCCTGGTGTCCCTCATCCAGCTGGTGATGATGGTGTTCCGCTCCGGGATCCTGATCCTGCTCGCCGGCGGCCTGCCCACGGCGGCGGCATTCACGAACACCGAGACGGGCAGGCAGTGGTTCCAGCGGTTCCTGTCGTGGCTGATCGCGTTCACGCTCTACA
>NZ_JTDL01000069.1 GCF_000802235.1 Sinomonas humi
CACGACATGGCCTTCGCCGCCAAAGCAGCCGACCGGGTCGCGTACTTCGAGAACGGTGCCATCGCCGAAGAAGGCGACCCCCGCAAGCTGCTCTCCGACCCGGAGACCCCGGGACTGCGAGCCTTCGTCGACGCCGTCCGTTTCTGAGGCACAGCCTCGTCCCAGAAGGAGGGGCCGCCAATTCGCCACAGCGACCAGCGGCCCCTCCCTATCGCCGGTCCCCGCCCCGGCTAAGGTAACGCTTCGCGTTGCTGATCGACTCCCCCCTTCTTGACACAACCGCCTTGCCAGGAATGGCAAGGCGGTTGTGAGCGCAATACCTGAATGGACGCTCGGATGGGAGCGTCCCCATAGCGAAAGGAATGCAATGAAAGCAGATAAGACCGCTGTCGTCACCGGTGCCGGCGGAGGCATCGGGAGCGCAGTTGCATCGCGTCTTGCGGCGGATGGCATGCACGTGTTCGCCCTCGATGTCCGCTTCGCCGACGATGCTTGGAAGGAGGATCCAAATCAGGAACGCATCGAGCCCATTGCCGTGGACCTTGGCGATCCATTGGCGATCAAGGCCGTCTTTGAGCAGCTCGCAAAGCGCCTGAACTCCCTCGATGCCCTCGTGAACTGTGTGGGCATCATGCGCCGCGGTGACGCCCTCTCCATCACCCCTCAGGATTGGTCGGACACGTTCCGGGTGAACGTCGACGGCGTGTACTTCACATGCCGCGAGGCGATCCCGCTGCTCGCCAAGGCCGGGTCCAGCGCGATCGCGAACATCGCTTCGAACTGGGGGTTGACCCCCTCTCGGGGGCACATCGCCTATAGTGCCTCCAAGGCCGCCGTCGTCTCCCTGAGCAAGAGCCTTGCCCTCGACCACGGACATCAGGGCATTCGCGTCAACGCGGTGTGCCCGGGTGAGATCCTCACGCCGATGGTGGAGCAGAAGCTGCGTGACAACGGCTTGACCGAGGAGGACCTTGCCAAGCCGATCCCGATCGGGAGGGTAGGACGGCCGACAGACGTTGCCGCGCTGATGTCCTACCTCGTGGGTCCCGAGTCTACGTACATGACCGGCGGCGCTGTTGAGATCACGGGGGGGCTGTGGTCATGAGCGGGGGCAACGGGGCACGGGACGCCCGAAGCGGTGGAGCGCTTGACGGGCGCAGAATCCTCGTCACCGGTGCAGCCGGTGGGATCGGAACAGCCATCTGCCGGGTGCTCCATCGCGACGGCGCGCGCCTCGCCATACACTACGGCTCCAGCCGGGAGCAGGCGGAGGCGCTTGCCGCGGAGGGGGGCGCCCGGTCGGTGAGTTTGCAGGCCGATCTCACATCGGAGACCGGTCCGGGCGATCTCTGGAACGCCGCGACCGAGGCACTCGGAAGCATCGACGTGCTCATCAACAACGCCGGCCTCTGGCTGCCCTCCCCGCTCGAGCCGGAGGCCGAGTGGGTGGCTGGCTGGGACGCGAACATGGTGCTCAATCTGCGTTCGGCCGCATGGCTGACCAGGCGCGCAGTGCTTGATTTCAAGTCGAAGGGCGGCGGGGCGATCGTCTCGCTGTCGAGCCGCTCCGCGCTGCGTGGCGACGACGCGGATCACCTCGCGTACGGTGTGGCGAAGGCCGGGCTGCAGAACCTCATGAAGGGCGTGGCGCGCGCATACGCGCACCTCGGCATCGTCGCATACTCGATCGCGCCGGCCATGGTCGGAACCCAGATGATCGCGGGACACATGGACGCCGAGAAGCTTGCTTCCCTGCCGATGCGCGAGGTTGTGCCGCCAGAGGACGTCGCCGAGACGGTGGCATTCCTCGCATCCGGGAAGGCGCGGCACATGACCGGAGCAACCCTCGACATCACCGGGGCCGACTACGTGAGGTAGGAACTGCTTCCTGATGGGCAGCGGAGGGGTCGACAGCGTTGCCAGGGCTGTCGACCCCTCCTCGTGCTTTCAGCGGCCGACGGCGGTGAGTGCGGCGTCGTAGATTTCGACGGCGCGGCGTACCTCGTCGCCGGTGACGATGGCAGGCGGGACGACGTGGATCCGGTTGTCGGAGGTGAAGGGCAGGAGGCCGCGGGAGACGAGCTCGGTCTTGAGCTGTCCCATGAGGGCGGCCGAGACGGGTTCCTTCGTGGTCCGGTCTTCGACGAGCTCGAGGGCCCAGAAGACGCCGGTGCCGCGGACCTCGCCGATGATCTGGTGTTCGGCCGCGAGGCCGAGCAGGCCGGGTTTGAGGTGGTCTCGGCCGATCCGGGCGGCGTTGCCGATGATGCCCTCGTCCTCGAAGGCTTCGATGGAGGCCACGATCGAGGCTGCGGCGAGGGGGTGTCCGGAGTAGGTGAGGCCGCCCGGGAAGACGCGCTCGTCGAACGTTGCCGCGATCTCCTCTGAGATGATGACCCCGCCGACCGGCACGTAGCCGGAGTTGACGCCCTTGGCGAAGGTGATGAGGTCGGGGCGGACGTCGAAGG
>NZ_JTDL01000007.1 GCF_000802235.1 Sinomonas humi
CCGACCGGGTCGCGTACTTCGAGAACGGTGCCATCGCCGAAGAAGGCGACCCCCGCAAGCTGCTCTCCGACCCGGAGACCCCGGGACTGCGAGCCTTCGTCGACGCCGTCCGTTTCTGAGGCACAGCCTCGTCCCAGAAGGAGGGGCCGCCAATTCGCCACAGCGACCAGCGGCCCCTCCCTATCGCCGGTCCCCGCCCCGAACGCCGAACCTGCCCGTGCGGGAGGCGGAATGGGCGGTAGCATTGTCGCATAACCTGACAATCCGACAAGCCTTGTCTTGATGAGGTTCACGAGTAGGTGGGAGAGGGAATATGACGAGTGCGCGGGCAGAGAGCGTTGGCCCGGTAGCGGGCATCACCCGGCGGGATGGCGCGATCCAGGAGATCCGACGGGCGATCGTCAGGGGTGGCCTGCTGCCTGGGGAGAAGGTCACCGAGGTGGGTCTCGCCACCCAGCTCGGGGTCAGCCGGCCGACCCTGCGCGAGGCCCTGAACCAGCTCGCGCGGGAAGGCCTGCTCGTGCAGGAGCCCTTCCGG
>NZ_JTDL01000070.1 GCF_000802235.1 Sinomonas humi
ATATTAGCCGTTCCAGCCCTTGTGAAGCCGGATTTGAAAGCAACTGGCCAGCCCTTCTCGCACGGGAAGGCATTCTAAAATGGAAGCTAGACTAAAATGGAAGCTAGAATACCAGAGGTCTCAATACTTGCCCTATGGCCATTAAAACGGGCTTTCACCAACTCAGCTCTCGTGTTTGCTGGTGTTTCGCTGCACGCCATTTCAGGGAAAGGATCGAGGTCACGGCCTCCCTACGATAAGTCGATTCGAATGTTCGGCCCCAGCATGTACGGGAGCCACGGGCTCTCCTCAAGGTGCCATCCCTGCCAGGGCGTCGACACGAGACGGAGCAATGGGCTGCACGGATGCGAGCAGGTGGAGAAATACGGTGATTCGCCAGTTGGGACGGGAAGCCGAGGATGCGCTGCCCTGAGGATCCAGTGCGAGATGTGGCCCATGGCCTACTCCTAGGTGTCGAATTTCGGGATGTGGTCGGTCTGGAAGTCTTCGGTTGCCTCTTCGAACGGTGGATTCCGGTCCCGCATTCAGAGGCTTGCTTCACTTCGGTTGCCGCAGCAGGTCCCCCCGGCCGGGTGACTGCGCGGGGAAGGCGGCCACGGGCGGGGTGACCGCGCCGCCGCCGGAGTTCCGTGAGTGAATGGTTAGCCGGGCTGCGATCAGAAGCGTAGCCATGCCCGGCAGCATGCCAGCGAGCAGCATGCCTGCCTGGGGGACGGCGTACTGATCGATGTAGCCGAGCAGCGGGCCGCCGATGGCGATCCCGCCGAACCAGGCGATGGCGTAGAGGCTCATGATCCGGCCGCGGATGGCTGCGGGGGCGGCGAGCTGGACGACGGAGTTCGCCGAGGTCTGCAGCAGCAGGCCGCTCGCACCGACGCCGAGCATCAGCGCGCAGAAGGTGAGCTGTTGCGGCGCGGCAGCCGAGAGGGCGAAGAGGACCGAGAGCAGCGCCGCGTACAGCACTAGGGTGCGGAGCCGAGTCTGGTGTTGGCGGGCGGAGATGAGCGCGCCGATCACCGAGCCGACCGCCACGGTCGCGCTGAGAAGCCCGTAGCCCCCCGGCCCGGAGCCGAAGACCGAATTCGCGTAGACGGCCAGCGTCACGGGCAGGTTGCCGGTGAACATCGCGAACAGTCCGACCAGAGTGATCGGCCAGAGCACGTCCGGCCGGCTCGCCGCGTACCGCAGCGCCGCGCGCAGCTGCCCGCGCTCAGGGCGCCCAGGCGGCAAGGCGAGCAGCTCTCGGGCGCGGATCTGCGTGACCGCGACGACCGGGACTGTGTACCCGATGGCGGCGATGAGGAACGATTCCCCGGGCCCCCGCGCGCTGATCAGGAGCCCGCCCAGCGCCGGACCGACCAGCCCGGCGAGCTGCACCACCGAGGACATGATGCTGATGGCGTTGCGCAGCTGGCCCGGGCCGACCATCTCGCCGACGAAGGCCTGCTGCGCCGGCCAGCACAGAGCGGTCACGGTTCCTAGCCCGGCCGCGATGAGCTGCACCATCCAGGCCTGCACGATGTGGGACAGCGTGAGCCCGGCCAGGAGCGCGGTCAGGGAAGCCCACCCGGCGTAGTTGGCCAGCACGAGCCATCGCTTGGGATAGCGGTCCGCGAGCATGCCCCCGGCCATGCCCAGCATGAGCGAGGGCAGGTACGCCAGGGCAGCCGTCAATCCCACCGCCGCGGGGCTGCCGGTCAGATTGAGCACCAGCCAGCTCTGCGCGGTGATCTGCATCCACCAGCCGGTGTTAGAGAGCAGCTGACTGGCCGCCATCAGGCGGAAGTTCCGGACACCGAGGGAGCCGAAGGTACTCCGGCGTGGGGTGAGGGCAGAAGGAAAAGAGGTCTCGGTTGGCGCGCCCATGGGGTCCATATCGTCTTCGTCCGTCGTCTCGTCGTCGCTAAGAGGGCTCAGGAGCGGGAGGCTCTCCCCTCCGCCTCCTCCTCAATATACCTCTTGACATGTGATCTCAGTTGTTTAT
>NZ_JTDL01000071.1 GCF_000802235.1 Sinomonas humi
GGACAGGTCCCGGTGACAACACCCCCCGGACCATGGGCGACTGGGGGCAGAACGTCATGCCGGAACCCGACCGGCCAACACCCCCGATCCTGCCGGATCGGGGAGCCACGAAAAAGGTAACGGGGGGCACTGGCCGCCTCATCGGCGTGAGCACGCCTCGAACACGACTATCACCTCCTTCCAATACGGGACTGTCGCTTGAACGGTGTTTGGGTTCGGCCTGATTGAAAGGATCAGGCCGTGTCGAACACGACCGAGCTGTACGAAGGCCAGATGATCGATCCCGTGACCGGAGAGATCATCGATCAGAAAGAACTCGCCGAGCGGCTGCTCGCGCAGGCCAAGGCGCAGGGCCTGTCCCTGGTCGGACCTGGCGGGCTGCTGGCCGGGCTGACGAAGACGGTGCTCGAGACCGCTCTGGAGGCCGAGCTCACCGAGCACCTCGGGCACGAGCACGGGCAGACCCCGTTGGGGTCGAACATCCGCAACGGGACCCGGCCCAAGACTGTGCTGACCCAGATCGGGCCGGTGCAGATCGAAGTCCCCAGGGACCGCGACGGCTCCTTCGACCCGGTGATCGTGCCCAAGCGCGCCCGCCGCCTGGATGGGATCGACGAGATCCTGCTGTCCCTGTCCGCCCGAGGGCTCACCACAGGGGAGATCGCCGCGCACTTCGACGAGGTCTACGGGGCCGCCGTGTCCAAGGA
>NZ_JTDL01000072.1 GCF_000802235.1 Sinomonas humi
TCCCGGCACCTGGCCGGGGCGGAAGCGCAGCAGACGGACGGCATCGCGTCTCTTGACCTTGGGCCAGATGCGGGCCGCCCTGTGAGTCCCTCGGGTTTGGCGTTCCCTGTCAACTTCTGCGTGTTGGAGCGTGTCAGTGGTCCAAGGCCCTTGAAACTGGCTTCGGGATCGTCTTCCGGTGGTGGAGTCACCTCTCCGAGTCCCTGGGTCGGCCGCGGCGTGGAAGTGGCTTGGCGTGCTGGGGCATCCGCCCGGCCTCCTCGAGGGCTCGGCGCAGGAGCACTTCGACTTGGGCATTGAGGCTGCGGAGCTCGTCGTCAGCCCAGCGCATGAGGGCGCCGTGGACGGCAGGGTCGAGGCGCAGCAGGACCTGACGACGCTCGCGCGGGGAGCGCTCGCTCATGTGTACAGCGAGCCGGCATTGACGATCGGCGAGGGAGGCTGCTCGCCGCAGAGCACGACCATGAGGTTGCTGACCATGCTCGCCTTGCGCTCCTCGTCGAGGTCGACGACCTCGTGCTCGGCAAGCCGGTTCAGGGCAAGCTCGACCATGCCGACAGCCCCTTCGACGATCCGCGAGCGGGCCGCCACGACCGCGTTGGCCTGCTGGCGGCGCAGCATCGCCTGGGCGATCTCTGGTGCGTAGGCAAGGTGGGAGATGCGGACCTCGATGATCTCGACTCCAGCGATCGCGACGCGCGCGGCGACCTCGCGGGCGAGGTCGCCGGCGACGAGGTCTGTCGACCCGCGCAGGGAGGTCCCGGTGCCGCCTGGGTCGTCGTAGGGGTGGGTCGTGGCGACGTGGCGCAGCGCTGATTCGGACTGGACGGAGACGAAGTTCCGGTAGTCGTCCACGGCGTAGGTCGACTTCGCGGTGTCGGCCACCTGCCACACGACGATCGCGGCGATCTCGACGGGGTTCCCGTCGGCGTCGTTGACCTTGAGGTGGTCGGTCTCGAAGTTGCGGACACGGATGCTGACCGGACGTCGGAGCGTGAGTGGCAGGACCCACCAGAAGCCCGGCCGTTGGACGGTGCCGACGTACCTGCCCAGGAACTGGACGACGGCCGTCTGACCCGGAGCGACCACCTGAAGCGAGGTGACGATGAGCAGGCCGATCAGGATCGGCAGCCACAGCCATCCGCTGGCGGCTGCGGCGATCCCCCACCACGTGCATGCCGCGGTCGCGATCACCCCGAGCCAGCCGTTGACGCTGAGGGCGGGGCGTTGGCTCACATCCACCCTCGTGTGCCCCACTGGTCCTGCCTGCCGGCCGCCCGCGGGAGAATCGATGTCCATGGTCCGCTCCTCACAGGAAAAGTGATATCTAAATGATATCGCTTAATTGGAGGTAAGGCCAGAGTCGGAACCGCCAGCACCAGAGGCCGCGCTCGGTCATCTCGGTCGTGCCGGGCGAGCAGGACGGGGTCGGGAAGGACAGGGCCTTTCGGCCGGGTCCAGGATCCGGACGCCGGCGGGGCGCCGTCGATGGGGATCCCGGGCGCGTGGACGACGGCGAGGACAGCTGGCGTAGTGGACAAAGGCATGCCTGGCTCTATGGGGATTCCAATGGCGCTGCATGCAAACGGGCCAGTGCTCATCTTGAGCGGGCGATTCCTACACGCGCTTCGCCTGCCCGCCCTGCCCGGCAGCGCCGGTCGAGGCGCTCGGCCACCAGATCAGGGATCTGACCGATGACCTCGCCGCCGAAACGCAGAGCCGCCTCGGACTAGCCTGCGTCAGCGCTGGGGCGCGAGTCCGCGACCAGGAGGGCGGCCATGCGGCGCGAGCGCTCGGCCGCCAGGGCATCGCCTTCGACGGCGGCGACGATGGAGCCCTTCAGGAGGATGTGGCAGGACCAGGCGAACCCCTCCGGGTCCCGGAGCCCCGCCTCGCGCGCCAGCGCAGCCAGCTGTTCCCGTGTGCGGGCGAGGTAGTCCAGACTCGCCCGGCCCAAGGGGTGCCCCGGCCCCATCTCCATCAGCACGTGCAGGAACGAGCTGACCTCGACCGACCCCTGCCGGAACCACTCCTCGAAGACGTCGAACACGGCCAGCAGGGCCGGGGCATCCTCGTCCTGGTGCCGCGCGACTGCGGCCTCGATCGCGGCGCTGCGCTCCTCGTACCACCGCTGAAGGTAGGCCAGGGCGAGGTCGTCCTTGGTACGGAAGTACTTGTAGAAGGTCGCCTTCGCCACACCCGAGCTCTCAACGAGCTCGTCGACCCCGACGTCGCGGATCCCCCTGCGGGCGAACAGCTCGAAGGAAGTGTCAAGGATCCGCTGCCGCGCGGTGGTTGGCCTGACGGAACCCTGCTCGGCCAGCTCCTTCGACTCCTCCACATTCACGTCCTACCCGACCGAGCACGTCCGGAAAAAATGCCACGCGGCAGCACAGGGAAATCCCAGCTGGCGCTTCGAGGCGGCTCCCGGGATTCTCGCCGGCTGTCGTCCTCCCTATGAAAGGACCTCGGTACCGCCCCGACCGCGCATAATCATCGTCAACAGATGATAAAACTGTGGCTTCGCGGCGAAAAAAGTCTGCGGCGGTGGCGGTGGACACAGAAGACCACAGCCATTCGATACGTGGATTACGTGAAGGACACCCCACCACGGCGGAAACGCCGCACCGGCCACCCTCCCCTCAGATAACGACCGGGGCCTGGGAGTAGCCGAGCTCCTCCGTGATGTACTCGAGCGCGGCAGCCGATTCCGTGACATCGACCTCGCGATAGGCGAGGCCCTTCTTCTCCAAGGCCTTCTTCGTCATCGTGCACTGGACGCAGGCCGGCTTGCTGTAGACCGTGATGGCGGGGTTGGTGTTCTGCATTGTCTCAGTCCTCGGTTTCGTATCAATTCTCAGTTTCGTTCGCCTGATCGACCGGGACCAATTTCATCCCGTCATCATGGTTCGATTCTAGTTTATGGCCGGTTGAATGTGAATACTCCACCACGGTTTTTGCCTGAGAATTCAGGACTCTTTCCGCATCCAATTGTTTTCCAACGCCGGGCCGCGCCTATTGGGCGTCGGGCAGCAGCCGCCCCTCCGTCTTCCGGGAGGACGCAGAGCCGACTGGGCCCGGCCCTGCAGCATTGCCAGATGGGGTCGCCTCGCTGAAACGCTTGCCACTGCTGGTGCGCCCGTCATGTCCGGCCGCATGGCCACCACAGACCTTGTCCTCGGAATAGAGCCTGATCGGCACGGCTCCCCCGAACGGCTGGCAGGATTGCAATAGGTCTCGGCAATATCTCAGACCCTCCCCGTCATGGCCACTTTCTGATTTTCCCTCGGGGATATCTCAACCGCCCTCAGGGACGGGAAAAGCCGGAATGGCAGCGGCCACCACAACCGCTTTCAATGCCATCCGGCTTTCTTTCCCGAACACACAAAGGGAAATTATCTGTTGAGTTTGGCGGGCCGCCGCCGGGCTGCGTGGGGGACGCGCTCCTGGGCGGCGGACCGTGTCGAGTCTAGGGGGTGTCTCTGTCCTTCTCCGGGACCCAGAGGAGGTCGGCGGGTCCGAGCCGACTGTCCTCGGCCGTGAGGGCGGCGAGCTCGGCGGCCTGCTCGAACAGGGTCTCATCCGGCACCCGGTCCGGATCCTGCTGTGGGTTCTGCTGCATGGTTCCCAAGGGTAGCCGCCGGGCGGGTCGGTGCATGCCCGGGCGGGTGGGCGTGCCCGGGCCGGCCGGAGCCTGCGGAGGCCGGCCCGCGCCGCACCCTGGGTTCCCGGGGGTGCGGAGCGGGCCGGGGGTGTCAGCGGCGGTGGTAGGCGATGCCGGGGTCCTTGGCGACCTCGGGGAGCTCGCCTTGGCCGATGAGCCTGGTCAGGAGGGCGGCGAGCCGGTAGCCGGGGCTGTCCTGCTCGGCGCGGGCGAACCACGTCAGGGCTGCGCTGCTGGTTCCCCTGTACCATGCGATCCAGCCCAGGAACGTCAGGGCCCCCGCCCGGTGCCCATCGGGCGCCTCGGCGAGCAGGCACCCGAGGACGTTCTCGGCCCGGTCGATGCGCGCCCAATCGGGGCGGGCCCCTGTCCGGCCGAGCAGGAGCCCGACCAGGCGGTCCCCGGCCGCCGCGGTCCCCTCGGCGGGGAGGTCGCCGGCGGTGGCGGCGATCATGAAGTCCCGGGGCATCCCTGCCTTCAGGTTGGCGAGGATCCGGAACGCCTCGCTGCCGACGGGGTGCCGGCCGGAGTCCAGCAGCGCGGTCCACTCCGCGGCGGCCTCGTACGGGGTGTCGGGTGCGGCGGCTTCGATGCGCGCGGCGGCGTCGTCCGGCCCGGCGAACGGGACGTCCTCGGGCTCCATCCTCCGCACGACGGAGCCCTCGAAGACGAGCTGGGCGTAGAGGGCGCTGTCCTTGGCCTGCTGGCGGGTGCCGGCCGCTTGGTGGCGGAGCTCTGTCCAGCCGTGGGCGCCGACGTGGAAGGCGAGGTGCACCGTCAGCCCGAGCGTCTCGGCCTCGCGGGCGACGGCCCGCAAGAGCCGCTCGGCCTCATCGGCGGGGGCGTGGGTGTAGAGGGCGGCGATGATGCCCTCGCACCGGGTGCCGGTGCGGGCGTGCCCGATCGCCCACCGGGCGGCGGCCGCGGGGTGGGCGAGGGAGGGGGCGGCGTCGAGGCGGACGTGGACGCCGAGGGCGCCCTCGGTGCGGACGGCGACGGCGACGAGGGAGTCCTCGGGTGTGAATCCGAGCCCGTGCTCGATGGCGGCGAGGAAGTCCGGCAGGGTGGTCGCTGTCATGGTCATGGCCTTGGTTCCCTTCAAGGATGCTGTGTGAGTTCGGCTGTGGGGGTCCGCCCGCCCCGGCGCGGGGCGGGCGGACCTTGGGGCGGCGGGGCTAGTGGAGCAGGCCGGTGAAGGGGCGGCGGAGGTCGTCCGGCAGGTCCGCCGCATGCTCCGGGAGGCCGTGCGGGCCGTGGGCCTCGCTGCGCTTCCAGCACCCGAACGCCTCGGTGCTGATGGCCTCCCAGCAGCGCTCCTGCTGGCGGTACCAGCGGGTCTCGACGTCGCCCTCGGTGTAGGTCGCCACCGCGTAGAGCGGGCCGGCCTCGGTCTCGAGGGTGCGGGTGGCGACGATGATGTAGGGCCACTGCCCGAGGTCCCAGCCCTCATGGCCCCACATGCCGGGCGTGTCCCAGCCTCGGGCGTTGACCTCGGCCATCCAGTCGTAGCCGCCGTTGAGGTGGTAGTCGACCAGCACCGGAACGATCACGGGCTCGCGGGTGTCGACGGTTGCCACGGGGCGGGTCTCCTCGACGGTCTCTTCGATGAATCGCATTCTGTTTCTCTCCTTGTGCGTGTTCGGTGGGCCGGGGGACTGGGTGGTGGCCAGCCGGTGCCTCTCCCCCTCCCCCTTCGTTTTTCCGGCTGGCGAGCTCGCTCGCTTGCACCCGCGGAGCCGGCAGCAACCCCTTGGGGCGGCGGCCGCGGGAAATCTGCGCAGGAAAGAAGCGGAGCGCCGGAGCAGAATTCCCGTGGCTGCTGGCCCCGACGCAGGAGGGGCTTGTGCCGGCGGAGCGGGTGCGTACAATCCGCAGGACAGCCGGAAACACGAAAAAGGGAACCGGTCCGGGGCCATGGCGCAGCGCAGCGGAGACGGCGGGCGCGGGACGGCTTGAGCCCGAGCGCAGCGAGGACCGCATCCCCGGGGGCGGCAGCCCCGGGTCCCCCCGTGCGGGCCGTGCTCCCGGCCGGAGCGCGGGGCGCACCCCGGGTCGGGGTGGGGCCCGCCCAGCGGACGGGCCCCGGGCTCCTGCTACTGGGCCTCTGGCTCTTCTGCGGCTTCGGGGTCGGCGCTGATGATCTTCTCGACGTCGCTGAGCGTGTAGCCCCACTCGGCCAGCTGGCTCAGGTAGAAGCGCTGGGCGGCGTCGGGGCGGCGCCACGCCTGGCGGTCCACGTGCTCTTCCAGCCCGGCGAAGGCGAGGGCGAGGAGGGCGACCTCGGGCCGGGCCGGGTGCTCTGCCACGTGCTCGGCCAGTGCCGTGCCGAGGTAGTCGTTCTCCTTGGCGGCCCCGGCTAACTCGGCGGCGAGGTCCGCCGGGCGGTCCCGGAGCACGCTGTGGTGCCGGGTGTGGGCGAGGGCGAGGAACCGCTGCCAGCCCTTCGGTGCCGTCTTGCGCGACAGCAGGGTCCGGACGTGGTCGCGGCGGACGGTCTGGGCGGCGTCCATCGCCTTGTTGTTGGCGATGAGCGTCTTGCGCTCTGCCTTCTGCTCCTCGGTCATGGGCCCGCCTGACCGATGGGCGTCCGACCTGCGGAGGGTGTAGCCGTGCTCGGCCCAGTTGGCCATGCCGTACTGGCGGCTGATCTCCCCGTCGGTGTCGTAGAGGTAGAGGGCGACGGCGTTGGCCTGTTCCTCGGTGGGCTGGTTGCCCTCGGCGTCGGTGAGCAGGTAGAGGCGGACGGCCTCGGCGTCCTCGTAGTAGCCGATGTGCTCCACCACGGTCAGGCCCTGCGCCTCGGCCTCGGTGCGGGCCTCGGCGAGGCGGGCGGCGATGGCCCGGTCGTTGCGCAGCCGCTGGGCGACGTGCTCCAGCTGCTCGGGCCCGTCCGCGATCACGGATTCGAGTTCTGCGGTGGCCTCCGCATCGCCCTCGAACTCGGCGAGGACGAGCGCCTGGTCGAGGGTGCGGCCCGCGCCGAGCGCCGCCGTGGCCGTCTCGTTCCTGCGGGCCTTGATGGCCTGCTCCACGGTGCCCTTGGCCGCGCCGGTCTTCTTGGCGATCTGGGACGCGGGAACTCCGAGGAGGGCCATCTGGTGGATGGCCTCGGCCCGGTCCCCGTCGGTGAGGGCGGCGCGCTGGTCGTTCTCGGCGACCTGCCGGGCGAGACGGTCGGCTTCCTCCGGGGAGTCGACGACGTAGACCGGCATGGCGGGCAGGCCTGCCTCGACGGCGGCGAGGGTGCGGCGCTGGCCGTAGAGGACCCGGAGGGCGCCCTCTGCGTCGCGGTGGGCGGTGATCGGGGTCAGGACTCCGTTGGCCTTGATGTTCGCCACGAACGCCGGGGTGAGGTCGGCCTGCGTGCGGACGTTGGTGTCCACGAGCAGGGACACGGGGGCGACGAGTTCGAGCGTGTGGGACATGGCGTTTCTCCTTGTGCGTGTTCGGTGGGGCGGGGGACTGTGGTGACCAGCCGGTGCCTCTCCCCCGCCCCCTTCGTTTTTCCGGCTGGCGAGCTCGCTCGCTTGCACCCGCGGAGCCGGCAGCAACCCGTCAGGGCGGCGGCCGCGGGAAATCTGCGCAGGAAATAAGCGGAGCGCCGGAGCAGGATTCCCGTGGCTGCCGGCCCCGACGCAGGAGGGGCTTGTGCCGGCGGAGCGGGTGCGTACAATCCGCAGGACAGCCGGAAACACGAGTAAAGGGACCGGGCCGGGGCCGATGGCGCAGCGCAGCGGAGACGGCGGGCGCGGGACGGCTTGAGCCCGAGCGCAGCGAGGACCATCTCCAGGGCGCAGCCCTTGGCCGTCCTCGGGCCGGCTGCTCCGGTTCCGTATGGCCGATAAGGACACGAAGACGCTCACGGGCCCGGCTCTGCTTCAGGAATGTCCACGGGCCTGCGCTTCTCGAGTGGAGGGGCCCCTCCTGGGGCCTAGCCTCGAGATGGAGCGAGGCAGTCCTGGGGCAGCCGCCGCCGAGCGCGCGCGTCCCGGACAGCTGGGCCGGCCGGCTAGCCGGACTCGGCCCTGATGGTTGCGGGGTCGATGTCGGGGCGGAAGCGCAGCAGGCGCACGGCGTGGCGGAACGCGATCCCGGTGCGGGCGGCGTCTGCGGAGACCTCCACGGCCACGGGCTCGATGAGGGTCAGGCGCACAGGCCCGCGGTCCCGGGCGAACCGGTCGAACGCCGTGGCCCGGATCTCCTCCGGCCACGGGTTGTCTGTGACTCTGATGTTGCCGTTGTCGTACGTTCAAGGGGCATTCCATGCTCCCCCGCCGGTTCTTGGAGGAAGGGGGCCGCTCTGGCCGCCTGCGCGGGGGTCAGCGGCGCGCGGCCGGCGAAGCGCAGTTCGCCCTCGCCGTCATAGAGGCCCAGGACCAGCTGATCGGGTGCCGTGCGCGGCCCGATCACCGCGGCCGCGACCTTCAGTGACCTGAACTGTGTTGTTGCCTGGGCGCGGCGCATGGCTCGGTCTTTCCAGGCCGCCTTTGAAAACATAGGTCATTCGAGCACCTTAAAGGGACCGCAGCGGAGATGTAGCCCTCCGCCGGACACGCTTTCGGGGCACCGCACGACGAGGCCAGCGTCGCTCCGACTACGAGCCCGGCAATCACCGGCCAGACGCGACCCACCGAACCGACACGACGCACCCGGACCCCCTCGCCAAGCTGATCGTAGATCGCCACGTCCTCGCTCGGAAGCAGTCGGGGTCTGAAGCGGCCCCGATCCCCTACCGGGCGCCGCCTTCGGCCAAGTGCCGATTCCGCGTCTCGATCAGCCTCTGAAGGTAACGGGCTAGCACCAGCTTCTCGACAAGACGGCCTATCGGGCCGAACGGTGCCGCGAACTCGATCTGATCGATCATCGTCGTGCCAGCTCGGTCTTCGCGGAACTCATGGACATGCCGGAACCGCTTGAACGGGCCTTTGACCTGCTCATCTACGAAGAGGTCAGGCGACTCCATCTCGGTGATCCGGCTCGTCATCCGAAGCGGAAGGCCGAAGTGCCAAGCTCGCCAGGTAACCTGCTCGCCAAGAGAGATGAGCCCAGAGGTCACGCCAGCAACAGCCTCTTCGCGAGACCGAGCCATCGAAGCCCGGTGGGCGTCGATGCTCCTGGCACGGTCAAACAGCTCCGACTTCGACATGCTTGTCCGCGTGATGCACTCGAAGTAGACGGCCATG
>NZ_JTDL01000073.1 GCF_000802235.1 Sinomonas humi
GCGATGTGCCACGGCAGTGGGCACGTTCAGCGCGCCGTCCGCTCGATCCTCGGCCAGGTCATGACGACGGCGACGTGCCCCTCGTGCGGCGGCTTCGGCACCGAGATCCCGAATCCCTGCAACGAGTGCGGCGGGGAGGGCCGGGTCCGCAGCCGGCGTTCCCTCACGGTCAAGATTCCGGCCGGCGTCTCGACGGGAACCCGCATCCAGCTTGCCGGCCAAGGTGAGGCGGGCACGGCGGGGGGTCCGACGGGCGATCTCTACGTGGAGATCCGTGTCGCCGCCCACACGACCTTCTCGCGGGACGGCGACAACCTGCACGCGACGCTGAGCGTCCCGATGACGGCCGCCGCCCTCGGCACCGAACTCACGTTCGAGACCTTCGACGGCGAGCAGACCATCACCCTGAAGCCGGGCACCCAGTCCGGGGACGTGATGACGCTCCCGCATCTCGGCGTCGCCCGCTTGCGCGGCGCGGGCCGCGGCGATCTGCTGGTGCACATCAACGTCGAGGTCCCCACGAAGCTCGACACCGAACAGGAGGAACTCCTGAGGCAGCTCGCCAAGCTCCGCGGTGAGCACGTGGCCGAGGGGAAGCTCGTCGGCACCGGCGGGGGGATGTTCGCGAAGCTGCGAGACAAGTTCGGGAACCTCTGACGTGTCCAGCCCGGTCTTCTTCGTCGACCCGGGCTCGCTCGACGCCGTAGCGCAGGGCGATGTCGTTACGGTCAGGGGGACTGAAGGTCGCCATGCGGCAACCGTCAAGCGGCTCGCGGCCGGCGAGCCCGTCGACCTCGTCGACGGGCTCGGCGTTCGGGGCCGGGGCCGGGTCGCCCGCGCTGGTGGCGACCTACTCGCCGTCGTCCTCGAAAGCGTGGAGCGTGAACCGCGGCCGCCCTTCCGGCTCGTCCTCGTGCAAGCGCTCGCCAAGGGCGACCGCGACGAACTCGCTGCCGAGGCGGCAACCGAGCTCGGCGCTGACGCCGTCATCCCATGGCAAGCCGAACGCTCCATCGTGCGATGGAAGGGCGAGCGAGGCGCGAAATCGCTCGCGAAGTGGCGTGCGGTCGTCGCTGCTGCCGCAAAGCAGTCTCGGCGCGCTTGGGTGCCCGACGTCGAGGAAGCGCACGACGGCGCAGCACTCACCGCGCGGATCGCGGCGGCTTCCCTCGCCGTCGTCCTGCATGAGGATGCGGCGGACAGCCTCAGCTCGGTCCTCGAGCGGTTCAGAGCAGGCGAGCCGCCGCTGGACGGCGAGGTCCTCTTTCTCGTCGGTCCGGAAGGCGGCATATCGCCCGCCGAGCTCGACCGGTTCGTGTCTGCTGGCGCGAAGCTTTCGCTCCTCGCGCCCCACGTTCTGCGCTCGTCGACGGCGGGTCCCGCGGCGCTTGCGATCGCGGGCGACCGCCTCGGGCGATGGCCAGGGAGGACGTGAAGTCCGAGCGTCCGCTTCCGCCTAGCGGGTGACCGTGAAGTCCTTCGAGTCCCAAGCGAGCGCTGTGGGATCACCGGCTCCAGGGTCGCTCGGGAAGACGCGCAGCACATATTTGCCCGGCGGGAGGGCAACCGAGAAGCGGTACTGCCCCTGGTTCTGGCCGGAAGGGACCGACGTTGTGTGCCCGCTCGTGACGACCGGTGCCTTGTCGGTCTTGATATCGGCTCGGGAGATCTGCCAATAGACCACGGAACCGGGCGTCGTCGTCCGCCCGTCGGCGGTGAGCTGCCCGTGCGGGGAGGATGTGCCAGCCTGGGGGTCGATAATCCACATGGGTGCCACCATCGCCGGGTCGCGCTGCATGAGCTGGCCGAGCTGCACACGGTTGAACGCGAGCTGGTCAGTGCGCCCGTCTACGAGGAGCATGACTTGCACGGGCTGGTCGGAATCGATGACGCCGGCGCTGGCCGCTGCAGCGCTGGCCGTGTAGACGAGCTGCTGAACGGCCAATTGGGCCGTCTGCTCGTCGACAGAGCTGTTGAAGGCGTCGGAGGAAACGTCCACGGTAATGACGTTGGTGCCGGAGATCGAAGCAGCGAGCTTCTTGGGCGACTGCCACGGGCTGAAGAGGTTGGGGTCCAGAGGCTTCGCCGACATCATGAGGCGCAACGCCTTGGCGACGGCATTGTCGCTCCCCGGTGCGTCCCGGAACTCGCGGTACAGGTAGACGCCGTTACGAGCGCGGCCGAGCCAGTAGACCGGAGACTTGGTCGAGGTCTGGGAGGTTTCGAGAGGAACGCTCGCAGATGCGGAGATGCCGGGCGAGGCTCCGGCAGCCATCGTGGGCTGAGGCTGGCCGCTCGCCGTACACGCCGCGAGAAGAACGGCCACGAGGGCCGCACCACCGGCCAGCGCCACGCGGCGCAGCCTGGGGCGCGGTCGGCTGGCGGCCATGAACAGTAATCCTCCGGGCTGATCGGAAGGGCACCCCTTCGGCACCCAGGGACCGGGCTGCACCGGACCCCAATCGGTGCCACCCTTCGTACCATCCAGCTTGGCACAGCCGGTCTGGGGGAATGTCTGTTCAAGGGCTTTCGTTGCCCAAGTGATGCCCGATTGATACCTAGCGGTAGCATGGACCGGCAAGCACCCCACGAGGAGAGAGAAGGCATTTGACAGCGGAGTTTCCGCACACAACTCCTACGACCCGGACCGAGGTTCTCCGCTTCGCGTCCGGCGAGGACATGGTGCACATCCTAGGACCGCATGATGAAGCCCTCCGCTACGTCGAAGAGCAATTTCCCTCCGTGTCATTCCACGTTCGAGGCAATGAGCTGACCATCGTCGGGCCGCCTGCGGAAGCCCCGAACATCCGAAGGCTCTTTGAAGAAATAGCCTCGCTCGCAGAGCGGGGAACGCCCGTCACGCCGGCGTCGCTTGCCCAACTCGTGACGATGCTGCGGGACCAGACCGTCTCGAGCCCCTCGGACGTGCTTACCCACAACATCCTGACCAGCCGCGGCCGCAGCATTCGCCCCAAGACGGCCAACCAGAAGAGCTACGTGGACGCGATCGATGCGAACACGGTCATCTTCGGCATCGGCCCGGCAGGCACAGGCAAGACCTACCTCGCGATGGCGAAGGCGGTCCAAGCACTGCAGCACAAGGACGTCAGCCGCATCATCCTGACGCGGCCGGCAGTCGAAGCGGGGGAGCGCCTCGGCTTCCTGCCGGGGACGCTCAACGACAAGATCGATCCCTATCTCCGGCCCCTCTACGACGCGCTGCACGACATGATCGATCCGGAGTCGATCCCGCGGCTCATGGCAGCGGGAACGATTGAGGTCGCCCCGCTCGCCTATATGCGTGGGCGCACCCTCAACGACGCGTTCATCATCCTCGACGAGGCACAGAACACGACGCCGGAGCAGATGAAGATGTTCCTCACGCGCCTCGGTTTCGGTTCGAAGATGGTGGTCACCGGCGACATCACCCAGGTCGACCTCCCGTCCGGATCGTCGTCCGGCCTGCGGGTCGTGCAGGACATCCTCGAGGGCATAGAAGACGTGAGCTTCACGGTCCTCGACGCGTCGGACGTAGTCCGCCATCGCTTGGTCTCGGACATCGTGGCGGCGTACGGGCGGTGGGATGACCATCAGCGCGCGAAGGTCGAACGGGCGCGGGTGCGCGCAGATCGGCAGCACGCCGGGGGAAGCGAACGTGCGCCGGCGTCTAAGCTTGAGCCGTGAGCATCGAAGTCAACAACGAGTCCGGCGTGGCGGTAGACGAAGAGTCCCTCGTTCGCCTTGGACGTTTCATCTTCGACCGTCTGTGGCTGCATCCCCAGACCGAGCTCTCGATCCTGCTCGTCGACGAGCCGGCTATGGAACGACTGCATCTCGAACTCATGGACGAGCCTGGCGCCACCGACGTCCTGTCCGTCCCGATGGACGAGCTCACCCCGGGGACACCCGGTCGCCCGACTCCACAGGGGATGCTGGGCGACATCGCAATCTGCCCTCAGGTCGCCGCCGAGCAGGCGACGCGAGGCGGCCACTCGCGGGATGACGAGATGCTCCTTCTGGCTACGCACGGAGTCCTCCACCTCCTGGGCTTCGATCACGCGGAGCCCGAGGAGCGGGAAGAGATGTTCGGGCTCCAGCGCGAGCTGCTCACCGAGTTCCTGGGCAGGCCTGCCCCGAAGGAGACGATGGCGTGACGATCGCCGTCCTGCTGGCGATGGCGCTGGCGTTCACGGCGCTTGCTGCCCTGCTCACCGCCGCGGACGCGGCCCTTGCGTTCCTACCAAGGCACGAGGCAGAGGAGTACATCGAGGATGGCCATGGGCGCTCGCTCGAGGCCATCCTCACGGATCCTGTCCCGTACGCACGGGCCCTCCGCTTCTGGCGCATCTGGTTCGAGACCGCGTCCGCGGTAGCCGTCGCCGTCCTCATGACCAGCTGGATCGCGAACGTCTGGCTCGCGGGGCTTGCCGCGACCATTGTCATGGCCATCATCGGCTTCCTGCTCGTGGGCGTCTCGCCCCGGCAGCTCGGGCGGCGGCATTCCCTCGCGGTCGCGGCATGGACTGCGCCGCTCACGGTGGCCCTCCGCGAAGTCCTCGGCCCGATACCTGGCTGGCTCGTGTCGATCGGCAGCGCAGCGACGGGCACCGATCCGCAGCAGGAGGACGCGATCTACTCCACCGACGAGCTCCGGGAGTTCGTCGAGCGCGCGAGCGACTCCGACGACTTCGAAGAGGCGCAGGCCGAGCTCCTCCAGTCGGTGTTCGAGCTCGGCGAGACGCTCGTCCGCGCCGTGATGGTGCCCCGCACGGACGTCATCGGCATCGAGGCCGGCTCGACACTGCGCCAGGCCATGTCCCTCTTCCTGCGTTCGGGCTGTTCGCGCCTTCCGGTCTTCGTCGAGAACCTCGACGACATCCGTGGCATCCTGTACCTCAAGGACGTCGCCGCCCGGTTGCATCAGGCACCGGGGGCGAGCACGGAAGCGGTAGAGGACCACGTCCGTGAAACGCGGTTTGTCCCCGAGTCGAAACCGGTGAGTGAGCTCCTCAAAGAACTTCAACGCGAATCGACCCACCTCGCCATCGTGGTGGACGAATACGGCGGAACCGCTGGACTCGTCACCCTTGAGGACCTCATCGAGGAGCTCGTGGGCGAGATCGCCGACGAGTATGACGAGGACGATGTCGAGGCGGTCGAGGTCGAGCCGGGTGTGTACCGGGTCCAGGCACGCATGAGCCTGGACGACTTCGGGGAGCTCTTCGACGAGGACATCGAGGACGATGAGGTCGACACTGTCGGCGGCCTCCTAGCAAAAGCGATCGGGCGAGTGCCGATCGTGGGCAGCACGGCGGTGGTAGAGGGCATCCGGCTCACGGCCGAGCGTCTCGAAGGGCGTCGCAAGCGGGTGAGCCACCTGCTTGCCCAGCGCACCGAGCACCCAAGCGAGGACCGAGGACGGACGCGCGAGACAGAGCGGCAAGATTCAGAAGCGACAGGGAGACAGCATGGCTGATCAGCACGGCGGCAAGGGCGGGCGGGAGCCGCAAGCAGGGAGCTGGCCGCAGGCAGCGGACGACGGCGGGTACCGCGCCGGCTTCGCGGTCCTCGTTGGGCGACCGAACGCGGGAAAGTCGACCCTCACCAATGCGTTGGTCGGCCAGAAGGTCGCGATCACCTCGGCCAAGCCCCAGACGACGCGCCACACCATTCGCGGCATCGTCCACCGATCCGACGCGCAGCTCATCCTCGTGGACACGCCGGGCCTTCACCGGCCTCGGACCCTGTTGGGGCAGCGGCTCAACGATCTGGTTGCCGACACGCTCTCCGAGGTCGACGCAATCGGCTTCTGTCTCCCCGCGAACGAGCGCATTGGCCCGGGTGACCGCTTCATCGCAAGCCAACTCGCCGCCGTCGGCCGCAAACCGATCGTGGCCCTCGTGACCAAGGCCGACCTCGTCGACAGGGCCGCCCTCACCGAGCAGCTACTCGCAGTGACCGAACTTGGCCGCGAAGTCCTCGGTGGCGAAGGGTTCGCGGACATCGTTCCGGTCTCCGCCAAGGACGGCTACCAGGTCGAGACGGTCGCGGACGTCCTCATCTCGCATATGCCCCCCTCCCCGCCGCTCTATCCAGATGGCGAGCTCACTGACGAGCCCGAGGCCGTCATGGTGGCCGAGCTCGTGCGCGAAGCGGCCCTCGAAGGGGTGCGTGACGAGCTTCCCCACTCGCTCGCCGTCGTCGTCGACGAAATCGTCCCCCGGGAGGGGCGACCGGAGGACAATCCGCTTCTGGATGTCCGCGTCAACCTGTTCGTCGAAAGGCCATCGCAGAAGGCCATCATCATCGGGCGAGGCGGGGAGCGGCTGCGTGACGTCGGATCGCGGGCTCGAAAGGGAATCGAGGCCCTGCTCGGAACCCGCATCTACCTCGATCTGCACGTCAAGGTGGCCAAGGACTGGCAGCGCGACCCGAAGCAGCTGGGTCGGCTGGGGTTCTGACCGGTCACAGCCTCCGCTCAGGTGCTTCTGTAGACTGGAAAGAAGCATCATCTACCGGAGGATCATTTGGTCACATCAGGGCCCGTCCCTCGTCATGCCCGGGCGCGCCGCAAAGCTCCCCTCTGGGTGAAGATCCTTGGCGGCGTCGTCGTCCTCGGCATCGTCGGTGTAGTGGCGTTCGCCGGCTACTGGGCTTGGCGCCTGCAGAGCAACATCCACGAGGCGCCGCTCAGCGCGGGCCACGGCACGGCCGACGCGACCAACGATGCGACCGACCCCCTGCAGATCCTCATTATTGGAACTGACACCCGGTCCGGCTCGGGGGACGCTTCGTACGGATCCACCGCGGACAGTTCTGGCTACGGCAACTCCGACGTGATGATTCTCCTGAACATCTCGGCGGACAACAAGGTCGTATCGATGACGAGCTTCCCGCGTGACCTCATGGTGCCCATCCCCGCGTGCCACGATCCCCAAACCGGCAAGGACTATCCGGCGCAGCCCGTCGGCCAGATCAACTCCGCAATGATGGAGGCTGGCCCCGGTTGTGCCGTAGATACGATCAACCAGCTGACGGGCCTCAAGATCGACCACTTCATGGTCGCGGACTTCAATGCCGTAAAAGACCTCTCCAACGAAATCGGCGGCGTGCAGGTCTGCGTCAACGCCCCGATCGACGACCCGTATTCGGGCCTCAAGCTCCCCGCCGGCACGTCCACCATTCAGGGTGAGATGGCCCTCGCGTTCCTCCGCAGCCGCCACGGAGTGGGGGATGGCAGTGACCTCTCGCGCATCAAGTCGCAACAGGAGTTCCTCGCTTCGTTGGCCCGAAAGGTCAAGTCGGACGGCACGCTGACCAATATTCCTAAGCTCCTGAGCATCGCGGACACGATCACTCAGAACCTGACCGTCGATCCTGGCCTCGCCAATCCCCAGGCCATGATCACCATCGCCTCACGGCTCCGCTCGGTCGACCTCTCGAAGGTCGCCTTCGTGACTGCGCCATGGGAGCCGTACACGGGCGATCCGAATCGGGTCCAGCTCAAGCAGCCTGACGCTGCCGCGCTCTTCGACGCGCTCCGCCAGAACCGTGACCTCACGGCTCCGGCAACGACCGCGACCGCGAGTGCCTCGGCGTCGCCCAGCGCTGCCGCCCCAACCACAGCAGCCGCTCCTGCCTACGACAAGACGATCCAGCCTGTCTCAGTCGCCAACGGCACAGGGGTCACGGGCCGCGCCGCGGAACTCTCTACCTTCCTCAAGGGCCAGGGGTTTGCCCAGACCACGGACTTCAACGCAGCAGCCACCGACACGACCAACGTCTACTACAGCGCCAACTTCGCCGACGTCGCCAAGGACGTTGCTGCAGCCCTCGGCATCCCCTCCTCCCAGGTCCAGCCAGCGGACAACATCAATGGGGTCCAGGTCTACGTCGGGTCGGATTTCACCTCGGGGACGCACTACACGCCGAAACTCCCCGACAACGTCGTGTCCCAGACAGCGGCCCAGTCGACGTGCCAGACGGCGTTCGGCCAGTAGGGGTTCGAGAGTAGGCGTTCGGCCAGTAGGCGGCACGGGCGCCTGAACGGTCCGGACGGGCTCGGATGCGCGAAGGCCCCGACATCCACCGCGAATTCCTCCGCGGATGTCGGGGCCTTGTTCGATCTTGCGGGTCTACCAGATCTCCACTCGCTCGTTGGGAGCGAGCCACATGCCGTCGCCCTCCGCCACGTCGAACGCCTCATGGAACGCGGTGAGGTTCTTGACGATCGTATTGGTGCGGAACTCGTTGGGGGAGTGGGGATCGATCGCGAGCCGTCGGATCGACTCCTCCGACCGGCACACCTGCCGCCATACCGTTGCCCAAGAGATGAAGAAGCGCTGCTCGCCCGTGAGGCCGTCGATGACCGGTGCCTCTTCGCCTCCGAGGTGAAGACGGTACGCCTTGAAAGCAATACCAAGACCACCGAGATCTCCGATGTTCTCGCCGAGCGTCAGCTTGCCGTTCACGGTGTGACCGGGAGCCTCGCTGGGGGAGAGGACTTCGAATTGCTCGACGAGCCTCGCCGTCAGCGCTTCGAATGCCTTCCGGTCGGCATCCGTCCACCAGTTCCGGAGCGCTCCGGTTCCGTCGAACTGGGAGCCCTGATCATCGAATCCATGCCCGATCTCGTGCCCGATGACTGCCCCGATGCCGCCGTAGTTGACGGCAGGGTCGGCACCCGGATGGTAGAACGGCGGCTGAAGGATTGCGGCCGGGAACACGATCTCGTTCATGAGCGGGTGGTAGTACGCGTTGACCGTCTGGGGTGTCATGAGCCACTTGATCCGGTCGACGGGCTTGCCGATCTCGTCGAGGAGTCGGTCCAGTTCGCCCGCGTGCGCGCGCCGCACGTTGCCCAGAAGGTCCTTCTCGTCGATTTCGACGGCTGAGAAGTCTATCCACTCGTCGGGGTACCCGATCTTGGGGCGGAAGGCCTCAAGCTTCTCGAGCGCGCGTTCCCGAGTCTCCGGGCCCATCCACGAGAGCACAGAGATGCTCTGCCCGTAGGCCTCGACGATGTCCCCGACGAGCTTCTGCATTGACTCCTTGTGCTCCGCGGGGAAATGGCGCTCGACATAGAGCCGGCCAACAGCCATCCCGAGACCGTTCTCCACAGTGGCCACGCCGCGCTTCCAGCGTTCCTTGTTCTCGGGGGTCCCGCTCAGCACGGTGCCGTAGAAGGCGAAGTGCCGATCGACGAACTCGGGGGAGAGGAAGGGCGCTGAAGCGGAGACCACATGGGCCATGAGCCATAGCTTCCAGTCCTCGAGGGGAACCTCGGCGAGCATGGGGCCGACGCCTGAGAGGAAGTCGGGGTTGCCGACGACGAGTTCCGCCCGAGCAGGTTCCGCCACCCCGGTCGCTTCGGCCCAGGTGACGAAGTGCGGGAAGACCGTCGTCGCCTCCTCCTGGGTGAACAGGTTGTAGGTCTTCTGGGGATCGCGAAGGGTTACACGGTCCCAGTGCAGCCCGGCGAGTCGCTCTTCGAGGCGGACGACGGCGTCCGCAGCCTCCGCGGCTTCGGTTCGGCCGATCAGGGCGAAGACGTCGGTGAGATAGGAGCGGTAGGCCTCGCGGACCTCGGCAAAGCGCTCCTCCCGGTAGTAGGACTCGTCCGGAAGGCCGAGCCCGCCTTGGGACAGGTACAGCAGCACGCGCTCTGGGTTCCCCGCGTCAGGGGCGGCGTAGTACCCGAAGAGACCCTCGCTGCCCCCGCGGCCGAGCCGCGCGGAGGTGCGCACGAAGCCCTCGGCGTCGTTCACCGCGTCCACCTCGGCCAAAAGGGCTTTGAGCGGCTCGGCCCCCAGTTCGGCGACACGGTCCTCGTCCATGAACGAGCGGTACAGCGCCCCGATCTTCTCCTCGTCGGAGCCAGCCGCGTGCTCACCATCGGCGAGGTCCTCGATCAGGCCCCGCACGTCTTCTTCGGCTCGATCGCGAAGCTGCACGAACGTACCGACGAGGGCGCGGTCCGAAGGGATCTTCGTCTCACGGAGCCAGACACCGTTGACGTGCCGGTACAGGTCGTCCTGGGCTCGGACAGTCTCGTCGAAGAACTCACGGTCGACCCCGGACGGCGCGACAGGGCTGGACGGCGCGACAGGGCTATCTGTCATGGTGCCTCCTCAGGCATGCTCGAATGCGTTCATCTTAGGCAGCTACCCTGCCATCGAGAGGCTTCGGGCCATGGACGCTCCGGCCGCCGTGCTATCGTGACAACGTGCTACACGCGCAGCGCCTTCTCCTTCTTAGCTGCCGTGGCGGGGCCCAGTAGCCAACCCGACGGACGAGAGTTCGGACGATGGCGTAGGCCGGATCCCCGCCGCGGAGTTTCCTGACGCCCGGCCGCAGAGGATCCCAGCTTTCGTGAAAGGCCTACAGTAAAACCATGCGCAACGCACAGAAACCCTCGGGCATGCCCGTCCACCGCTACCTCCCGTTCCATGAGCAGATCACGGTCGAACTGCCGGATCGGACCTGGCCGGAAAAGCGCATCGAGAAGGCGCCCCGCTGGTGCGCCGTTGACCTCCGGGACGGAAACCAGGCGCTCATCGATCCGATGAGCCCCGCCCGCAAGCTCAAGATGTTCAAGCTCCTCGTCCAGATGGGCTACAAGGAGATCGAGGTCGGCTTCCCGTCAGCTTCGCAGACCGACTTCGACTTCGTCCGCCAGCTCATCGAGGGCGGCCACATCCCGGACGATGTGACGATTCAGGTCCTCACGCAGGCGCGGGAGCATCTCATCGAGCGCACGTACGAATCGCTCGTGGGCGCGAAGAGCGCGATTGTTCACCTCTACAACTCCACGTCAGTGCTGCAGCGCCGCGTCGTGTTCAACTCGGACGAGGAGGGCATCCTCGACATCGCTGTCCAAGGGGCCCTTCTGTGCAAGAAGTACCAGGAGACCCTCCCGGACACGCACATCACCTACGAATACTCGCCGGAATCCTTCACGGGGACCGAGCTCGAGTACGCGGCACGCGTGTGCAACAAGGTGGCCGAGATCTTCGAGGCGTCTGCGGACAGCCAGGTGATCATCAATCTCCCGGCCACGGTCGAGATGGCCACGCCGAACGTGTACGCCGACTCGATCGAGTGGATGAGCCGGAACTTGAAGCCACGCGAGGGAATCATTCTCTCCCTGCACCCGCACAATGACCGCGGCACCGGGGTGGCCGCTGCCGAGCTCGGCTATCTTGCCGGTGCGGACCGGATCGAAGGCTGCCTCTTCGGCAATGGCGAGCGCACGGGCAACGTGGATCTCGTGACACTCGGCTTGAACCTCTTCGTCCAGGGCGTCGACCCCATGATCAACTTCTCGAACATCGACGAGATCCGTCGCACTGTCGAGTACTGCAATCAGCTTCCCGTGCCCGAGCGCTCGCCCTACGGCGGCGACCTCGTCTTCACGGCCTTCTCCGGCTCCCATCAGGACGCCATTAAGAAGGGGTTCGAGGCACTCGAGCGCGATGCTGCCACTGCCGGGGTCCCCGTCGACGAGTTCACGTGGCAGGTTCCATATCTGCCAATCGACCCCAAGGACGTGGGGCGCTCGTACGAGGCGGTCATCCGGGTCAACTCGCAGTCGGGCAAGGGCGGTGTCGCCTACCTGCTCAAGAACGAGCACAATCTCGACCTGCCGCGCCGTGCCCAGATCGAGTTCTCGCGCGTCATCCAGCAGCACACCGACTCAGCGGGCGGAGAGGTCAGCGCGTCGGTTCTCTGGGACATCTTCAGCGACGAGTACCTCCCGGCGTCGTCCGTCGATGGCGGCAAAGCCTGGGGCCGATATGCCCTCTCCTCGGTGAGCACGGAGACCGCCGAGGACGGCACCATGACGCTCGAGGCGGCGCTTCGCATTGATGGCACGCAGGTCCGACGCACGGGAAGCGGGAACGGTCCTATCGCGGCCCTCCTCGACATCTTCTCGTCCGAGGGCGTTGACGTCCGCGTCCTGGACTACACGGAGCATGCACTCTCGGAAGGCGGCAGCGCGCGTGCCGCCGCCTACGTCGAGTGCGGGATCGGAGAGCGGATCCTGTGGGGCGTCGGCATCGACGCGAACACGAGCCTCGCCGCCCTCAAGGCCGTGATCTCCGCCGTCAACCGCGCCCTGCGCGACGCGGACGCGGTCGGCGTCTAGCGAAACGGCAGCGCCCCGCCCGCTTCGGGCGGGGCGCTGCGCATGCGGGTGGGAGAATATCGTCCATGGCCGAATCGACGTTCGCAGCGCGGAGCTACCGCGACGACGGCGTCGTCCTCCGCACCCACCGTCTCGGCGAGGCCGACCGGATCATCGTGCTCCTTACGAAGCATCACGGGCAGGTCCGCGCCGTGGCCCGCGGCGTGCGACGCACGGGAAGCCGCTTCGGTGCGCGGCTCGAGCCATTCATGGTGGCAGACGTCCAGTTCGTGCGCGGACGCTCGCTCGAGGTCGTGGGCCAGGCGGTTGCCCGGGGCACTTACGGTCAGGAAATCGCCGCCGACTACTCCCGTTACACTGCGGCGGCTGCGATGGCTGAGACCGCTGAACGACTCACAGCGAACGACGGCGAGGCGTCCCTTCCGCATTATCAGCTCCTTGTCGGGGCCCTCGCCGCGCTGAGCCGCGGCGCCCACGCCCCGGAGCTAATCCTTGATTCATACCTTCTGCGGGCCCTGTCGACGGCGGGGTGGGCGCCGAGCTTCACAGATTGTGCCCGCTGCGGGGAGCCAGGACCGCATTCGGCCTTCTCGGCTGCCTTGGGCGGCATTGTCTGCCACGAATGCCGGCCTCCCGGGTCGCCGTCCCCGGCACCCGAGACGGTACAGCTTCTCGCCGCCCTCCTCTCTGGCGACTGGACGGCGGCGGATGCCTCTGCCTCGGGCCCTCGCAGGGAGGCCTCAGGTCTCGTTGCCGCATACGTCCAGTGGCACCTCGAACGAGCCGTCCGCTCGCTCCGGCTCATCGAGCGCGATGCCGAGCCCGTTTCCTCCCCGACCCGACAGGAGACCAGCAGCACGTGAGAATGTCCCGCCGGGAGGCGCACCCCACGGTCCCGCCCTATCCGCATCCTTCGGGCGCCCAGGCGCCAGCCATCCCGCAAGAGTTCGTCCCCCGCCACGTCGCTATCGTCATGGACGGCAATGGCCGTTGGGCGAACCAGCGTGGCCTGCCACGCATCGAGGGGCACAAGGCAGGCGAGCCCGCGCTTCTCGACGTCGTCGCAGGCGCGATCGAGATCGGCATCGAATATGTCTCGGTGTACGCGTTCTCGACCGAGAACTGGCGGCGTTCGCCCGAGGAGGTCAGGTTCCTCATGGGATTCAACCGGGAGGTACTGCGCAGGCAGCGCGACACGATGAATTCCTGGGGGGTGCGCGTGCGGTGGGCCGGGCGCCGGCCCAAGCTCTGGGGTTCGGTGATCCGCGAGCTCGAAGAGGCCGAGGTACTCACCCGCCACAACACCAAGTGCCATCTCACCATGTGCGTGAACTACGGCGGAAGGGCAGAAATCGCCGACGCGGCTGCAGCAATTGCGCGCGATGTCGCCGCAGGGACGCTCAACGCCCGCTCAGTCACCGAAAAGACCGTGCAGCGCTACCTCGACGAACCTGGTCTGCCTGATGTCGATCTCTTCCTCAGGAGTTCGGGCGAGCAACGCCTGAGCAATTTCATGCTGTGGCAGGCGGCGTATGCCGAGATGGTCTTCATGGACACCCTATGGCCCGATGTAGACCGCCGCACTCTCTGGGAGGCTGTCGAAATCTACGCTCGGCGGGACAGGCGGTACGGCGGGGCGGTCGACAGGGCTCCCGGCGCCTGAACCTCAGTCTTCGCTGTCCACCACTCTGTCGAACCACGCACCAAGCCGGGCGTAGGCCGCGCGGCGCACTGTCGGAGCCGAAAGCAGCACGTCGTGGAGCCCGCCGTCGACAAGCACTTCATCGAGCGAGGGGCACACGGCCCTTGCGGCCCGCCTCATCGGGCCGATTGAGAGCACCGCGTCCCTCGAGCGCATGTGTTCGCGCCATATGAGCCCCGTGTCGCTGCGGGTCGAGGCGAGGAGCACAGCCGGAAGTGACAGAGCAGGGCCGGCAAGGAGTTCTCGTTGGGCCGCGAGGATCCCATGGAGCCACGCAGTCCGTACGGGGAAGGCTGTCCGTGGCCGAAGGTCCTCGCGCAGGTCCCATTCGCCGCCCGCCTCCTTTGCTATGGCCCGCCAGAAGTAGCCGCGAGAGGGGAGCGGTATGACTTGGTCGGGACGCGCCGTCGCGCGCGCCTTCAAAGCGAATTCCAGCAGCCTTCCCGCTGCCCGGCCGCCGTGGGCCACAAGCCATGGGCTGCTCAGAACGAGCGCCGCCAGCCGCTCGGGGCGCCGTTGGGCCTCGAGTGCTACCGCAAGGCCACCGGTGGAATGGCCCATGAGCACGATGCGGTCAGCCCCGTCCGCCTCAAGAACCTCTAGCGCTGCCCCGATGCTCTCGAGGTAATGCTCTGCCGACGGCAGGTAGCCGGGGTGGCCCTCTGGCCGCAGACTCCGCCCATGTTGCGGAAGGTCAAGCGCGTAGAAACGCCAGCCGCGGCACGCGATGAAGTCTGCGAGCTCGGTGTTGAAGTAGTAGTCGCTCCAGCCGTGGACGTAGAGGAGCGAAGTGGTGCCGCACGCGGATCCGCTGCCGCCAGTGCCCCCAGGTGCGGGGACGAACCGGACAAGCGTGCCCACCGGCTCGGAGCCAGCAGACAGCTCGCGCTGCTCGAATCCAGCTCCCAGGAAATCGGCCCTCCAGCCCGCCATCTCTCCTCCTCGGTACATCTGAAGAATAGGCCGCCGTTTTGTCCCACATAGCGCGCCTAAGGGAGACTGGGGGCATGCGCTTCTACCCCCTCTTCTTCCGTGCCGCATTCTCTTGGATGGATGCGGAGCGTGCGCATCGGATCGGGTTCGAAGCCATCCGGGCAGTCCATCGGGTGGGTGCCGGACGGATGATCGAGCGATTCGCTCGGCCGGCAGAGTCGCTGCGCACTCATGCGTTCGGGATCGAGTTCCCTTCACCGTTCGGACTGGCCGCCGGCTTCGACAAGGAGGGCAAGGGCATCGAGGCCCTCGCCGAACTCGGCTTCGGGCACATCGAGGTGGGGACGATCACGGGGCAGGCTCAGCCGGGCAACCCCAAGCCGCGCCTGTTCCGCCTCATCCCGGATCGGGCGGTGGTGAACCGTATGGGCTTCAACAATGACGGCGCTTCGGCGGTGGCGCCGCGCATCGCCGCCGCCCGCCGGGCACTCGAACAGCGCTACGGGGCGCAGCGCCCGATCATCGGCATCAACATCGGCAAGACCAAGGTCGTCCCGCTCGAGCAAGCGGTGGAGGACTACCGCACGAGCGCACGTACGCTCGCGCCGCATGCCGACTACCTCGTGGTCAACGTGAGCTCGCCGAACACTCCTGGCCTGCGCCTCCTCCAGAGCGTCGAGACGCTGCGCCCCCTTCTTGAAGCAGTGCGTGAAGAATCTCTGGCGTCGGCTCAGCGGCACGTCCCGCTCCTCGTCAAGATCGCCCCCGACCTCGCGGATGGCGATATCGACGACGTTGCTCGGCTCGCGCTCGATCTCGGGCTGGACGGGATCATCGCGACCAACACCACCATTGGCCGGGAGGGGCTTGTGAGCGACCCGGCTGCCGTCGAGGCATGTGGCGAAGGGGGCCTTTCGGGGGCCCCGCTCAAGGCACGTTCTCTCGAAGTGCTCCGCCGGCTCTCCGCCGTCGTGGGAAATCAGCTGAGCCTTGTTTCCGTCGGCGGAGTCGAGACGTCTTCGGACGTAAAGGAAAGGCTCGCCGCAGGGGCGAGCCTTGTCCAGGGTTACACGGCCTTCCTCTACGAAGGTCCGTTCTGGGCCGCCTCGCTGAATCGTGAACTCGCCAAGGCGGCCGTCGTCACGAGGGGTACTGCCCCCGCGTGACCTGAGGCTTCGGCAGCCGGAGCGGCCGGAACTGCAGCGCGCGCATCGAGCCGTACCACACCGTTCCGCGCTCGACCTCGCCGAACTTCACCGTGAGCCGCTTCTTGAGCTGGCGGGAGAGCCAGAACGTGTCGAGGATGACGAGGGCGAAGACGACCCAGAACGCGGCGAGGATATAGACCTGCGCGGCACTGGCCTGCGGCACGACGAACGAGATCACGACAAACGCAAGCGCGCCGAACATGAGGTACTCGCCCACGTTGAACCGCGCGTCCACGATGTCGCGGGCGAAGCGCTTCTGGGGGCCTCGATCCTTGAGGGGCAGGTGGCGCTCGTCGCCGGTCTGGAGCGCCTGGCGCACACGCATGCGCTCGTCGGCCGCGGCCTGCCGCTCAGCCACGCGCGATGCTTTCCGATCCGCGGGTACCAACGGACGACGGCGTGCCGCCTCCTGGTCCTTGCGCCGCGGGGTCGGCGCGCCCTTGCCGACGAGCGGGGCAGTCGGCTTCTCCTCAGGCTGCCCGGCGCTGTCGGCGGCGGGCTCGTTCTTTCGTCCAAACACCACTCAAGGATAGCCGTCGAGCGGGGGTCCAGCGGCGCGAGGACTGGAGCGGGCCCACCGTTGATGACGGTTCCCGCGGCTTGTACTGTGAAGCCATGATTTCAGATTCGCGAGCCCTCGCGCCCGACGTCATCACGGAGCTCCGCGACGCCGTAGAACGCCGTTTCGACACGACACTCTCCGAGCTCATGGCACTTGTGTCCATCCCTGGCATCGCTTGGGATGCGTTCGAGCCGGCGGAGCTCGAACGGAGTGCACGAGCGGTCGCCGATCTGGCCGCCGCGGCGGGGCTGGACGGGGTGGAGATCCTCCGCGCCGAAAGGCCGGACGGCAAGCCTGGCGGACCCGCCGTCGTCGCCCGTCGAGCTGCCGCGGCTGGGAAGCCCACGGTCCTTCTGTATGCCCACCATGATGTCCAGCCCCCGGGGGACCTCTCGCTCTGGAACTCATCGCCCTTCACCCCGGAGATCCGCGATGGCCGGCTGTTCGGTCGGGGCGCCGCTGACGACAAGGCTGGCATTTTGGTCCATCTGGCAGCTTGGCGGGCTGTCTCGGAAGTCCTCAGTGACGCCGCCGGGGTCGGCGTGACGCTCTTCGTCGAAGGAGAGGAGGAAGCGGGATCGCCAAGCTTCCGGAATTTCCTCGAGACCTACCGCCAACGCCTCGCTGCCGACGTCATCGTCGTCGCCGACTCAAGCAACTGGTCCGTGGGGACGCCGGCTCTCACGACAAGCCTGCGGGGGCTCGTGGACGGCACGTTCGAGGTTCGGGTGTTGAGCCATGCGGTCCATTCGGGTGTCTTCGGCGGTCCAGTCCTCGACGCACCGACACTCCTCGCCCGCCTCATCGCGACGCTCCACGACGAGGAAGGCAATGTGGCAGTCCCTGGCCTCGTAGTGGCCTCCGACCCGGAGGTCGAGTACCCAGAAGCGCAGTACCGCATGGATTCGGGAGTGCTCGACGGCGTTCGTCTCGCAGGGAGCGGGAGCATCGCCGCAAGGCTCTGGAGCCGTCCCGCCCTCTCTATCATCGGCATCGACGCGCCGGCCGTGGCAGTCTCCTCCAACACGATCCAGGCCGCAGCTCGCGCGAAGTTCAGTCTGAGGATCGCCCCCGGGCAGGATCCGGACGCAGCAATGGACGCGATGCGCCGCCATCTGGAAGCACACGTTCCGTTCGGTGCCGAGCTCTACTTCACACCGGGGGAGCGCGGCAACCCTTATCTTGCCGACACCGACTCGCCCGCTGCCCGAGTGGCGCTCGAGGCGCTGCACAGCGCGTGGGGCGTAGATCCCGTCGAAATGGGAATGGGAGGCTCCATTCCCTTTGTTGCAGACCTTAAGGAGGTGTTCCCTGCTGCCGAAGTCCTCATCACCGGAGTCGAGGACCCTGACAGCCGGGCGCACAGTGCCAACGAGTCGCTGCACATTGAGGAGTTCAAACGCTGCATCGTCGCGGAGGCGCTGGTTCTGGCGGCACTCGGCGCACGCGAAGGTTAGCGCCCGCGGCGGAGCCCGCCGTAGCATGGAAGGAAGGCCACAGAGGGAAGGTATGGAATGAGCACTGCAACCAACGAGACCACCGAGGCCATCGGTTCGCACGAGGTGACCCTGACTGAGGTCGCTGCGGGCAAGGTCCGTAGCCTGCTCGAGCAGGAGGGCCGCACGGATCTCCGTCTGCGCGTAGCCGTCCAGCCCGGCGGATGCTCGGGCCTCATCTACCAGCTGTACTTCGACGAGCGCCTCCTCGATGGCGACGCCGTCCGCGACTTCGACGGCGTCGAGGTCGTCGTGGACAAGATGAGCGTGCCCTATCTCGCGGGCGCGACCATCGACTTCGAGGACACCATCTCCAAGCAGGGATTCACCATCGACAACCCCAACGCGCAGGGTTCGTGCGCGTGCGGCGATTCGTTCCACTGACCTGTCGCCGCCTGCATTTCGGCCGTGTCTTCCGACTGCTCATCCAGAGCGTCGAAGGCACGGCCGACGTGCATGTGCAGGATGTGGGCGATTCCTTTGCTATAGCTGTAAGCTCTACACCGAGTAGTAAAACTATGCCGCCGGGGAGCGAGTTTCTGCGGGTATAACCGCGGACGGGAAAGCCCGGCCGAAGCATCAAGAGGAAGGGCCGTCTGTGAGGTCGCAGAACCGAACCAGCAGCCAGCGCACTCGGAATATCACGGTAGCTTCCGTTGCCGTTGCAGGAGCGCTCGCACTGTCTGGATGTACAAGTCAGGTACAGAACGGCTGGTTGCCGGGATCGCGGGACACGACAAGCAACACGGGCATGGTCACGGACCTCTGGGTCAACTCGTGGATCGCTGCCCTCACGGTCGGAGCGATCACTTGGGGCCTGATCCTCTGGTGCATCATCGCCTATCGGCGTCGGAAGGGCACCGTCGGCTTCCCCCGGCAGACGAGCTACAACCTGCCCCTCGAAATCTTCTACACGGCGATCCCCCTCTTCCTTGTCGTCGTGTTCTTCTACTTCACCGACCGTGACCAGCGTGCGATCGACAATCCCAACGCGAACCCGGACGTCACCGTCAACGTGGTGGGCAAGCAGTGGTCTTGGGACTTCAACTACAAGCAGGGTGGAATCGTCAAGGACAACGTCTACGAGGCGGGTACGCAGACCCACCTCAACGGGACGCCGGTCGATCTCAACACCCTGCCGACGCTCTACCTGCCGGTCGGCAAGACGGTCACGCTCGATCTCACGTCGCGTGACGTCATCCACTCGTTCTGGGTCCCCGCGTTCCTTCAGAAGCGCGACGTGGTCCCGGGTCACCCGAACACCATGTACTTCACGCCTGAGAAGGTGGGCACGTACGAGGGCAAGTGTGCCGAGCTCTGCGGCGAGTACCATTCCGAGATGCTGTTCCAGGTGAAGGTCGTCTCGGAGGCCGACTTCCAAGCTCACCTTGCCGGTCTGCCGAAGGGTCTGCTCGACACGACGTACGACCGCAACCCGGATCTGAATCAGAAGTAAGGGAATCATCGTGGCTACCTACACACAGACGCCCTCGGCCGGGGCACTGAATGCACCGGTCGTGCCGCGGTCCAAGGGACGCATCATCGTCAACTGGATCACGTCGACCGACCACAAGACCATCGGGTACATGTACCTGATCGCCTCGTTCATCTTCTTCTGCCTGGGCGGCGTCATGGCGCTCCTGATCCGTGCCGAGCTCTTCGAGCCGGGCATGCAGATCCTGCAGACGAAGGAACAGTACAACCAGCTGTTCACGATGCACGGCACTGTCATGCTCCTCATGTTCGCGACGCCGCTCTTCGCAGGCTTCGCGAATGTCATCATGCCGCTCCAGATCGGCGCCCCCGATGTTGCGTTCCCGCGCCTCAACGCGCTCGCCTTCTGGTTCTTCCTCTTCGGCTCGTCAATCGCCGTCGCAGGCTTCATCACCCCCCAAGGGGCAGCATCGTTCGGCTGGTTCGCGTACGCACCGCTATCGAATACGACCTTCACCCCGGGCATCGGCGGTGATCTATGGGTCTTCGGCCTAGCGCTCTCGGGCTTTGGCACGATTCTCGGCGCGGTCAACTTCATCACGACGATCATCTGCATGCGTGCTCCGGGCATGACCATGTGGCGCATGCCGATCTTCACGTGGAACACCCTCATCACCGCGATCCTCGTGCTCATGGCGTTCCCGCCGCTCGCCGCAGCGCTGTTCGGCCTCGGCGCCGACCGCCGCTTCGGCGCCCACATCTTCGACCCCGAAAACGGCGGTGCGATCCTGTGGCAGCACCTGTTCTGGTTCTTCGGCCACCCAGAGGTGTACATCATCGCCCTGCCGTTCTTCGGCATCGTCTCGGAGATCTTCCCGGTCTTCAGCCGCAAGCCGGTCTTCGGCTACAAGGGCCTCGTGTTCGCGACCATCTCCATCGCAGCCCTCTCCGTGACGGTGTGGGCTCACCACATGTATGTCACCGGGGCGGTCCTGCTGCCGTTCTTCTCCTTCATGACGATGCTCATCGCGGTCCCGACCGGCGTGAAGTTCTTCAACTGGATCGGCACGATGTGGCGAGGCTCGCTCACGTTCGAGACGCCGATGCTGTGGAGCCTGGGCTTCCTCATCACGTTCCTCTTCGGTGGGCTCACCGGCATCATCCTGTCCTCGCCGCCGCTGGACTTCCACGTCTCCGACACGTACTTCGTGGTCGCCCACTTCCACTACGTCGTCTTCGGCACCGTCGTGTTCGCGATGTTCGCCGGGTTCTACTTCTGGTGGCCGAAGTGGACGGG
>NZ_JTDL01000074.1 GCF_000802235.1 Sinomonas humi
ATGTTTATAGTTAAGAATGGAACGGGACGGGACGCAGCTCCCCGACCGACCGCCATCGCAAGATCTAGGAGGGCGGGGCCATGTGGGACACCGAAGATGTCGTCCATGCTTGGAACCGTGCCGGCAACCCGACACCACATCACCTTCTTGGCCTCTACGCCCAAGCGCTCACGACCGAACGCCCTGTCGGCGCCTACCACACCCTGAGGGAGGACCAGGAAGATCGGGCCATCCTTGCCCTGTACCGGGTCGACCGCCCGCATGCGACATTCGCCGATCTCTACCAGGCGCCGCCGCTGGCCCTCTCCAGCTATCACCAGCTGCTCCACGACCTCGCCCGCGAAGGGCTCGGACCGCTCGAATCCCACAGCGGCCCTGCCGTGGGAGGCCTCCGGTGAAGCGGCGCAGCCCTCGGACCGCGACCGGCCTGGTCGCCCGCATCTCGACCCAGCTGGACGACACCTCCTCGGACCTGAGTGCACAGGCCGCGGGCGATGAGCTGCACGGGCTGCTCATCCGCGAGCTCGATGTCGCCGCAATCCTCGCAGACTTCCTCTGAACCGCCGTCGCTCCAGACCGCTGAAACAGTCCCGGTCGAGTTCCCCGGCAGAACGACGCCACCTCTGATGAGCCGGGCCACCGTCATGGTTCTCCTGCTGTGGCTTTCCCTGTCCTCCTCGTCCATCCCCCTGCTTCCACCGGCGTGACGTCCTGGTGGATGAGAACGCGTACTGGGGGGCGAATCCGGCCGCTTCGCTCATCCGGGGCAAGCTAGTTCTCCTCTGCAACGCGCGCCTCTGGGCTGCCTGCGGGTCAGTTCAAGGTCTGGTCGCTTCGGCGAGGAGTTCGAGGATGTGCCGGTACGGGCGTCCTGTGGCCCTGGTGAGGCCTATCTCGCACGTGCGGTTCGAGGAGGCGTATTGGGCGAACAGGCCGCCGCGTGCACTCTCGGCCTCAGCGATCCCCGCGGCCTCCTCGGCGGTAGCCGACTCGGTGAGTTCGGGGTGCAAGAGGCCACGGTCCCCGGCGAAGGCGCAGCAGCCGGCCTCCGCCGGGGTGAAGACCTCGTCCGCGATGTGTCCGGCGATCGCGCCGAGATGCGCGGTGGTCCCCGCGATGGTGCTCGAGCACGTCGGGTGGAGGGCGACAGAGGAAATCCGCGCACGCACCTCCAGCTTTGGCAGGAGGCCGGCAGCGAACGCGATCGCGTCCATCACCCGCAGACCGGCCGATTCGGCCGCGGAGCGGAGCATGATCGCCAGGCCTTCGGCGCAGGAGGAAGCGTCCACGACGATGGGCAGCCGCCCCCCTTCGGTTGCCTCGACGAGGGATGGCACCGTGATGCTGCGCATATGCTCCCAGCCCGCGGTCATCCCCTTCGACTTCCAAGGAGTGCCGCAGCACATCGACCCGAGACCCTCCGGCGTCCGCAGCCGGACGCCGGCGCGGTCACACAACTCGATGAATGCGGAGGATGCGCCGCCGGGGTGGCGTCCTTCCTCGGGACCGAACATCGTCCCGATGCATGCTGCGAACAGGACGGCCTCAGCCCCGGCGTCCCGACGTCGGGGGCGCTGCGAACCACCCTTGGGCAGGCCGCGGTCGTAGGCCGGGAATTGCTCGCCGAACAGCTTCCGGGCCAGCTGGGTTGCGGCTTCCACGGGGCCGCCGGGGAGGGCGCTGGCCAGGGTCATCGCGGCTCCCCCGGTCCGCGACACCGGATCCCAGGCGCGTGCGGCCGCGCCCCACACGGCTGACTCGATGCTCCCGGCGGCCTCGGCCCGGAGCCGGCGGACCAGGTCGCCGGTGTTGATGCCGACGGGACACGCGGTGCCGCACATGCCGTCGACCGCGCAGGTGGACACGCCGTCGTAGTCATAGCCGTCGAGGATCCGCTGGGCCAGGGCCTCGTCTCCCCCGGCCCTGGCCTGCTCGGCATCGCGGCGCAGGGTGATCCGCTGCCGCGGGGTAAGGGTCAGCTTCCGGGAGGGGCACACGGGCTCGCAGTAGCCGCACTCCACGCAGCGGTCCACCTCCTCCTCGACGGTGGGGGTCGCCTTGAGGTTCTCCAGATAGGAGCGTGGGTCGTCGGAGAGGACGGCCCCGGGATTGAGGATCCCTCTCGGGTCGGCCAGGTCCTTGATCTCGCGCATGACGGCATACAGCTCGTCGCCGTACTGGCGGCGCACATACGGGGCCATGATCCGGCCGGTCCCATGCTCGGCCTTGAGGGTTCCTCCGGCGTCGAGCACCAGATCCACGAGGTCCTCGGTGAAGTCCTCGTACCGCCGCGTGCCCTGCCCGCTGAAGTCCTCGTTGAGCATGAAGTGCAGGTTCCCGTCCTTCGCGTGGCCGAAGATCACCGGGTCCCGGTATCCGTGGTGGGCCAGGAGCCCGGCGAGATCGTCGCACGTGCGCGCCAAGGCCGGAACGGGGACGGCGATGTCCTCGAGGAGCTGGCTCGTTCCGGAGGGCCTCGCACTGGCCACGGCCGAGTACAAGCCCTTGCGCACCTTCCACAGGCCTGCTCGCTCGCGCGGATCCCGGGTCATGGACGCGGGCAGAGCCAGGCCGAGCCCTTCGAAGAGCCGCTCCGCTTCACGCGAGCGCTCCTGAAGCTCCTCGGAGCCCGGGGCGGCGAATTCGACGAGCAGAGCCGCGGGGTCCGGAAGGTCCAGTGCCCGGATCTGCTCGGGGCAGCCGGGAAGGCCCGAGGCTACGCGCAAGGACGTGGCGTCCATGAGCTCGGCAGTTTCGGCGCCGGCCCTGACGAGCTCCGGGATGGCCCCCGCGGCGGCCTGTACCCCGGGGAAGACCAGGAGCCCGGCGGCGACATGGGGCTTCACCTCGACGGTGTCGAACACGGCTTCGGCGACGAAGGCCAGCGTGCCTTCGGAGCCGATGACGAGGTGGACGAAGATCTCGAGCGGGTCCTCGTAGTCGAGGAAGGCGTTGAGGCCATATCCCATGGTGTTCTTCATCGAGAACTGCTGACGGATGCGCCCGATGGAGTCGCTCGAGGAGTGGATGCGGCGCCGTAGGCGCAGCAGGCCCTCGAAGAGCTCGGGTTCGCTGGCCGCGAACTCGGCCGAGGAGCCCGGGGCGCCCGAATCGATGGCGGTCCCCGAGGGCAGGATGAACCGCATGGACCTCAGGGTCCGGTAGGTGTTGGCCTCAGTTCCGCAATGCATCCCGGAGGAGTTGTTGGCGACGACTCCTCCGATCGTGCAGGCGATCTCGCTGGCCGGGTCCGGGCCGAGGGCGCGGCCGTGACGGGCCAGCCGGGCGTTGACGGCCCTCACGGTCGCGCCGGGCTGGACGCGCACGCGGGCCCCGCCGTCGATCACGTCGATCGCGCCGAAGTTTCGGCGGGTATCGGCCAGCACCCCAGCGGTGATCGCCTGGCCGGACAGGCTCGTTCCTCCCGAGCGGAAGGTGACCGGCACGTCGTGGCGCGCGCACACCGTGAGCATTCCCGCCACATCCTCCGCGGAGCTCGGGGCGGCGAATACCCTCGGGATCAGGAGGTAATGCGAGGCGTCATGCGCTCTCGCGTAGAGGTCGAGGGGCCGCGTGGTGACCGCGTCCTCCCCCAGGACGGCGGCGAGCTCGTCCGCGAGCCTCTCGCGGCCGTCCTCATGGGCCGATTCGAGGGCTGGGGTGCGCGGGGCGGTGCCCGTCGTCGTCGGAGGGATCATCAGGGTCCTTTCAAATGGGGCAGCGGGATCTCTTCACACCCTCGATTCCAAGCCTCGCGGGCGTGGGCGAAAGAGGGACTGGGCCCAGACGGTGTGTCTATCCGGGCTGCTGGACTAAGTCCTGGGCCAATGGTCTCTGCGAAGGCCGGAAGAAGCGGTCGGGTCGCATTGCTCAACCCATGCCTCATAGCCCTCGGACTTCTCGTAGAGCCTCCGCTCGGCGCCTGCGGGGTGAACCCAGATGATCTTGCCGTCTGCTGTTGCAGCGTCGACGAACCCATGGCACACGGGGTGTCCGCGGAGGCGGATCTCTGCCTCGGCACCGGTTAGGAACGCCCACTCCTCAATGCGGCGCAGCCTCAGGGCCTTGAGCTGGGATCTCATCGCATTGATCTGGGAGATGCTTGCCACCATCATTCCTCCTGCGATCGGGGAAGGCCGGGAGTGGCGACGTCATCGTGGGCCACGGCCTAATCACACCAACTCTAAACATGTGAGATCACATGTCAAGTCTAGCTTCTACAATATGGGGAAGGGAACGGCACCCTCGCCCATTGGCCCTCAAGCCCCTACAR
>NZ_JTDL01000075.1 GCF_000802235.1 Sinomonas humi
TTCCTGTACGCGATCAACTTCCTGCTCTCCCCGGGCAGCTACCCGCTCAGCGCTCTGCTCGCCCAGCAGGTCTCCGCCTTCGGCATCAACTGGCCTGGGCTGATGGCCCTGGCCGTGATCACCTCGGTGCCGATCCTGGTGCTGTTCGTCTTCACCTACCGGCTACTACGCGAAGGACTCACCCTTGGTGCCGTCAAATGACACATCCCTCCACCAGACCGAACAGGCCGGACCCCCGGCCTTAGCGGGGGCGGGAGGCTATCCGCTCGGGCTGCCGGTCGCGCCCTCTGCCGGGGCACTGGAGCCCCTCGGCCTCTACGACGTGGAGATCACCGGCGGCTTCTGGGGCTCCATGCAGTCCCTGAACCTCGAGCACATCATCCCGCACTGCGAGCACTGGGTCGAGAAGTCCGGCTGGGCCGGGAACTTCGACGCCGCGGTGGAAGGCCGGCTCCCGCAGGACCGCACGGGCATGGTCTTCGCCGACTCCGACGTGTACAAGCTCGTCGAGGCGATGGCCTGGGAGGTGGGCCGCAGCGGCGATGCCGCCATGGAAGCCCGACTGAACGCCCTGGTCGAGCGGATCGCCCGGGCGCAGGAGCCCGACGGCTACCTCAACACCGCCTTCGGCCGGCCCGGCCAGCCTCCCCGCTACAGCGACCTGGAATGGGGGCACGAGCTGTACTGCTACGGCCACCTCATCCAGGCCGCCATCGCCCGCGGCCGCACCCACGGGGAGGACCTCCTCGTCACGATCGCGCGCAGAGCGGCCGACCACGTCTGCGAGGCGTTCGGAGAGGACGGGATCCGACGCGTCGGAGGGCACCCGGAGATCGAACTCGCCCTGGCGGAGTTCGCGCGCTACACCGGGGAGAGGAAGTACCTCGAGCAGGCGCG
>NZ_JTDL01000076.1 GCF_000802235.1 Sinomonas humi
GTTGGGGCCTTGGCTCCTTGCCGCGAACCATGTAGCCTATCGGTGCAATCACACTTGCTGATAAGCCGCAGCGGGAGAGTCCGACATAACCCGGTCGGCGCCGTAGGAGCAACACCTCCCCAGGAATCTCTCAGGCACCTGTACCGCCGCGGCAAGGCGACTCTGGAAAGCAGCCCGGGCTTTGTTCGGGCTCACCGACGGTGCAAGCGGATCAATAGAAGCCAAGGTCTGCGGAAACTCTCAGGTCCAATACAGAGCGGGGAGGAACCCCATCCCACTGCGCACTCGGTGCGCAGGTCATTCTGGAGTTCCTCTTGACACTGCATTCCAAATCCGCAGCCTTCGTTGACAGGCATATTGGTGCCCGGCGCGACGAGGACATCAAGCACATGCTGAACGCGGTCGGGTATGACAGCGCGGATGCGCTGGCTTCGACCGCCGTCCCGGACAGCATCAAGCAGTCATCCCCGCTCAAGCTCGCTCCGGCGCTGAGCGAGTCCGAGGTGCTTGCCGCGCTCCGCGCGCTGGCCGGGAAGAACCGCCCGCACGTGCAGATGATCGGGCAGGGCTACTACGACACGGTCACCCCGGCCGTCATCCGCCGGAACATCGTGGAGAACCCGGCCTGGTACACCGCCTACACCCCCTACCAGCCGGAGATCTCGCAGGGCCGTCTCGAAGCGCTGCTGAACTTCCAGACCGCGGTCGAGGACCTCACGGGCCTCGCGATCGCGAACGCGTCCCTGCTGGACGAGGCCACCGCCGTGATGGAGGCGGTGCTGCTGATGCGCCGGGCGAACAAGAACAAGGCCTTGGCCGGAGCACCCGGCGGCGGGAAGACGGTGCTGGACGCCGACCTGTTCCCGCAGTCGATCTCGATCGTGGTCGGCCGTGCCCGCGCGCTCGGATTCGAGGTCGAGGTCGCCGACCTGTCCAAGGGCCTGCCGGAAGGGCCGATCAACGGCCTCGTGCTCCAGCAGCCAGGCGCCTCCGGCGTCGTCGCCGACGCCACGGATCTCGTCAAGGAGGCCAAGGAGCGCGGGGCCATGGTGACGGTCGCGGCGGACCTCCTGGCCCTGACGCTGATCAAGTCCCCGGGCGAGCAGGGCGCGGACATCGCCGTCGGCTCGGCCCAGCGCTTCGGCGTGCCGCTGTTCTACGGGGGCCCGCACGCGGCGTTCATGGCGGTCCACAAGGGCCTCGAGCGCCAGCTCCCGGGCCGCCTGGTGGGCGTGTCGAAGGACGACGCCGGCCGCCCCGCCTACCGTCTGGCCCTGCAGACCCGCGAGCAGCACATCCGCCGCGAGAAGGCGACCTCGAACATCTGCACCGCGCAGGCGCTGCTGGCCATCGTGGCCTCCATGTACGCGGTCTACCACGGGCCGGAGGGCCTCAAGGCGATCGCAGAACGCACCCACGCCCACGCCCGCACGCTCGCGGCGGCGCTGGAGTCGGCAGGGGTCGAGGTGGTCCACCGCAGCTTCTTCGACACGGTCACCGCCCGGGTCCCGCGCCGCGCCGCCGCGCTGGTCGCCGCCGCGGAGGCCAAGGGGATCAACCTCCGCCTCGTGGACGCCAATACGGTGGGTATCTCGTGCGATGAGACGACGACGGCGGACACTATCGCCACGGTTGCCGGCGTGTTCGGCGCGGGCCCGGCGGGCGACGGCACGGACACGTCCCAGATCGGCTTTGGCCTCGAGGACGCGATGCACCGGTCGAGCCTGTACCTGCAGCACCCGGTCTTCCACTCGTACCGCTCCGAGACGCAGATGATGCGCTACCTGCGCCGGCTCTCCGACCGCGATCTGGCGCTGGACCGGACGATGATCCCGCTGGGCTCGTGCACCATGAAGCTCAACGCCGCGGTGGAGATGGAGGCCATCACCTGGCCCGAGTTCGCCGGCATCCACCCCTTCGCGCCGGATTCGCAGACGGAGGGCTGGCGCGAGCTCATCGCCGACCTCGAGCAGGATCTGGCGTCCATCACCGGGTACGACCTGGTCTCGATCCAGCCCAACGCCGGCTCGCAGGGCGAGCTCGCGGGCCTGCTGGCGATCCGCGGCTACCACCACTCCCGGGGCGAGGCCCAGCGCGACGTGTGCCTTATCCCGGCCTCCGCGCACGGCACCAACGCGGCCTCGGCGGTTCTGGCGGGGATGAAGGTCGTCGTCGTGGCGACCGCCTCGGACGGCACGATCGACCACGGTGACCTCGCCGCGAAGATCGAGGCCAACGCGGACCGGATCGCGGCGATCATGATCACCTACCCCTCCACCCACGGGGTGTACGACGCGGACGTGCGCGAGGTGTGCGACGCCGTCCACGCCGCGGGCGGGCAGGTCTACATCGACGGGGCGAACATGAACGCGCTGGTGGGTCTGGCCCAGCCGGGCAAGTTCGGCGGGGACGTCTCGCACCTGAACCTGCACAAGACCTTCTGCATCCCGCACGGCGGGGGCGGACCGGGTGTCGGCCCGGTGGCGGCCAGGGCGCACCTTGCCCCGTTCATGCCCGGAGACGCGGCCGAGTGGGACGGTGGGGAGGACCTTCCTGTGTCTGCCTCGCGCTTCGGATCCGCCGGGGTCCTGCCGATCTCGTGGGCGTATGTGAAGCTCATGGGCGGTGCAGGCCTGACCGAGGCCACGAAGTCAGCGCTGCTTGCCGCGAACTACGTGGCCAAGCGCCTCGACCCCTACTTCCCCGTCCTCTACACGGGGGAGGGCGGGCTCGTCGCGCATGAGTGCATCCTGGACCTGCGCGAGCTCACGGCCAAGACCGGCGTGACCGCGGAGGATGTGGCCAAGCGGCTCATCGACTTCGGCTTCCACGCGCCGACCCTGGCGTTCCCGGTTGCGGGCACGCTCATGGTCGAGCCGACCGAGTCCGAGGACTTGGGCGAGATCGAGCGGTTCATTGAGGCCATGATCGCCATCCGCGCCGAGATCGACCAGGTCGCCCACGGCGATTTCCCGCTCGCCGAGTCCCCGCTGCGCCGCGCCCCGCACACCGCGGCGGCCGTCGTCGCCACCGAGTGGGACCGCCCGTACTCGCGCGAGCAGGCCGCCTTCCCGGGGAAGACGACCAGCCAGGACAAGTACTTCGCCCCCGTGGGACGCATCGACGGAGCAGCGGGCGACCGCAACCTGGTCTGCGCCTGCCCGCCGGCCGAGTCCTTCCAGAACTGAAATCCCCCTGCCAAGGCCGCCCGTCCGACCACCGTCTCAGGAGACTTCCATGACCACAGAAACCACTATCACCGGCACCGAGAAGCGCACCGCACTGTACGACCAGCACGCCGCCCTCGGCGCGAGCTTCACCGACTTCGGCGGCTGGCAGATGCCGCTCAAGTACGGCTCCGAGCTCGCCGAGCACCGCGCCGTCCGCGAGACCGCCGGCCTGTTCGACCTCTCCCACATGGGCGAGGTCTTCGTATCCGGCTCCGACGCGGGAGCCTTCCTCGACTACGCGCTCGTCGGCAAGCTCTCCGCCGTCGCCGTCGGCAAGGCCAAGTACTCGCTCATCTGCGCCGAGGACGGCGGCATCATCGACGACCTCATCGTCTACCGGGTGGCCGAGGAGGACTACCTCGTGGTTCCCAATGCCGGCAACGCCGCGACGGTCGCGGCCGAGCTCGAGGCGCGCCGTGGGCAGTTCGGCGGCGAGGCAGTCTCGCTGCGCGACGCGAGCGCTGCGACTTCGCTCATTGCCGTGCAGGGGCCGAACGCGCAGGAGATCGTCCTGCAGCTGTTCCCGGCCGAGCACGCCGAGGCCGTCACCGGGCTCAAGTACTACGCGGCCGTTGAACTCGAGGCCCAGCTCGAGGCAGGGAGCATTCCCGTGCTTCTAGCACGCACGGGCTACACCGGCGAGGACGGCTTCGAGCTCTTCGTCGACAATCAGGACGCCTCCGGGCTGTGGGCCGCAATCGGAGCGGCCGGGGAGGAACACGACCTCATCCCCTGCGGCCTCGCCGCACGCGACTCCCTGCGCCTCGAGGCAGGCATGCCCCTCTATGGCAACGAGCTCTCACGCATGTCCAACCCCTACGCTGCAGGACTGGGTGCCGTGGTCGCGCTGTCCAAGGAGGGCGACTTCGTCGGTCGGGCTGCTCTGACGGCCCTGAAGGAGGCAGGGGCCGGAACATCCGCCGGGTGCAGGCTCGTGGGGCTCAAGGGCACCGGCCGCCGATCCGCTCGCGGGCACTACCCAGTGCTCAAGGGCGGCCAGCTCGTCGGCGAGATCACCTCCGGCCAGCCCAGCCCAACCCTCGGCTACCCCGTGGCGATGGCCTATGTCGAGGTCGAGCATTCAGAAAACGGAACGACCCTCGACGTCGACCTGCGCGGCAGGACCGAGACATTCGAGGTAGTGGCCCTGCCCTTCTACAAGCGCCAGAAGTAAGCCCAGCAGACAGACACGGAAGACAGAGGTAAGAATCATGGCCAAGATCGCACCGGAATGCCGATACTCCGAAGAACACGAATGGGTCGCCACCCGCTCTGACAGCATGGCATGGGTTGGAGTCTCCGCCGTCGCCACCGACGCACTCGGGGAGATCGTCTACCTGGACCTGCCCGAGGCAGGCAGTGAGGTGACCGCGGGGTCGACGTGTGGGGAGATCGAGTCGACGAAGAGCGTCTCCGACCTGTACTCGCCCGTGTCCGGGACGGTTGTCGAGGTGAACCAGGAGGCGATCGACAACCCGGCGCTGGTCAACGAGGACCCGTACGGGGCCGGGTGGCTGTTCACGGTCGAGGTCACTTCTGAGGGCCCGCTGCTCTCCGCGGAGGAGTACGCATCGAAGAACGGGGGCGAACTGTGAACGCCGCACCGTCCCGGCAGGCAGCCCAGCAGTTCCAGCAGGTCCGCTCCGCGTCCCTGGACGCTGACATCTCTCAGCTCGACCCGGAGATCGCGGCGAGCATCGACGCTGAGTTGGTCCGCCAGCGCGGGGGCCTGGAGATGATCGCGTCGGAGAACCACACCGCCTACGCGGTCATGCAGGCTCAAGGCTCGATGCTGACCAACAAGTACGCCGAGGGGTACCCCGGCAAGCGGTACTACGGCGGCTGCGAGAACGTGGACGTGATCGAGCAGCTCGCGATCGACCGCGTGAAGGCGCTCTTCGGGGCGGAGTTCGCCAACGTCCAGCCGCACTCGGGGGCACAGGCGAACGCTTCCGTGATGCATGCCCTGCTCAAGCCGGGCGATACGATCATGGGCCTGACTCTGGCCCATGGCGGGCACCTCACGCACGGGATGAGGATCAACTTCTCGGGCCGGCTCTACAACGTCATCCCGTACCAGGTGCGCGAGGATGACCACCGGATCGATATGGCCGAGGTCGAGCGTCTGGCGAAGGAGCACCGGCCGCAGCTGATCGTGGCGGGCTGGTCCGCGTACGCGCGGCAGCTGGACTTCGCCGAGTTCCGCCGGATCGCGGACGAGGTCGGGGCGTATCTGATGGTGGACATGGCCCATTTCGCCGGCCTGGTCGCCGCTGGGCTGCACCCGAGCCCGGTCCCGCACGCCCACGTCACCTCGTCGACCACGCACAAGACCCTCGCGGGTCCGCGCGGCGGGATCATCCTGACCAATGACCCGGACATCGCCAAGAAGATCAACTCGGCCGTGTTCCCGGGCCAGCAGGGCGGGCCGCTCGAGCACGTGATCGCCGGCAAGGCGATCGCGTTCAAGATCGCCGCCTCCGAGGAGTTCCGCGAGCGGATGGAGCGCGTTCTGGCGGGCGCGAAGATCATCGCCGAGCGGCTCACGCAGGACGATGTGAAGGCCAAGGGCATCGGCGTCGTCTCCGGGGGCACCGACGTGCACCTGGTGCTGGTGGACCTGCGGGACGCCGACTTGGACGGGCAGCAGGCCGAGGACCGGCTCGCCGCGATCGAGATCACGGTCAACCGCAACGCGGTCCCGTTCGACCCGCGCCCGCCCATGGTCACCTCCGGCCTGCGGATCGGCACCCCGGCCCTGGCCACCCGGGGCTTCGGGGAGGCGGCGTTCCGCGAGGTCGCGGACGTCATCGCCGAGGCCCTCATCGCCGGTCCCGACGAGGACTTGAGCCCGCTCAAGGCCCGTGTCGAGGCCCTGGCCGCCGCCCACCCGCTCTACCCGGGCATCGCCAACCTCGCCTGAGCGTTCGGCGACCACAACCAGGAAGGAACCCGACATGGCTGCGGACGCATGGTGACGCGCAAAGAGCTGTTGTTCGACGATTGGTACCAACCCGGAACCGATGGGTGAAATATTGGTAATGGACCACGGGGAATTCGCTGCTTATTCTGGAAAAGACAAAGGACGCGTACTCCGCCTACTGCTCATTTTTGCTTTGAGCTGGGCCTGATAGTGGCAATCGCGGATAGCCGTCTGGCAATATGACCCAGCCTTGGCGGGGAACGGAAGCACGCTTTTGAAGGGAATTCGACATGAGCACCGCGAGCATTTCTCCGTCGTCTACAGATTGGTCGATGTTATCGCTCGCCGACAGCGACCCATTTCCTGCCTACGAGGAGCTGCGAGAGAGAGGACCGATTATCTGGGACCCCGGAATGAACTGCTGGCTCGTCCTGGCCTACGACCTCTGCAAACTGATCGAGTCCGACGAAGGCACTTATCGCATAGCGGTGTCTGACGCCCCTCCTCTGTCGTTTGAGATCAAGGGCGGTAGGACGGGCGTTTCCTCGCTGCTCGGTGACGAGCATACCCGCATGCGTCGGCTCTACCTCAAGCTCCTCGGCCCTAAACTCATGCCGCAATATCGTGACGAGCACGTCATCCCTGTAATCAATGACGCTGTCGATCGGTTCATCGGAAGAGGCGAAGCCGAACTCGTCGGCGAATTCTCAGAGGTGGTGCCGGCGCGAATCATGGCATCAATGTTCGGACTTCCTTGGAGGGAAGACAAACTCATCGAAGACATCTCCCGGTGGCACCAAGACATCGTCACCTGGATTGGCAGAGGATATTCCGGCGAAGAGTTCACCCGAAAGGCCAAGCTCGCCTCGGATGAACTAAACAATCTGTTCCGCCCGCTCGTCCTCGAGCGAGGGGACAAGCGCGGCACCGACATCATCAGCCGCATCTGGACTGATGCGCCGGAGCATTATGGACCCGTCGGTGTGGACGAGGTGATGGCGATCGTGAGAGATATTGCAATCGGAGCCGGGGAAACCACCTCACATGCTATAGCGAATGCTGCATACCTGTTCTTGTCGGATCGGGTGCTTCATGAGGCCGTCTCGCGCGATCCGGAGGGCGCTCTCAATGCCTTTGTCGAAGAGACGCTCCGGTCCTTGGGATCCGTTCAGTGGCGGTTCAGGGTCGCCAACAGCGATGTGTCACTCGGAGGCGCCGAAATCAAGGAGAACGACTTGATTTGCCTCTTGCACGCTGCCGCCAATCGAGATCCCGATCACTACGCCTGCCCGCACGCTCTTGATCTGAACAGAAAATCTCCTGCTGACCACCTCGCATTTAATGTCGGCCCGCGGGTCTGTCTGGGCATGTGGCTTGCCAGACTCAAGATGCGTGAATCACTGAAGGTATTCATAAGCCGCCTTCCGGATATGCGCCTTGACCCAACAAAAGAGGCTCCAACCTTCCGTTCATTTTCCCACCGACACTTCGGTCCCCTGCACGTGAAATTCTAGGAGAATGCCATCATGAAGATCTCGGTCTACGACCAGCAATCTGAGATGGTCGAACTCGCTGACCCCTCGGCAACAACACTCATGCAAGCGATCCGCGATGGCGGCGTGAATATCAACGCACAATGTGGAGGCAGCGCGTCCTGCGGCACCTGCCACGTGTACGTTGACGACCTCTGGTGCTCGAAGCTCAAGGCACCCGACGAGACCGAAGACGCCATGCTGGACCTTGCCGAGGATCGCCGCGAGAACTCGCGCCTGTCTTGCCAGATCGAACTCTGCCCGGAGCTCGACGGACTGACCGTGACAGTCGCGCCCGATGCTGCCTTCTGACCGCCAGGACCCGTGTTACCGCAGCTACTCCCGCAACGGCCAGACAGTCCTGCCTTGCGTAACCAATTTGCTTATCCCCGGAAGGAGCTCTGGACGAACCGATGTCGCCCGAGCGTCAAAGACTGCTGATTGTCGGCGGGTCGTACGCCGCATGTGAAACCGCTGCACATGCCCGCGAAAATGGGTACGGCGAAGACATACTCATCGTGAGCGAAGAGCCGGAGCTACCCTACGATCGTCCGCCGCTCTCAAAGGCATACCTCAAGAACCCGAATGAAAAGCTCTCGCCGCTGAGAACGGCAGCATTTTATTCGGCAAACCGCATCGATCTTGAACTCGGCACCAGAGTCGTCTCGCTCGAAGCTGGTACGAATAAGGCGATGCTGTCTAACGGCGAGAATGTCGCTTTCGACATTCTGGCCCTCGCCGTCGGGGCACAGGCGCGCAGGCTGACGTGTGTTGGGGCCGACCTTCGAAACGTGCATTACCTAAGGTCTGTTGCCGACGCCCGGCTGATGAGGGCCGTGACAGCCGAGGCCGAGAACGTCGTCGTTATCGGCGCCGGGTTCATTGGCCTAGAGGTCGCATCAATGCTCGTCCAGCAGCAGAAGCAGGTAACAGTCATCGAGGCAACCGACCGCGTGCTTGCCAGGGTGGTCGCGCCGGAAATGTCTCAATTCTTTTCTTCAGCCCACAGGGATCGGGGGGTGAAACTGTTGACGTCTCGCACGGTGCAATCGCTCGAGGGGGAGAACGGCGTGGTGCGGCGGGTCGTTCTGGAGGACGGCACGGGCATAGACGCAGACGTTGTCGTCGTCGGCGTCGGCTCCGTGCCCAACCTTGAACTGGCACAACAGCTTGGAGTTCATTGCGCGAACGGCATCGTCGTGGATGCGCGATCCCGTTCGAATCAGGCGAACGTCTTTGCAGCGGGTGATTGTGCAGCGTATCGCAGCCCATTCAATCCCGCGGGCATCCGATTGGAGTCGGTGCAGAACGCTACAGAGCAGGCGCGAGTCGCAGGGGCCGCGATCGCGGGAGTAGACACGTCTTATGACGCGTTGCCCTGGTTCTGGTCTGATCAATACGACCTAAAGCTGCAAATCGCCGGACTTCCATCTGGAGCCACCGAACGCGTCCTACGCCCGGGTAGCGGCGCCGACCCGTCTGTCTTCTACTTCCGTGACGACGCTTGCATCTGTGTCGAGAGTGTTAACCGCCCGCGTGACCATATCGCCGCACGCCGGCTCCTCCCTCGCAGAAAGATCTCCAAACAGGATCTACAGGATGTTGATTTCGACCTGCTTTCGCTCCTCAAGCGCTAGCGGACATCCGGAGTACCGTCGGCTGCTGCTTATAGAAGAGACGGTCCCCCAGCCGTGCTCGGGCCCGATGAGCCGCCGATTCCGACCGCATAAGAGTTGTACGGAGTGAAGGAGTGTTGCTTCACGGCGGGCCCTGCGGGGTCGTTATTCGCGACGGCGGGGCGACCGGAGCCGAGAACACGGAAAAAACCGAAGCCGCGAGGTACTCCGCAGAGAACGCTCTCCGTCCGCGGAAGCGCCCTCCCCACTCTGGCGGCACCTGCACATCGAGTGGGACCCTTGGCCTAGAGCCGACCGTCCTGGCGGTGCGACCCATAACGGACTGGGCGGCCGCGTGGGGATGGAGCGAATCGTCAGCCGGGGCTTCCCGAAATGGCCCCCGCTGCACGTTCTGCCATTCCTTCCATCGCGGGACCGGCGAGAATTCGTTACCCTGTCGCGGCACCGTGTTCCGTTTCTCAGATAGGCCTCTAGCTGGCGATGCGGTCAATCGACTCCGAGGAACCGTTGAAGCCGTCTCACGAGTGTTTCGGCGGCGTCCGGGCGGAAGCTGTAGAGCATGCCTTCGCCGCTGCGCACTTGGCGGATGAGCCCCGAGGATCTGAGCTGGGCAAGATGATGGTGCACGGTCGGCTGCGACAGCCCCAGTCGCCTGATGAATTCGGGGCCGGGCAGCGGGCCATCGCGCAGCATGGTGAGTATTTGGAGCCGATGGCTGTTTGACAGAGCTTTCAGAGCGTCCAGCAGGTCCTCGGAGCCCGACTCCCGGTACCCGAGTATCTCGTCGTTCTTGATTCCGAAGACGATCAAGGCCTCACCGCTGCGCTCGTCCACTCGAGATGCCATGAACGGATAGATGAAGACGGAGGGTGCCAGGGTGATCTGGTTCATGCGAAGTGCCGCCGAGAGGGTATACCCACCTGTCAGGGCCTCGACCGTTGAGACTGCGGGCTGCATGGCGAGAAGGTCCTTGGATGACGCAGCGGCCCTCTCGACTGCTTCACGGATGGAGTCGACGCTCGGGCCGAACACTGTTTCCAGATAGCGCTGCAGAAAGCGAAGTATCCTCTCCTTCGATCCCGAAGGGTCCTGCAGCACCTCGAGGCTGCGGTCGGCGAAGTCCCCGGCGAACTCCCGGGTCTTCTTCTCGAACCCGTCCGGGGTGTCGTCTTGGGGGTTCAGGACTGACCGGTAGAAGTCAAGAGCCTCTGTGGGCGTCTCCCCTGTGTCGAGCATCATCAGGGCACACTCTTCAGCAGGAGTGCTTCGGAGAAGCTCAATGAAATCAGCGGGAACGGCATCGGTTTTCAGCGTGGGGATCAGGCGGAGCAGGCCGAGTCCGAGGGCCGTCTCCCCTCCTTCGAAGAAGGGGCGCCCTTGGCGGTATAGGTCAGCAGCCATAGTGTTCCGCGCAACAGCGATCCAGTGTCCGGCGCGCTTGTAGACATCTGGGTTGAAGAGGGCGCGCGCACTCACGATGAAGTCGTAGCATGCGGAGGGGTGAACCGAGATCATGACTCCGTCAAGATCGGAAGTCTTTTCCCGGTGGCCATTGTCCTCTCCGACCAGCTTCACGGCGTTGATCCTTCCCGTCTCTTTATTGCGTATATTCGATGCTACTGGGTGTGAGCCTTTTCGGCCCTAGGAGCGAACAGCTTCGGCCTGACTCGGGGGAATCGCTCACCGTTATCCAAGCCAGCCAAATGGATCGCCTGCCTACTTGACACTGCAGTCCGCCTGCTTGACAGTGCAGTCCGCGACACTAGCATCGAAGAATATCAATTCCAACTGCATTCCTAGGTTTGGCTTCACTCGGTACTCGTTCGCCCGGATCCGCGACGGACTCCCCTCCGAGTCGCCACGCCGCCACGAATCCTGGAGCGGGCCCGATGAGCAACAGACCCACATACCAGAGCCATCTGAGGATGGCGGAGAGCAGGCCGACGGTCAGACCGTGGGGGAAAGCTTCCTACCTCGTTGACGGCGGCATCGCGGTTCGCGCCCAAATCGGCATGGTTGTTCTCTCGAGCGACCAGACTCTCTCCTATGAAGCCCGAGCGATGTTGGACGTCCCCGGCGTTGGCCTATACGAAAGCCGTCTGCTGGACCCCGGTAACCCAAGCCAGCCCCTCACTATGGATCTTCTGGAGGGCTACTTCGACGGCCTTGGCGGGGCTATCAGGCAGATCAACATCAGGCGCCCGTCGGACGTTATCGCCTTGGGATGCACTTCTGCGGCCATGGCAATCGGGTACGGGGAGCTTGAACAGCGCGTGCAGACGCTCACCCCGCAAGCGCGTGTGACCGATCCGTTCACCGCAATCCTGTCTGCCCTTCGGGCCCTTGGCCCCGCCCGCGTCGGTTTTGTATCGCCTTACCCCCAAGAGGTCGCCGAGAAGATGGTCGCGAAGATCGAAGCGGCGGGTCACCCTGTCCCGGCGGGGATTAGATTCCACAACGAGACGGGTTCGGGCAGGCTTGACGCACCGTTCATTTGGCCGGCGAGCATCTCTGGCGCCGTCAGGCAATTGGTCAACGAATCCGAGGTCGATGCGGTGGTGGTCGCCTGCACTCAGATGCGGGCTGCTGGAGTGCTAGCCGAGCTCGAGCGGGAGACAGGCAAATCGCTCATCTCGTCGAACCAGGCACTCTGCTGGCACGCCCTGCGGCTGGCAGGAGTCGGCGATGCGATATACGGGTGGGGACGGCTGTTCCAGACGGAGCTCTGACTCTCCGGGCCGGAGAAGGATCCCGCCCCTGCATCCTGCTCGGGCCCCCTTGGACATCTCGTACCTTTGGGCGTGAGAGTCTGGGCAAGCGTGCAGGAGGCAGCCCGGCTGCGAAAACCTGAACCGAAAAATTTCGAGCGGGGCGGGCGGTGCACTTCAAGGGTTACCACAAGCTGTGTGGAGTCGCTTTCGCTGAACTGCACAGCGGTTTTCCCCGTCTCAGTCCCCGACCAGCCGAGCGGTGGAGGGCTTCTTTGCGACAGGACTCTAGCGGAGCTGAGCGTAGGGTTCCCCACTGAGGAGGACCTTGGGTTGGAGGCGGGGCCTGGATGGCTGCCTCCAACCCAAGGTCTCCTCACATCAACGAGCCGCGGCTGGGTCAGCCCGCGATGATCGGCATCTCGGCGGGAGAGAGCTCACTGAGGAACTCGTTGCCTTCCTCGCCCACCCAGATGATCTCCTCGCACTGGAAAACGCCTCCCGCATCGAGTTTGGGTTCGAGGTGCAGGACCATGCCCGGTTCGATGATCTCGCTGCTATCCGGTCCGATCGAGGGCGGCTCGGTGACCCCGATCCCACCGCCGTGTCCTACACGCCCCACACCGCCGTAGAGCTCCTTCAATCCCGCTGCGTTCCACAGATCCAGGAATAGGGCGTAGGCCTCGGCCCCCGTCCAACCGGCTCTAATCCCCTTGCAGAGATCCACCGTGACGCCTCGGACGGCCGCATAAGCATCGCGCTCAGCGGAACTCGGCGCCCCTACTCGGGCAGTCCTGTTCCGGTCGGCGGGGTAGCCGCCATAGCAGGCCCGGAAGTCCGTCCAAAGGTAGTCGTCCATCTCGAGACGGCGGTTCGATGGCAGCCTGGTGAACCGGATGCCGCCCTTGCCGAACAGGACGGGGAAGGGATCCACGCGTTCGGCACCGTTCTTGATCAGCTCGACCTGAAGCGCCCTGTAGACGTCCACCTCGGTCATGCCAACTTCGACCGATTGCAGGACATCGTCGAAGGAGCGATTGGCGATGTCGAACGTCACCCGCATCAGGTCCAGTTCGAACTGGCTCTTGATTGCCCTGACCTTCCAGATGACCCCGCCAGCTTCAACGAGGTTGCCCAGCTTGGCTAGCCCCTCGACCAGCGGAAGCGAACCCCTACCCGCCAATTCGTGTCCGTAGTCGATGGCTACCGTGGCGCCTTTCGGCTGAAGCGAGCGACTGACCTCGACCACGGCGTCTGCCGCTTCTGGCAGGAATCCGCTGTAGAGGCGGACCTCGGAGGAGGCGTCTGAATCAGCGATCGCGTACTGCTCGAACTCGGGAGCCACGATCACATCGGCTGTCCTGCCGATCACCAAGAAGGCGGGACGCGCATGGTAGGTCCACCCCACGGTCCTGTAGCTCGAGAAGTACTCGAAGTTCTCCCGTGATGTGAGAACGACCACATCAATTCCAGCTTTCTCCATCTGATCCTGCAACCGCCGAACTCGGCTGGTGAACTCGTCAGGCGAGGCAATGGGCGCAAGACCGTACCTCCCGGAACGAAGAACGCTTGTCATGATAGACCTCTCATTTCTCTAATTTGAAATCAAATGAATTTTTTCAACTTGGCTGCTTCGAGGTTTCGGTTCTATGGAAGACCGCTCGCTGAGCCCGCCCGAACCGGTCCGTCCGGATCCCCTCAGCCTCAGTCGTGTCCACTGTCCCGACGATGCTGGAGATCGTGAAGCGAAGTGAGCGCTGACGCTCCCAGAGGTAGTGGTGAGCCTCACACGGTTAAATCAGATCGCTCCCCAACCCGCACCACGGGATTCTCGCGGTGTTGCTGCAACCATTTCTGGGTGGCCTTCGTGTCCTTTAGGCCTGTTGAGGTCGATACGACGACGCTCGGCAAATTCGACGAGATCAGTCCGCTCCTGCAAGCAATTTTCGCTGCTGCTACTGCCACGCATGAACTTGCTTCCGCGTAGAATCCTTCTAGAGAAGCCAGGGACGCCTGTGTTTCCAGGATCTCGTCTTCGCTGACGCTGACCGCGGTTCCCCCCGATGTCCGGAGCGCGTAGAGAGCTTGATGGGTGGTGTATGCACCTCCTATGGAGAATGCCGCCGTGGGGCTCACTCCGTAGGGGCCCGTCGTCGGTTCGATTGATTTCAACGATTGCGTGATCCGGCCGAAGACCTCCGCCGCGATGAACTTCGGCCAGGCTTCTAGCAGCCCTGCGGTCCTGAGGTCCTCGAATCCGCGGACGATCCCGGCGAGACAGTCCCCGTAGCCGGCGGGGACCACAACGGCTCCGATCGGGGCTCCTCCGAATTGCTCCCACAGTTCGTACGCTATGGTCTTATATGCATCCACACCGTAAGGGGTGCTACCGACCGGGACGGCCGTGCTATTGCTGCAGGCAAACCACCCCTCGTCGCGGACGCCGTCGGCGATCAATTGGTACCGCTCGTTCCAGTCCTCTACTACCTGGAGTTCCGCGCCATACGCCTCCATCAAGATCTTCATCGTGTCGGGCACGCTGCTGATGGTGGAGATCACGCAGCGCAAGCCAGCCCGGGCAGCGTATGCCGCCAACGACACACCATGGTTGCCGGTCGATGCCGCGGCGACCGTCTGGGCGCCCAGGGCTCGGGCCGCGGTCACGGCGGAGGCGCAGAGCCTGTCCTTGTGGGACCAGGTTGGGTTTGTGCTTTCATTTTTCAGGTACAGTCCGTCCAGCCCAAGGCGAGGCCCGAGCGACTGCAGATGGACCAGTGGAGTGTTCCCTTCGCCTAGGCTGACCGGGTTGGGATCCTCTACCGGCAGCATCGCGGACCACCGCCAGATGCCTCGGGTCGCGGGCAGAGCGCGAGCAACCTCAAACTGTGCCTTCGTCGCCGGAGCCGGATAAGCGATTGTGTAGTTCACAGGAATGCCCAGTCGCAATGAGCAGTCCGTACACCCGAGGTAGTTCTGGAGATTTGCAATGTCCGGTCTTTGATGGCATTCAGGGCACTCAAGGACACAGAGCCCGGCATTGGCGACGGCATTTACCGCACCGTTCGCCGTTGCCCAACTCAGGCTCTCGACTCGGACGCGGTCCGAGGACTGTGTCCCTACCGCACCCAACCCAATTGGATCAGTCAAAACATTTCCTTCTCTTCGTTCAAAAGTGAACCAGGCGAGAGTGAAGACGTGCGCGACTTATGAACGCCGGCACACTTGGCTCCTTTGTCAACGCCCGCCCGGCCGTGCTGTTAGATTGTCTTCCCGTGTCTGGAAACCAAGCAGACGGTTCCCGTTATGCGGAAACAAATTCCGGCGGCCCGAACGCCGGATCTAGGTGCTCGTGGACTTTTCGTTGCGCCGCTCCCATTTGGAGACGGGATCCTCAAGGCGAAGGTGCCGCTAGATGCTGATTCTGCTCGGAAAGAGGGAATGTCCCTGGTCTGCCCACACCTCGTAGGCTTGGGATTTCTCGTACAGTCTTCTCTCTCCACCGGCGGGATATACCCAGATGATCCTTCCGTCTGCCGTTGTCGCATCAACCAGGCCCCGGCATACAGTCTGTCCGCGAAGGCGCACCTCCACTTCCGCGCCAGTCAATAGGGACCAGTCTTCGATGCGACACCTTCTCATCGCCTTGAGCTGGGAGACGCTTGCCATGGGTCCTCCTCTGATTGGGATTGAGGAGATGTGATCAGGCCTCGCGCCATCACCAGCGTCGGTCTTTGCAGGTGTCGGAGGTCAGCTATGGGGTTGCCGTCCACGACCAGAAGATCGGCGCGCATGCCGACAGCGAGGCCGCCAACCTCGGCGGAAATGCCCATGGCCAAGGCGGGCATCCCGGTGGCAGCGTGGAGCACGGCCTCACGGCTCATGCCGGCCATCTCCAAAGCATGGATGCCCCCCCAGTACTGTTCGGGTGGAAGGCCAGGGATGCCCGTGTCGTTCCCCAGGATGATTCGTGCCCCCTGTTCCCAGAGTGTCCGCACCCACTGTCCCCGCTGCTCGAAGCTGATCGGGTGGGGATGGGCATCGTGGAGTGTTGGACACACGAACGTGCCTGCATCGGCGATCTGTCTCGCAAGCTCCATCGCACGGGCTTCTGGGGAAGGCGTTCCGTCGGCTTCTATGAATGTTCCGTGCTCGATCGTGTCAACGCCGGCAGCGACCGCTGCACGAACGCCTTCCGCACAGAGACTGTGCGCGGCGACAGAAAGGCCCTCGGCATGTGCCCGGGCAACGACCGCTGACAGCAGATCCGGTCGGAATTCCACGGCCACGGGACTCGTCCCCGCTGTCATGCGCCCTCCTGTGACCATGACCTTGATGACCTTTGCGCCTGCTGCAGCAAGATGCGAGACTGCCGAATCGGCTCCGCGTACTGTGTCGACCTGTCCGCCGAACGCCCAAAGGTGCCCGCGCGGGCGGGTCAGGGGGTGATCGCTTGCGATTACCGTCGGTCCCGCGGCGAACCCATTCTGAACGCTCCTGCCGAACTCCAAGACGGTCCCCGGGGGCGATCCCAGGTCTCTGACCGTTGTCACTCCTGATCGGAGAAACCGTGCCGCGTTGTCGGCGATCGTGCCATTGAGCGCTTCAGGCGAGATGGACACCGCGTGGGCAACGGGATCGGCTTCCTGGGAGTCGAAGGCGAGATGGACGTGGGCATCAATCAAACCGGGCATGATGGTTCCGCCCACATCCAGGTGCTGCTGATACTTCTCGGGGGACGCTTCGTGGCGGTTTCCCACCCAATCGATCCGCCCGTTCCGCACGCCCACAGCTGAATTCGGGAGCACCCCCGGCGGGTCGAAGGACGTGATTACCTGGGCCGCCGTGATGAGGACGGACTCGGGTGCCGGTTTGCTCATAGCTCTTCACCTTTCTACTGGACCCGGCTACGGCGAAGGTCGGGAAGCCGCTCGTGGGTCTCGGGCACGTGTCCAACGTGCTGATTCTTTCCATGCGGATGGACTCGAGATGACTAGACATCTGCACGCTGGATCCCGTCGCTTTGCGACGGGGTTGCGTCGGAGGCGCCCACATCCGAGCGCCTTTTCCTCTGCGCCAGGAATTCGGCGGTGGTCCCCGGGTCTTTCAGGCCCGAAGACGTGGAGACCAGAACCACGGTGTCGTCGTGATGCAGGATCCCTGACCGAAACGCCTGCTGGACTGCTGCCACCGCGACCGCAGAGCTAGCCTCCACGTACAATCCATCCAGCCGCGCGAGGTCAACCTGAGCGCCCAGGATGTCCTCCTCGGATACGCTGACCGCCCGACCACCGTTTGATCTAACGGCATCAAGAGCCTGGTAGGTGGTGCATTCGTTGCTGATGGAAAATGCCGTGGTTGGATGCACAGACTCGGGACCCAGATCATTGGAGCTCGAACGGAGTGAACGGCTGATCTTTCCGAACACTTCGGCCGCAATTAGCTTCGGCGAATAGTCGACGACGCCTGCCTCGCGCAAATCGTCGAACCCGCGAGCGATTCCACGGATGCAGTCGCCGTATCCCGTAGGGACGACCACGGCATCAATTGACTGGTTCGGCAGTTGCTCCCACAGTTCGTACGCAATGGTCTTGTAGCCGTCCACCCCGTACGGCGGACTGCCCACGGGTGGCCAGGTGGAGTTCGAGCACGGGTACCAGCCAGATTCAGCAGCCCCCACGGCGATCATTTCGTATCTTTGTTCGCTACGCTCGAACCCGTGGACCTCTGCGCCGTACACTTCCATCAACGTCCGCATCGTCTCGGGCGCCCAGGTATATGTTGAGATGATGCAGCGCATGTTGCCCCGGGCGGCGTAGGCGGCGATGGACGCGCCATGGTTCCCAGTCGAGGCGGCGACCACGGCCGAGGCCCCGAGCACCGATGCGGCCGTGACCGCGGCGGCGGACAGTCTGTCCTTGTGCGTCCAGGTGGGGTTCGAGGCCTCATTCTTGAGGTAAAGGCTGCCGGCCTTCGACCGCTTTCCGACCCCATCCAACCGTATGAGCGGAGTATTGCCCTCCCCCAGAGTGATTGGAGCTTCGGAATGAACCGGCAGGAGAGATTCCCATCGCCAAATGCCAAGATTTGGGTCTCGAGCGAGCGCTTTATCGAACTTCTCCCCCGTCGCAGGCGCAGACATGGCCAAATAGTTGACCGGGATCCCGATTTCGGCTCGGCATCTCGGGCAGCCCAAGTAGTTGGCCGCGTCCTTGACCTCCGGCCTGTAGCAGCATCTGGGGCATTCCAGCTTGGCCAGCCATCCGTGAGCCATAATTGTTCCTAGCTCTCCTTACCAGTACTTTCTGCTCAACTGGCCAACGTCCTTCAGAAAGAGGACGAACGCCCTTAGATCGCCAATCGCCCCGTGGGGAAACACGTCACCGGAGAGATTTTCACTGAAGAAAATTGCCGACTTACGATCTCTACACATTGGAACCCGCCTCGCTGCCATTGCTTGCAATCGAGGGAGCTGTTGAGAACGTCTTGATCCAAGGGGCGGACAGCGGCCGTCGATCAGGTGGCTTCGAGTACGGCGCGCAGGAATGATTTGGTGCGATCGTTCTCGGGATGCGTGAAGATGCGCTCCGGTGGCCCGCTCTCGATGATCCGTCCTTGATCGAACATGAGCACGCGGTCGGCAATGTCCCGGGCAAAGTTCATCTCGTGGGTGACAAGCAGCATAGTCATGCCAGTCTCGGTTGCGAGGTCACGCAGTACCGCGTGCACTTCGGCGACCAGCTCGGGGTCGAGCGCCGAGGTTACCTCGTCGAAGAGCATGACTTTCGGTCGCATGGCGATGGCCCGGGCGATGGCCACACGCTGCTGCTGGCCCCCGGAGAGCTGGCTCGGACGGTAATCGGCTTTCCCGGCGAGGCCGACTTGGTCAAGCAGATGGCGCGCTCGCTCTTCGGCCTCGGCTCGAGGGATCCCGAGTACTCGGATGGGCGCCTCGGCTATGTTGCGCAGCACCGTCATATGGGGGAACAGGTTGAACTGCTGGAAGACCATGCCGATCTTCGTCCGCATCTGGCGAAGGTGCCTTTCGTCGGCCGGTACCGTAGTTCCATTACGTTCCATGTGCCAGAGCGGGTCTCCGTCGACATAAATGGTTCCCGCATCGGGCCGTTCGAGCGTCATCAGCATGCGGAGGATGGTTGTCTTGCCGGACCCGCTCGGTCCGATGAGAGCGACCTTTTCGCCGCTGCCGACCTCTAGGTCGAGCTCGTTGAGGACGACCTGGTCTCCGAACGCCTTCATGATGGAGTTGAAGCGCACCATGGGCTGTTCGGTCTCGATGTCGGCCGTCTGGACCGCCTCTTGTGGGTGCCTAGTGCTGGAGAACACGACGCTCCAACCTCCTGATCAGAATTGAAGATGGATAACTCAGTGCGAGAAAGAGGATGCCAGCGAGGGTGTACGGCTCGATGAAGCGATATGCCTCGGCCCCAGCCCCACGTGCTTGCCCAAGAATGTCCAGGACCCCGATGGTCAGCAGCAGCGGTGTTTCCTTGAACATCGAGACTACATAGTTGCCAAGCGCCGGGATCATCCGTGGAATCGCCTGCGGCAGCACGATGCCGACCCATGTGCGTCCGCGGGGAAGATTGAGCGCGCGGGCAGCCTCCCACTGTCCCCTTGGCACCGCGTCGATGCCCGCACGGTAGACCTCGGCGGTGTAGGTGGCGTAGTGGACGCCGAGGCCCAGAACTCCTGCCGTCATCGAGCCCAGGGTGATCCCCCACTGTGCGAGCAAGAAGAACCAGATGTAGAGCTGTACGAGCAGCGGTGTGCTGCGGACGACCTCGATGAAGCCCCATGCGGCCTTGCTCACCACGAAGAGCGGCGAGTAGCGGAGCAGGGCCAGCATGAGCCCGAGGACGAAGGCGAGTAGGGAACCGAGGGCGGTTGCCTCGAGAGTCACCAGGAGCCCGTCGAGCAGGGACGGAATGATGCTGGCGGCGAAGTTCCAATCCCAGACGTTCATCGGGGACCTCCTATCCCCGCCACAGGCCGCAAGGCACTCGCCGAGCGAGAGGGTCGAGTCCCCTTCTTGCCGAGCATCCTTGCCGCCTTGCGTTCCAGGACACGCATCCCTGCGGTGATGAGGATGGACAGGACCAGGTACATGACGAGCATCATCATGAAGATCGCCAGGGTCTGGCCGGGGTAGCTGACCACGAGGACCTGGTTGGCTTGGTAGGTCATCTCCGTGACATTGATCAGCGAGGCCAGCGCGGTGCCCTTGAGAACGGCGATATAGAGATTGTTGAACGGTGGGATCATCTCGGGGACGGCCTGCGGCAGGATTATGCGGGTCATCCGCTGAGCTCGCGTCAGGTTCAATGCGACGCAAGCCTCATACTGGGCCCTGTCCACGGATTGGACCGCCCCTCGCACGATCTCGGCGCCATAGGCCCCCGTATTCAGGCCGAGAACGAGGGCGCCCGCCCAGAGTGGCACGAGCTGGAATCCGATCAGGACTGGAACCGCAAAGTAGACCCAGAACATCTGGACCACTTCGGAGGTTCCGCGCCAGCCTTCCACGTAGATCCGGGCGAGAAGCCGCGTGATGACTGAACGGTGGAGCAGGGACAGGCCTACGAGGAATGAGATCACTGTGCCCATTACGGCGCCGAGCAGGAAGAGCTCGACGGTGGGGACCAGCCCTCTGAGCAGGACGGTGAGGAAGTAGCCGAAATCGTTCATGGGGGCTGACCGTTCAGCTTGCTGTGCAGAGCTGCTGGGTGGTCAGATCCTTCGGCGGGAGGTTGTCCTTGGTCAGCCCGAAAGGCTCCACAATCTTCAGCCACTCGCCGCTGTCATGTATGGCCGTGAGTTGTTGGTTGAAGGCATCGACGAGCTGTTGGTTGCCCTGGCGGAACACGAAACCGCTGGCTGGTGTCACCGGCTTGCCGTTGAGTGAGGGCTGGAATTCGGCAGCGACTTCAAGGGGTGCATTTGGGTTCTGCTTGAGCAGCTGTTTCATGGTGAGGTCGGTAGAGATGCCGACGTTGACTCTCCCCGTCTGCACAGCTTCCAGCATCTGCTGGTTCCCGTCGAAGACGGTGATCTGCTCGGCCTTGACGCCCGCGCTGAGGGCCCAGTCCTTCTCGGGTGTGCCGCTCAGCATGGCGAGCTTGGCATTCTTGCTTGCGACGTCCTGCAGGGTCTTGATGTTCAATGGGTTGCCCTTAGGCGTGAGGAATGCCTCGAGGACGATGAGGTCAGGAGTAGAGAACTGAGCGTTCTTGCAGCGTGCAGGCGTTATGTACATCCCGGCGCAGATCACGTCGAACTGGCCAGCATTCAGTGCGGGGATGAGTTGGTCGAATGAAACCTGAGTGGCCTTGATATCGGGCACCCCCAGCTTGTTGAACACGGCTCGCGCTACTTCAGGCGCCTCACCGGTGACGCGGCCGCTCTTGTCGGTGTACCCCCAGATCGGCGACCCAAAGACGCCGACGTTGACGAATCCCTGCTTCTTCAGAGCATCCAAAGAACTGGTGGCGCTGTTGGCGGTCGGGCCAGCGCAGGAGCTGAGAAGGGGAGCGGCGATACCTGCGGCCGCAAACCAGCTCGAGCCTTTCAAGAAGGTTCTGCGCGACCATTCATTCTTGTTCTGCATGTCGTGTCACCTTTCTTCCAGCGATCATTCCCGAGGTTTCGACATGTCCTGTTCACTCGGGTTTCTACCCGCCCCTACGGCTCGGCTCCATCGCCCGAAGCAAGTGGTGGCGGTTTTTTACCGGTAGGCCGACCTGAGCCTCACGAGGAGATAATTGAATCTTATCGATACACTACGGTCGCATAAAGATGGTGTCAAGGGTCACATCGCGCGGTCCTCGGGGCCTCTGGGCTCAAATGGCGTCGCTGCAAAAGCTTACTGATCCGGCTCCTTTTGAGGTCAGAGGCCGGGATGCCGGGCACGCGGCTCTTCGCGTTGACCCTGCCGTGTCCACCTGTACAATCGACGTCATTCGATACTGGTGGAGGGAGGGGCCGACGTGAAACTCGTCGGTGAAGATGGAGGTGGGCAATCGAGGTCTCAGGGCCTGGACGGCTCTCTGACCTCAGTTCACGCCTCCCCCAATTACGACTTCCTCGTCAGCTTGCGGGCGCTTTACAACCCCCACACCTACGAGCGCTCCAGACAGTGGGCCCTCACTGCGCGGAAGGCAATGGGCCCTCTCCTCTATGCGGAAGGACGTCTGTTCTTTGAGGGAGGCGAGACTGCACTCGGATTCGGGCTGCTCCGCCTTCTCCCAGCCCTGAAGACTGAGTCAGGGCCTGAAGACTTCATCGAGCTCCTCCGAGCAGCGTCTCCAGAAGAGTGTGCGCTGCTGATGCTCGACACGGGAGAGACCTCGGAGGCGGCATTGGAGTACTACGAGGCGGTCCTCCGAGGCCGATCCGGCCAGAAGGCCGGCTTGCAAACGAAGGTCCACGAGCTTTCCGGAGCATTCGCCGCCCCCAGTCTCGAAGTGCTGGAGGATCCGGCCGGATCGAAGGAGCGAATAGTCCAGTTCCTGGAGCGTTATCTCAAGAAGGTCTTCGCCCCCGACGTCGACCGCTTCCGCGTAGCGGCTGAGCGGGCGGCGGGCTCGGCGAGAGACCTTCTCGCCATGCAGCCCAATGTCGCCAGCGTCGCGGCGCTCACCGGGGGATACACCCTCTCCTCGGCTCTGGCGATGAATCAGATCATTCTTGCTCCTTCTGTTTTCATCTACCCGTTCATGGCCTCTCGAATAGACGAAGGCGAAGGCCGGGTCCTTATCGTATTCGGGGTACGAGACGATGACATGGTTGGGTACCAAGACGTCATTCCTGTCGAAGTGTTGGGCCAGATAAAGGCCTTGTCGAATCCCCACCGGCTACAAATACTCACACTGTTGCGCACCGGCCCGCTTCTGGGTCCCGAATTCGTCACCCGCCTCGCGGTGTCGCAGCCGACCGTCCATCACCACATGGCGCAACTGAGATCGACGGGTCTGGTTCGTCAGGAACGCACTCGGGAGGGGATGCTGTACAGCCTCCGGGGTGACGCTGCCGAATCGCTTGTCGCTCGGCTGGCACACTTCTTTGGAATTTAGTTAGTCCCTCGTGCTCTCCGAAAACCCATCTGAGTAGGGCGCTCTGGTGCGATCTTTCCTCATGTTCCTCCTTGTCTTCGATCTGCTTCAGACTCCCTGTGGGGACAGCGGCTGAGATTCGACGACAGCCTCTTGCCGACCTCGTCGATCTTGGATCTTGGCCCAGCGGATGATCGGCGTACCGGACGGACGGGGTACGGCGTTCCGTGGTGCTCGCAGCGATCTCGGGCCCTAAGTGCAGGTATGAGGAAGATCATCTGATTCCTCGTCGAAGAGCGGGCGGTTCCCCTGGGCCGCCATGATGTGGTCGTTGCTACTTCCCGCTGCCACCATTGGCCAGACCAGGGCCTCGTCGCTGACGATGAAGTCGATGACCACAGGGCGGTCGTTGATCGACTGGGCTTGGGCGATGACAGCGTCGACGTCGTCCTCTCGCTCGCAGCGCAGCGCTACACATCCCAAGGCCTCGGCGAGCAGGACGAAGTCGGGGATGCGATGGGTGTGGGTGGCGAGGTCCACCTGCGTGTAGCGCTCCTCGAAGTGGATCGCCTGGAGCTGCTTGACCATGCCAAGGTTCCCATTGTTGATGATCGCCACCTTGATCGGAATCTGCTCGATTGCGGCGGTAGCGAGCTCCCTGCCGGTCATCTGGAAGCAGCCGTCCCCGTCGATGGCCCACACCTCGCGTGCCGGGGCGGCCAGCTTCGCGCCAATCGCTGCGGGCACCGCGTATCCCATCGTGCCGAGACCGCCCGAGTTCAGCCAGCTCCGGGGTTCTTCGAAGCAGATGTGGTGGGCGGCCCACATCTGATGCTGCCCGACGCCGGCGGCGAAGATGGCCCCTGGGCCAGCGGCCTTCCCGACGGCCTCGATCACCAGCTGAGGCGGCAGCATCCCGTTCGCAGGCTGGTCGTAGCTGAGGGGATATGCTGCGCGGATCCCGTCCAAGGCTGCACGCCACGGGGCGAGTCGGTCCGCCCGCGGGGACTCTTGGCGCAAGGCATCGACGAGGGATCGGATCGTTTCGCGGCAGTCCCCGACGATGGGCACGTCGACGGGACGGTTCTTGCCGATCTCTGCCGGGTCGATGTCGGCGTGGACGACCCGCGCGTTGGGGGCGAAGGACTCGGGGTGGCCTGTGACGCGGTCGTCGAACCGCGCACCTAGGGCGATCAGCAGGTCGCTGCGCTGCATGGCGGCGACGGCGGCGACGGATCCGTGCATTCCGGGCATCCTGTAGTGCAGGGGGTGGCTGTCCGGGAAGGCGCCGCGCGCCATCAAGGTGGTGACCACGGGGATCCCGGTGAGCAACGCAAGCTCCCGCAGCTCTGCGGCAGCGTCTGCTTTCACCACCCCGCCTCCCACATACAGGACTGGGGCCGACGCGGAGAGGATGAGAGAGGCCGCCTCGCGGATCTGGGCGAGGTGCGGCCGAGCGCTTACGCGATACCCGGCGAGCTGCATCTCGAGGGGCCACGAGAAGGCGGTCGCCGCCTGAAGGGCGTCCTTCGTGATGTCGACCAGAACCGGCCCCGGGCGCCCCGTGGAGGCGATGTGGAACGCCTCGGCGAGGATGCGCGGGATGTCGCCGGCGTCCGTGACCTGGAAGCTGTGCTTGGTAATCGACATGGTCATGCCGACGATGTCGGCCTCCTGGAAGGCGTCACTGCCCAGCAGCGACCGGGGGACCTGGCCGGTGATCGCGACGACGGGCACGGAGTCCATGTGGGCGTCGGCCAGCGGCGTCACGAGGTTCGTCGCACCGGGGCCGGAGGTGGCCATGCACACTCCGACCTTCCCGCTGGCCATGGCATAGCCGGCCGCCGCATGGCCCGCGTCTTGCTCGTGCCGGACGAGCACGTGGCGGAGGCGCTGGGAGTCCATCAACGGGTCGTAGACCGGCAGGATCGCCCCACCGGGGATGCCGAAGACGCACTCGACCCCGAGTTCCTCCAACGCGCGCACCACCGCCTGCGCACCCGAGCAGGGCTCGGGTGCGCAGGCGGCGGCAGCGGTGCTCCACGAGGCGGGCCTTCTGTTGACGGCGACTGAACTCACAGGCGTCCTCTGCTCTTGTCTGAATGTCTCGTGTTTCAGTTCGGCGCAGCTCCGCAGAGCCCGATTGGGGCTGTGCCGTGAAACGCGTCGGAGCACCCTCGGGGGTCAGAGGATGGTGGCGGAGATCGCCGGAGTTCACATGATCGAGTGAACCTTGGCCACCCAGTGAAGCATCATGCGCGGGGGCCGGCAATCGGCAGCGAAGGAGGTCATCAGACTGCCCAGCGGAATAGCTGGAGGCCCCGCGCTCGTGGGCAGATTGCCCACGAGCGGGAACGGTCAGCCCTGCTGGATCAGCTGCTGGACCAGCGGGGAGACCCTGTAGTGGACGAGCTCCCTCATGACGAGCGCCGTCGTAGTCTTCTCGACTCCGTCGATGTCCAGGACGCGGCCGGCGATGCGGTAGAGGTCGTCGGCGTCGCGCGCGACAACGTGGACGAGCAGGTCTGTGACTCCGCTCAACCCCTGGACTTCGACGATTTCCGGGATCCCGTCGAGGGCCCGCCCGATCGCGGCGAGCTTCTGCTGTGTCACCGCGGTGAGGATGAAGGCGTTCAGCGGGTAGCCGAGGGCGGCCGGATCTATTCGGCGCTCGAACTCCTGGAGGACGCCGCCCTGCCCCTCGAGCTTTCCCAGTCGGGCCTGCACAGTGTTGCGGGAGAGTCCCGTTCTTTCCGCCAACGCGATGACCGTGGCGCGCGGATCCCTGTTCAGTGCCGCCAGGATCCGGGCGTCGATCGGGTCGACGGCGGCGTTCGTCCTTGGCATACTGCCAACCTCCTACCTGGCCGCAAGCGGCCTCCGCGTGCAGAATGATGAACTTTCCGAAGGGCAATTGTCGCAACTGTCCCATCATGGTCCACTGGTTCGGAGATTTGCACACAGATCTCAAACTCTCACTACCGATTTCCTGGTAGACCTCGGCTCGGCGCATGCGACCACGACGTCCTGGATGCGCCGATGCCAGCCCAGCCGATTCGACGGATGGGCTTGAAGATTCCCCCAGGCAAGGACATGAAGATGAATTCCCCTCGCACCATCGAACAGGCAGAGCAAGTGCTGGCCGGCGGATCGCCCACAGAGGTGCTTGCAGAGGTCGAGCAGCGGGTGCTGTGGCTGTCGACGTCGATGGTGCACCACGCGAATCGTGTCCGGCCCAACCCGTCGGGCCTGAAAGTCGGAGGTCATCAGGCCTCGTGCGCTTCGATTGTGTCGATCATGACCTCGCTCTGGTTCGAGCAGCTCCAGCCGGGAGACCGCGTCTCGGTCAAGCCGCACGCCTCGCCCGTGCTCCACGGGATCAACTACCTCCTGGGCGAGCTGGACGAGTCCTACCTGCCCACACTCCGGGAGTTCGGGGGTCTCCAGAGCTATCCGAGCCGGACGAAGGACCCGGATCCCGTCGACTACTCCACGGGGTCCGTCGGCATCGGGGCCACCGCCCCCATCTGGGGCGCGATCGCCCGCCGGTACGTCCACACCCAGCTCCGCGATGCGGGACGCGGCCGCCAGTACTCCCTCGTGGGCGACGCCGAGCTTGACGAGGGAGCGGTGTGGGAGGCCATCCTCGACCCGTCGGTGGCAGAGCTGGGCGAGATCGTGTGGATCGTGGACCTCAACAGGCAGTCCCTGGACCGGGTCGTGCCGAACATCGCCGCCGGGCGCATCGAGAGCATGTTTGCCGCAGCCGGGTGGCAGGTGATCACCGTCAAGTTCGGCAAGCTGCTCGAGCAGCTCTTCACCCGCCCGGGCGGGTCCGCCATGCGCGCCCGGATCCTCGACATGCCCAACCCCGAGTACCAGCGGCTCCTGCGCTGCAATGCCGAAGAGGTGCGCAGGCGCCTGCCGGGAGACGGGGCCGGATCCGACGAGATCGCCTCGCTCATCGGCGACATCGACGACGGCACCCTCGTCCGCGCGATCCGAAACCTCGGCGGCCACGACCTGGATGCCCTGCGCGCCGCCTACGCCCAGATCGACGACACCCGCCCGACCGTCATCATCGCCTACACCATCAAGGGCTACGGACTCCCCACCGAGGGCCACCCGCAGAACCACTCATCGCTGCTGACCATCCCGCAGTACGAGCAGCTCGCGGGTGATCTGGGCATGGACGCGGCCGATCCGTGGTCGCGTTTCGAGCCTTCCTCTGCCGCCGGGCTGCTCTGCCGCGCGGCCGCCGAACGGCTTGCCAGGGAGGAGCAGCACCTACTGGCGACCCCGGCTGTCCCGGCGGACATGGGCAGGACCCCTGCCTCCGGCACGGCGACCACCCAGGCTGCCCTCGGACGCACCCTCCTCGACCTGACCCGTCAGGCACCCGAGGTAGCCAAGCGCGTAGTCACCATCAGCCCGGACGTCAGTTCCTCCACCAACCTCGCCGGCTGGCTGAACAAGGTCGGGGTCTGGTCCCCGGACGAGCGCCGCGACTGGTTCGCCGACGACGCGGAGACGATCATGCACTGGCGCGAATCCCCCTCCGGCCAGCACATTGAGCTGGGCATCGCCGAGACCAACCTCGTCGGGCTGATCGGCGAGCTCGGCGCGACCTGGTCCCGCTGGGGCCAGCCGCTGTTCCCGATCGGCGTGCTCTACGACCCCTTCGTGGAACGTGCCCTGGAGCCATGGTCGTACGGCATCTACGCAGGGGGCCAGTCGATCCTCGTCGGCACGCCGTCCGGGGTCACCCTGGCTGCCGAAGGCGGGGCCCACCAGTCCATCAAGACCCCCTCGATCGGGCTCGAACAGCCCGGATGCATCAGCTACGAACCGGCCTTCGTGATCGATGTCGAGTGGACCCTTCTTGCCTCGATCTCCCGCCTGGGACGGCCCGACGGCAAGTCGGCCTACCTCAGGCTCTCGACCCGTCCGGTCGACCAAACCCTGGCGGCCGTCCCTTCAGATGCCGCCGCCCGGGAACGCCGGCGGAAGCAGGTCGTCGCCGGCGCCTACCCGCTGCGCCGGGAGGCTGATCCGCAGGTGACGATCGTCGGGATGGGGGCGATGATCCCCGAGTCGCTGGCAGCCGCAGACCGGCTCTCCCAGCAGGGCATCGCGGCCGACGTCGTGTGCGTCACGAGTCCCGGCCTCCTCTTCGAAGCCCTTCAGGCCCGGCGCGGACTGGCCGACGGCCCAACGTCGATCCTCGACCAGGTGTTCCCCGCCAACAGGGCGGCTCCGATGGTGACGGTCCTCGACGGCCACCCCCACACCCTCGCCTTCCTCACCGGCATCAACAACGTGCCCGGCGCAGCCCTCGGGGTGAGCAAGTTCGGCCAGGTCGGGGACCTCCAGGACGTCTACCGATACCACGGCATCGACACCGACTCCATCGTCGGCGCCGCTCTCGACCTCATCGACTGAAGCTGGAGAGTTCGAGGGATCGGGATCTGCTGACGCCCAGACCTTGCCCGTGAAGTGGAGAGTGCCGCCTCTACGAGCTTGTCCACTACGAGGCCTACAACCGCTTCGACACCGGCGTTTTCAACTTCCAGGTCCCCGGCCGACACTGAACAGTCTTCATC
>NZ_JTDL01000077.1 GCF_000802235.1 Sinomonas humi
GAGGTGTGCCGGGACGTGCATGCCGTCGACCCGTCGCTCCCCTGCGTGATGCTCACAAGCTACGACGACGACCAGTCGCTTCGCGGCGCGATCCTCGCCACTCACGAGCAGAGCGAAGTAGCGCCCCAGCTGCTCCTCACGGGAGAGCGCCTGCAGATGTGCCCCGGCGTGCTCGAAGAAGGCCTCGGCCATGACGAGACCCGCAGCAGTGCGGTTGCGCAGCGCCGTCAGGAACACGTCGACGCGGCGGAACAGATCGGGCACGAAGAGGAGCACGACGGCGAAGAGCGCCGCTGCGATGACGCTGATCCTATTCGTCACGACGACATAGGCGAGCGCGAGGCCGATGGCGACGACGAGGACGCGGCTGGCAACGTTGAGGACCTTGGCGAGGGTGCGGTGCGACTTCACGCGCTCGAGCACGGCGTGGTCGGCAGCGAGAGCCAGACGCTGCCCCGACCCGATGATCGTTTCGCGTACCAAACGCGTGCCGTCCGGAAGGAGCACACCCTGCGCTCCGAAAAGTTGGCGTGTCATGTGTCCCCTTGAGTTGCAGCCACGTGTGAGTCGACTACGATTCTCCCACGCCCCATCGCTCACTGGGCAACCGTCTTCGCCGTCCGAAATGTAAGTGATCTTCCTCACAGCGCCACCGGCATGTCACATTCTGTCCATCTCGGCTGTGTAGCCTGTCGGTCGTGCCTCACGATTGGTTGCTTGAACTCCGCAGGCGCATCGACATCCAGAGGGCCCTGTGCCCGGAAGATGAGCGCGCTCAGACCGACTACCACCTCGTGAGGGCCAATCATTCTCCGTGCCAGACCGTAGGCGCCGGCCTCTGCTTCTGCAGCCGCCCGTGGCCCTGCGCCTGGGTGGAGAGCGCCGCCACCCGCTACGGCGTCGAGGTGTACGGAGATTACAGCCATCTGGGGCCGGGTGCGGGCGCGCTGCCGCGGAAGGCCGCCTCGGCCGCTTAGGCCTGCCTGTGCACCGCGGCTCCTGCGCCGACCGCCTCAGTTTGCGTCAGCTGAGCTCAGTGTCGCTTTGGACCTTGCGAGTCGGGTACGCCTCGTGAGCCGATGCTCCGCCTCGGACGCCGCCTCCGCGTGCGGAAAAGGGGCGAGATGCTGCCCTTCGTCAGCCAGCTGGCTTTCCTGACTGGGCTGGCTTTCCTGACTGGGCTGGCCTTCCTGACTGGGCTGGCCTTCCTGACTCCGCTGGCGTTGACGGTGGTGATCAATGAGCAGGCTCGCCATGAGGCGGGCGCGTTCCGCGGCGCGAGTGTCGCCCTCCGTGTCCGCCACCATGGCACCTTTGATCAGGATGTGGCACGACCACGCAAAGCCCTCGGGGTCGTCGAGTCCCGCGGCCGCGGCAATTGACGCCAACTGCTCCCGCGTCCGGGTGAGGTATTCGATGCTGGCACGGCCCAAGGGATGATCCGGGCCCATCTCGATCATGACGTGGAGGAACGCGCTAGCTTCCGCCCTTCCGCGTTGGAACCAGTCGTCCAGCACGCCGAACACCGCGAGCAGGGGTTCGTCATGGCTCTCGCCGCTCTTCGTCGCTGCGTCAACGGCCGCGCTCCGCGCCGTAAACCAGCGGTCCAAGTACGCCAAGACGAGCGCGTCCTTCGAAGGGAAATGTCGATAGAAGGTGGCCTTGGCAACCCCCGACCGGGTGATGATCTCGTCTACGCCGACGTCACGGATCCCGCGCCGGGCGAAGAGCTCATACGAAGTGTCCAGAATCCTTTCACGCGCACCCGCCTTTCGGCCGGTGGCCGCGCGAGTCTCATCCCGAGCGTCCATGAGAGCCATCGTAGCGCAAGACTGGACAGACAGGTCTGTCTACATGTAGAAAGTTCTTCACAGACAGACCGTTCTGTCTCAGGGAGGGCCGGCAAGGCGCCGGACCCCGTCGGCAAGTAGGAGGACGCAGTGATTCAGCTGATTGACCGGGTGGTACTCGGCCCGTCCGCTTCGACCACCGCGGAGCGCGCGGAAGAGCTCCGGGGAGAGCGCATGGGCGAGGCAGACGAGCTGCGCGAAGTGGCGCGGCTCGCGTTGGAGATGGCCGTTCGTCGCTACCGGGAGAACTCCGCAACCTCGCCGAGGGCCTGCGCATGAGGCAAGACCTGGGTCCGAAGGAGGACATGAGACGCGCACTCGCTGGAGACCGCAAGGTCATCGTCGACGGGCACAACGCCGAACTGCACTGTTACCTGGTTGCAGCGGGGGTACAGTCCGCGCGGGTTGTGTGGACGACGGCATCAGGCCGCCGGCGGCAGCGCATCGTCCAGCTCGCTCAGGTCCGGCTTCCGGATCCCGCGAAGCCGTGGGAGGGCGTCGAGATCTCTCCGGACCGGATTCCCTTCGCCTCCCCCGCACGGCTCTGAGCCCAGCGCATTTTCCCAAACGAAGATCTCCCCAGCCAAGATCTCCCAGCCAACTCGTAGGCCGGACTCCAAGGAGCGGAGCGGCCGCGGGGCCAGGCTCAGGCGTGGAGGGCATCGCGGATGGCGAAGTACCCGTCGCATTCTCGAATCGGGAAGGTCGGCTTAGGCCGCCATCGTGCGAATCACCCGTTGGCGGGATACTGGCAGGCAGCAGAGTTCGAGCGGGCAGCAGCGACCACCGCGTGCTCCTCAAGGAAGCGGGCTGACCATGAACGAGGTGGCAGAGCCAGCCGGAGCGGCGCGTCGATCCGAACCGTCTCAGCGGTCAGGCGGCTATCTCGACCGGCCGCACTCGAGTTCGCTCGCCGACGTGCTCAACGTCATCCTGGACAAGGGCCTCGTCATTGACGCCTACGTGCAGCTCTCCCTGCTCGGGATCGACGTCCTCACAGTCGACGCGCGCTTCGTCGTGGCAAGCGTCGACACGTATCTGCGCTATGCCGAGGCCACCAACAGGCTCGACCTCGCCAAGCAGACCGAGGGCAACGGTGCTCCCGAGCTCGCCGTAAAGGCCATCGACAGCACGGCAGAGAAGGTCGCACACGGGATAGCCAAGAAGAAGACCGAAGACTTTGTCGAAAACGTCAAAGACTTCTTCACGCCGGGCTAGAGGTTTCTGCGTCGCGCCAGCATAGGATCGCCCCGTGGACACGACACCTCCGCAGCTGGACGCAATGACGCTCCTCAAGCACATCGAGCAGACGCCCGCGCTCGTCGCCGTCGGCATGACCGCCCCGGTCCTCGAACGCGTGGTGCAGCACCCCGAGCCCGATCGTTTCGCCGTCCTCCTCGCGAGCCCGAACGACGGCGCGCGGCACGTTGTAGAAGTCCAGCTCGGCGAGGCGGACGAAGACCAGGTGCTGCGCGCTCTCGCGCACTGGGCGGTCGAACGGCAGCGGCTCCCCGGGCTCGAACACCACGCGGCCATCGTCGCGGAGTGCATTCCACCGCATGTCGCCCGCGCCGTGGCCCTCGCCCGGCGCATCGCCCCCATTGAAGCGCTCGAGCTTGAAGTCGAGCAGCGGGAAGGGACGCTCGCGCTGCAGGTGGAGCCCGTCGACCCGCCCGCGGGGGCCGACCCGGAGGCCGAGCTCGCGAGCGCACTTCGCCTTCGTGGTTTTCTCGAATCGCTCGATCCCGCCGACCCGCTCTCCGCGAGGCTCACGGGTCCGCGCCCGACCCGGTTGGGGTGGCGAGAGGACTGAACCGGCTCGCCCAGCCCCGCTTGGCAGCGCCGCCGGGCGGGTAACCCACGGGGACGTGAAGAGCCCAAGTGGAAGGAGAGCGTCATGATCGAGCGCGGCAGCAACAAGCACGGCCCGCAGCTGGACGACGAGATGAAGCACGAGGACCAGGGCACGATCCGCAGCGGTCGGCCGGGGCACGTCGAGGACTTCCGCCAGACGGAGCCGTTCCCGGACGACACGGACAGCCCGGAGACTCGTGCCGCTATGGAGCACGGGGCCGCGGGCGGTAGCGGAGCTGAGCCTGAGGAGGACGAGGGTCAGCTCGGCACGCCGGAATGATGTGACTGCTCCTCCGACACGGGTAAGGGGCGGTCATGGACCCCCTGCTGGCAGAGCACATCTACGAGGAGATCCTTGTGCGGCTGCGAGCCGCCAAACGCAGCGGGTCGCTGCGCTCGTCCGTTGAGGCCGAAGTGTGGGAGCCGGCCGCCGAGAGCCACCGGCCCTCCAGCGCCCGCGTCGGTGACCCTTGCGAGGGCTGCGGCCAACCTTGGCCGTGTCCAGTTGTGAGGGACCTCCTCAGGTCCGGGGTGGTCGCACCGCTCGAGGAGATGGCCGCAGCCATCCCGCCTCCCGTGAGAGCGGCCGCCTCGGACCCGTCGGAGCATCTCGTCCCGCGCAGTCGTTGGCTTTCGCGGCGGCGCCGGCGCCAGCCGCGGCGCTTCCCGCCTGCTATGTAGAACGCCTGCAGTTTAGAACGCCTGCTGTTTAGAAGCAGCCGACACCGAGGCGCACACAGCCAAGGAAAAGCCTTCCCAAAGCCCACAGACACGCGGGCCGAGGACAGTGGAACTTGGAACCACTGGACTCAGGGAGGCAGGAATGATCAGCTACCGGCCCATCGCCCCACTGGCGGTCGACGACGGCGGCGTGAGGTCCGCGTTGAAGGCCATGGCCTGGACGGCGCTGCTCGGCGCCCCGGCTGAGCGCAGCGCAAGCCCGCAGCCCATCCGAGAGGCGCAGCCCATCAGAGAGGCGCGGGAACCGAAGCCTTGCGGATTGCTGCGAGCCGCTCGTCGGTCGTCAGGACGTCCGCGAACGGCGTCGCACTCCGCAGCTGAGCGCCCTGTTCGCCGGGAGCAAGCATCGAGTCGATGAGGGACTCGGTATCCCCTTCGAGCAGCCGCCCCCACTCCGAGAACTGGGCGGCCTCCCGCGTAGCCTGCCCCCCGTCGTCGCCCGCGCGCAGCTCCTCGAGACGAACCCGGGCGGCGGTGACCACAGGCGCTGGATCGTCACGCAGCCTGTCCACCACCGCCCGGTGGAGTTCCCACGCCACCCGATCGTCATGGTTCGCGAGCACGGGCCGCCTGCCCCGTGCCTGCTCAATATCGTCCTGCGCTGTCAGGACGCTGCAGCCGAGGATCTGGGCGATCTCGCCCAGTGGCACCCCTGCCGCGTAGAGGCCGAAGATCGACTCGCAGCGGTCCCCCTCGGGAACGGACGTGCCTTCGCCCGCGAGCAGGGGGTCCTCAGGCGAGGCGACGACCTGTTCCACCAGAGAGGCAATGAAGGGCTGCAGCATGGTGGTCCGCTACCCAGCTTCGGCAAAGCCACGCGCAACTGCTCGAGGCTTGTAGAACTACGCGCTTGTAGAACCACGCGCTTCTAGAACTACACCCTTCTAGAAAGCGCCAGTCCCGTTCGGGCTGCCAAGACCGGTCGGACCGTCCCACCCGGCGCGGGCTGTGCACCACTGAGTGGTCGTGCAGGTGCCGTTGCTGCCGGAAGTTACGTCGAAGAGCGACGCCGTGTGAGCGTACGGGATGCTGTTCGCGTAGGTCCCGCTCGTCTTGGACCCGGTGTTGCCGGACAACGCGTACACGGAGGCGATGATGGGCGAGGCCTCGCTCGTTCCACCGAACTGGCCCCACGAGGATGCCGTGCTCGAGGTCGGGTAGAGGACCGCGAGGCCGCCGTTGTTCGGGTCGGCGACGGCCGCGACGTCATTCATCGCCCGCTTCGCGCAGCCGGTTCCAACTGTGGCAGCAGCAGCGAGCGCAGTGTTGTACGACGAACAGCCCGAGCCGGTTCCGCTCCAGACACTCTCCGACCAACCGCGCGCCGTCGAGGACTTCACGAGCGAAGTGCCGCCGACGGCGGTCACGTAGCTCGACGTCGCGGGGTAGGCCGCGCCCTGGTAGCCGTTGTCTCCCGCGCTTGCGGTGACCGCGATGCCCGGGAAGTTGTAGTACTTCCCGTAAGTCGCATCGGCGGCATCAGAGCCGCCGTAGCTGTTCGAGATGGCGACGACGCCGGGCTGCTTCGCTGCCGTCTGCTCGGCGGTGCCGAGATCGGTGAACGAGGTCGACGACGCCTGGACGACGACGATCTTGCAGTCCGGGCAAGCCGCCGAGACGGCGTCGACGTCGAGCGCTTGCTCCTGGGCCCAACCGAGGTTGAAGGCCGGCGGAGTGGTGCCGCCCGACTCGTTGAGGATGCGGAGACAGCCCGTGCTGACAGTGCACGAGGGCAGGCCGAACTGCTTGCGGTAGTTCGCGAGGTCGTTCGCGAGGTTCGGGTAGCCGTAGGCGTCCACAATCGCGACCGTGCGGCCGCCCGAGGAGGCCCCGGTGAGCTTGTACGCGCTCTGGAGCTGCGCGGGCGTGAGCGCGGTGGCGGGCGGCGCCGTCGTCGTGAGCGGATGGCCCTTCACATCGGTGACGATGCGGGCCGTGCACGCTGCCTGCCCCGCGGCGGGGAGCGAACACACCTTGGCGGAGTGTTCGAGAGCCTGTGCTGATGGTGCCGCCGTGGCGGCGCTGGCGCCGGTGAAGAGCCCGGCTGCGACAAGCAGCGCGAGTCCGACGGCGGAGAGCAGTTTCCTGATGGGTAACGCCCCCTTCGGGTCGAGAATCCGGAAGCTCGCACTGCTGCACGCTTCCCTTCATCGACGCTAAGGGGACGTTGGGCGGCGTCGGCCGCAATTTCGCAGAAGCTGTGGAAAGCCTTGCACAGAGCTCAGCCGCGCCAAGAGCAAGGCAGCTCCGGGCACGGAAATCAGCCACGGAAATCGGGCACGGAAAAGGAGGGATTCCCCCGCGGGGGTCCCTCCTTTTCCTAGCTCTCTCTCGTCAGAGAGGGCGAATGCTCTGCGCCTGCGGGCCCTTCTGGCCCTGGCCGACTTCGTACTCGACCTTCTGGCCTTCTTCGAGGTTCTTGAAGCCGCGGCCTTCGATCTGCGTGTAGTGGGCGAACAGATCCGCCGAGCCGTCATCGGGGGCGATGAAGCCGTAGCCCTTCTCGCTGTTGAACCACTTGACGGTGCCTGTAGCCATGGTGCTGCCTTTCCCGGGCAGCGCCGTGGCCGCTCATGCGGCCGGATCCCACGCCGTCCTAGACGTAAGCCTAATGTGGGGCTGCGGCAGTGCCAAACGATCAAGTCACCCGCGTGGCGGGCAATATGGGCACATGGATCCAGTCGATGCCCTGAATGAGATCGCCTTCTGGCTCGAGCGGGAGCTCGCGCCGAGCTTCAAGGTCAAGGCGTTCCGCAACGCGGCCGCCGCAATTTCGCCGCTGACGGACGACGACGTAGCGGCCCGAGCGCACGACGGTCGCCTCCGGCGGATGAAAGGGATCGGGGACCGCACCTTCGAGGTGATCGTCCAGGCCACCGAGGGCACGGTACCCGATTACCTCCAAGCGCTCCGGGAGCGGGCCAAGCAGCCGTTGGACGCTGGGGGCGGGGAACTGCACGCGCTCCTCAAGGGAGACCTGCACAGCCACAGCGACTGGTCGGACGGGGGCTCCCCCATCGAGACCATGGCCCAAGCAGCTCGCCTCCTCGGCCGGGAGTACCTCGGGCTGACGGACCACTCGCCGAACCTCACGATCGCCAACGGCCTGAGCTCGGAGCGCCTCTCGCAGCAACTCGACCTCGTGGACGCCTTCAACGCCGGTGGGGACGGCAGCTTCCGCCTGCTCGCCGGCATCGAGGTGGACATCCTCGAGAACGGGACACTCGATCAGGAACCCGAGATGCTCAACCGCCTCGACGTCGTCGTGGCGAGCGTCCACTCGAAGCTCCGCTCGGAGAGCCGGGTCATGACCCGGCGGATGCTCGGGGGCATTGAGGATCCGCACACCGACGTGCTCGGCCACTGCACGGGACGGCTCGTCACCGGCTCGCGAGGGAGCCGGCCCGAGTCCGAATTCGACGCCGCACGCGTCTTCGCCGCGTGCGCCGAGAACGGGGTCGCGGTGGAGATCAATTCCCGCCCCGAGCGGCAGGACCCGCCCGACGATCTCATCCAGCGGGCGCTGGATGCCGGCTGCCTCTTCAGCATCGACAGTGACGCGCACGCCCCCGGCCAGCTCGACTTCCTGCAGTACGGTGCGGCACGTGCCGCCGCGAACGGGGTTCCCGCGGATCGGATCGTGACGACATGGCCGCTCGAGCGCCTGCTCGAGTGGACCGGGCGACGCCGGTGAGCCCGCCGCAGGCCGGCCCTGGCTCCCACGCCGGCGCAACAAATCCGCCTTCAGATTGTGATATTTGCGCGCCCCTCGGCTGCCGAGGCCCGCTCCTATAATCCGTGCCATGGGCTTTGCCTCGAGCACGGCCAAAGGGTTGGGGAAGCTGCTCGCGTTCCTCCTCATCAGCGCGGTCTGCGGGGTGATTGCGGCGGGCCTCATGGCCCCCGCCGCTGCGGTCACGTGGGCAGCAGCAAACGGCTCGGTCCAGTTCTTCGACAGCCTCCCGAGCCAGCTCACTGTGACGCCTCCGGATCAGGTGACGAAGATCCTCGCGGCCGACGGCTCCCCCATCGCAACGCTCTTCGATGAGAACCGGACCTCGGTGCCTCTCGACCAGATGTCCCCCGACATCAAGAACGCCATCGTGGCTGTGGAGGACTACCGGTTCTACGAGCACGGCGGAATCGACACGACAGGGATCATCCGTGCCCTCATAGCCAACTTCCGCGGCGACCGACAGGGGGCCTCGACCCTCACACAGCAGTACGTATCGAATGTGCTCAAGGAGGACGTGATCGCCCAAGGCGCGAACGCCGACGTCGTCCTCAATGGCCAGAAGACCATCGGGGACAAACTGCGCGAAATGAAGCTCGCGATCGCACTTGAGCAGAAGTACACGAAGGATCAGATCCTCCAGGGCTACCTGAACCTCGTGTTCTTCAATAACAACGCATACGGCATCGAGGCCGCGAGCGAGTATTTCTTCTCGGTCCACGCCAAAGACCTCTCGCTCCCTCAGGCGGCGCTCCTTGCCGGCCTCGTGAACGGGCCCTCCGTGTACGACCCGAGAGTGCATCCGGACAACGCCATCAGCCGCCGGAACCTCGTGCTCGACGCGATGCTCGAGCACGGCTACATCAGCCAGAGACAGCACGACGACGCCGTCAAGGCGCCGCTTCAGCTCAAGCTGAATCCACCGAAGCAGGGCTGCGCGTACGCGTCCCAGGCACAGTACTTCTGCGACTACGTGCTGCACGAGGTCCTCAACGACCCGGCCTACGGCGCGACCCAGGCCGACCGGCTCCAGACGGTCATGCGCTCTGGCCTCACCATCACGACGACGCTCGATCCTCGCCTGCAGGGGCCCGCTCAGGCACAGGTCGACGCGACGGCGGGCGCCAACCCGGACAAGTGGGGAACCTCGATCGTCACGGTCCAGCCGGGGACCGGCCGGATCCTGTCCATGGCCCAGAACACGCGGATGCTCCCGGGCCAAGGCCTAAACTTCGTCACGAGCTACAACTTCAACGTCGACAAGACCGATGCGCACGGGAACGATCTCGGCGGCGCGGGCGGGATGCAGCCCGGGTCCTCGATGAAGCCGATCACGCTTGCCGCGTGGCTCACCGAAGGCAAGACGACGAACACCTTCGTCGACGCGTCCCGCCGCGTGTACCCGCTCAACTACCCGTGGCGGGATACGTGCACCAAGGTCACGGGAGCGTACGACGACGCCACCGTCAGCCTCGGCACGGCGCCCGACCTGCAGAACGACGAGCCCGGGTGGTACGAGCCGATGTCTGTCCGCGAAGGCGTCTACCAGTCGATCAACACCGCGCTGTTCGCAACCGCCGCCGGCCTCAACGACTTCTGCGACATCCAGCGCGCGGCGGATGCGCTGGGCATGGAAGACGGCGCGGGGCACGGCACGATGATCGACATGTCGACCCTCGGCGACCTGCTCGGCGGCATGAACGTGGCACCGCTGACGATGGCGAACGCGTACGCGACGTTCGCGAGCGACGGCACGTACTGCGTGCCGATCTCGATCACGAGCGTGACGAACAGCCAGGGCAAGAAGATCGGCGGACAAGCGCAGACGTGCCACCCGAACGCCCTCAGGCCGGACGTGGCAGAGGCCGTCACCAACGTCCTCCAGGACGTCCTCACGAAGGGCTCCGGCTACAACATCAAGGACAACGCGGGGCACACGATCTACCTCGGCGTGCCGGATGCGGCGAAGACGGGCACCGACCAGTACAACAGCGAGACCTGGCTCATCGGCTACACGCGAGGCCTCTCCACCGCGTCGTACTTCGGAGAAGCCCTCGGCAATCCTGCAGACCACCCGGGAGTCAACGTGACGGTCAACGGCAGGTTCTGGCCCGCGATCGACGGCGCGTACATCGCGGGACCGCAGTGGGCGTACTACATGCAGAAGGTGCTCGGCTTCTACGACCACGGGCCCTTCGATCCCCCACCGCCGAGCCTCATCGGCCCACCCGCCCCGGACGTGCCGCAGGGCCACTGACGGTACGTTTGCCTCATGACTGAAGCAGCGGTGAACTACCGGACTTGGGACATCGACGTGCGCGGAGGCTTGCTACGAGTCGGCGAATGGGACGCGAACGACGACGGCGCGCGTCCCGACGCGGGCGAGGTGCCTCTTGTTCTCGCGGTCCACGGGATCACCGCTTCGCACCTCGCGTGGGCTCCCCTGGCCAAGGAGCTGCGCGGCGTTCGCCTCGTCGCCCCGGACCTGCGCGGGCGCGGACGGAGCAGCGAGCTTCCCGGCCCGTGGGGCATGGGCCAGCATGCCGAGGATCTTGCTGAGGTGCTCAGGGCGGCAGGCGCCGACGAAAGCCGGCCCGCCGTCGTCGTCGGCCATTCCATGGGAGCCTTCGCCTCCCTCGTCTTCGCGGACCGCTACCCGGAGCTGGTTGCCCGCCTCCTCTTGGTCGACGGCGGCGTGCCGCTCGAGATCCCCGCCGGCCTGACCTCCCAGCAGGCCCTCGCCGCGGTCCTCGGACCGGCCGCCGAGCGGCTCCGCATGGAGTTTCCTTCGCGGGAGGCCTACCTCGACTACTGGCGGCCCCACCCCGCGCTCGGCCCGCTTTGGTCGCCCGAACTGGAGGCCTACCTGCTCTACGACCTCGAAGGGGATGCTCCGCGCCTGCGGCCGGCAACGAGCCTCGACGCGGTCGCGGGTGACAACCGCGACCTCTTCGGCAGTGCCGACGTCTTTGACGCCCTGGCCCGGCTCCCCCGCCCGACCACGCTGCTGCGGGCCGAGCGGGGCATGCTCAACCAGGTGCCGCCGCTCTATTCGGATGAGGCCCTCCAGCGGGCCGTGGCGCGTTTCCCCGAGGTGCGGGTCCACGACGTCCCCGATACGAACCACTACAGCATCGTGATGGATCAGCCGGGGGCTGCAGCCGTGGCCGCCGTGGTGCACGGGCTGGTCGCAGAGGCGGGGCAGGAAGCGCCGTAAGCCTATAACGGATTGCTCTGCCGGAGGCCACTCTCTGGCCAGCTGCGTAAGGGTGAGGGGCGCACACTGGTTCGCATGAGTGACGACTCGCCTGAGGTCAAAGCCGAACCGCATCGGCACCGGGAGATCGCCGAATCCTTCGGCTCCGACCCCGCACGCTATGTTCGCTCACGGCCGCCGTACCCCGAGGCGCTGATCCGGCGCGTCATCGCCTCGTGCCCCGGCAACGCCCTGCTCGACGTCGGGTGCGGCACCGGCATCGAGGCCCGGCAGTTCCAGGCCGCCGGCTGCACGGTCCTCGGCATCGAGCCCGACGCGCGGATGGCGGCGTTCGCGCGGGAGCACGGGGTCGACGTAGAAGTTGCGAAGTTCGAAGGCTGGGAGCCCGCTGGGCGGCAGTTCGACGCCGTCGTGGCCGGGACGGCATGGCACTGGGTCGATCCGATCGCCGGAGCGGCCAAAGCCGCCGAAGTCCTGCGGCCGGCGGGCTTGATCGCCCCTTTCCACCACGTCTTCCAGTACCCACCCGACGTCCTGAGAGCGCTCTCGGAAGCCTTCCTCGAAGTTGTCCCGGATTCCCCGTTCAATCTGGCAAATCTCGGCTCGAAGCCAGCGGTGGAGGCATACCAGCCGCTCTTCGACAAGATCGCAAACGGCATCCGCGCAGCGCACGGCTTCACGGAGCCGGAGCAATGGCTGTACGAGTGGGAACGGACGTATTCGAAGGACGAATGGCTGGACCAGCTCCCCACGCACGGAAACCTCACCCAGCTGCCGCCCCAGAAGCTCGCGACGGTCTTGGACCGCGTCGGGACAGCCATCGACAAGCTGGGCGGTAGGCTCACGATGCCCTATGCGACGGTCGCGGTGACTGCGAGGCGAATCGTCGGCGAGTAACGGCACGACGACGCCCGGCTCGCCGAGTATGCTCGGCTCGTGGGGGCGCAGGAGGTGCTCCGGCGAGCCGAGAAGGAGCATTCCGCATGAGCGAGCAACCCGGCCCTCGTCCATGGCCGCCCCAGCCCGGCGCTGGGAGTTCCCCAGAGTCGGCGGGGACGGGATCCTCATTCGCGGCTCCACCTCGGCTCTCTCCCGAGGACGCGGAGACTTCCCGACGCTGGCGCCTCGTCCTGGGGATCACCTCGCTCGTCCTCGCACTCGCCTGCGGCTTCTACGCCTTCACGAATACAGTCGCTGTCGTGAGCGCGACGAGAGCGATTGAGGCCAATGGGGGCTTCGTGCCCCAGAGCGCTATGGCTATGGCCGTCGCGATCATTGTGACGTTCGGCGTGCTGGCTCTCGGCTACGCGGGGATCGGCATCTGGAACATCGTTGCCCGTGGGTCCGAGTCCGTCTCACCCCTGATCGCGGCGCTCGTGGTCTCCGGGATCGCCGTCGTCCTCACTGTGCTGTACATGATCAGCACGGCCTCGATCGGTCTTCAGGCGGTCGGCCTCGCGCTCAATGCGCTCATCATCGCGCGGGCAGTGGGGCTTCTCCGGATGAAGAAGGCGCCGCGGGGAACTGTTCCCCGCGGCGCCTGAAATCCCCGCAATCCGGCGAGCCGTTCCTATCCGGTAACGACGATCTCCTCGTTGTCGAAGAGGCCGTCTTCCTCGTCCCAAGCCTTTTCCTCTGGCCCCTCGCGGAAGTCATCCGAAGGGTCTTCTCGATTCAGACGGCGGACCGTGTTCCGGCGGTCGACACTGACCATGGTCACTCCTTACCTTTGCAGGGTTTGGAAACCGGCCGCTGGCACGGCCGTGTCTTTCAGGAGACCACGGGGCTTCGCGATGGGTCAACATCTCACCAAGCGCATATCGCCGCTGCCGACGAGACCCTTGCGTAAACGGTAAATGCACCTATACCTTTCAAATAGGCATCCAAATAGGCATTGCCCGCACCTCGGTCTCGGAGGAGCAGCGAATTGACCGTCACAAAGAGCACGCCGGAAGGCTCCCAGCTCATCAGCCATCTCACCGCCGTCAGCCGTGGCCACGTCCGGCTGGACCACGCTCCCCGGCTCCCGCTGGCCCCGGGCCATGTCAGGGTGCGTGTGGCCTATGTGGGCATCTGCCACTCCGACACCGCGATGGTCAGGGAGGGCCAAGGCCCGTTTCCGGCGCGCCTCGGACACGAGGTCTCAGGCATCATCAGCGAAAGCGAAGATCCGAAGCTGCCCCAAGGAACCCGGGTCGCCGCCTACATCAGCGACGGGTATGCCACCGAAGTCCAGGTGCCGTCGGAACGGATCATCCCGCTCCACCCCGGATGTTCCCTGGCGGACGCAGCCCTCTCGGAGCCTTTGGCCTGTGCCATCGGAGGCGTCGAGATGCTCGACCTGGCAGGCACACCTCATGCCGTCCTTGTGGGGGCCGGCTTCATGGGCCTGCTCGCTCTTCGTCTCATGGTGTGCCGCGGACTCCCGGTCACCGTCGTCGAACCTCGGAAGCGCACCCGCGACCTCGCCATCAGCTGGGGTGCGGAAGCAGCCCTTGCTCCCGAAGAGATCCCTGAGAGCATGCTCGCCGACAATCCGCTTGTCGTTGAGGCCACGGGCTCCCCCGGCGGACTGGAGCTGGCCACCAGCCTCGCCGGGATCGCGGGGACCCTCGGAATCCTGGGCTACCACCAATCGGGCAGGGGCCTCCGGACGGTCGACATGGAGGCCTGGAACTACCGGGCCCTTCGCGTCCTGAGCCTTCACCACCGCAGCACGGGGGACGTCATGCGCTGGATGGACCGAGCCCAGCGGCTCAGCGCCAACCGCGTCGTCGTTCCGTCAGAACTCGTGGACCGGCACGTCCCGTTGAGCGAACTTCCCGAACTGTTCATGAACGGCGAAAAGAGGGACACGGTCAAGAGCCTCCTCGACCTCACTTCGGGCGTTCCGGAGTGAGGAGCGAGCCGAAGAGCCTATAGTCGGTGAGCATGGAAGAGCGTGTGCTGGGGCGGACCGGCCGTGAGGTGTCCGCGATTGGTCTTGGAACATGGCAATTGGGGTCGGATTGGGGGGATGTCGGCAAGGCGGAGGCCATGCAGGTCCTCGACGGCGCCGCCGAGTCGGGAGTGACGTTCTTCGACACCGCCGACGTCTACGGTGACGGCAGAAGCGAGCAGACGATCGGCGAGTGGCTCAAGGCCAACCCCGATGCCGGCGTCATGGTGGCGACCAAGATGGGCCGCCGAGTCCCACAGGTTCCGGAGAACTACACTCTGGAGAACTTCCGCGGGTGGCTCGACAGGTCGCGCGGCAATCTCGGCCGCGACACCCTCGATCTGGTCCAGCTCCACTGTCCGCCGACTCCCGTCTACTCGGATGACCGCGTCTTCGACGCACTCGACCAGCTTGTAGACGAGGGCGTGATGCGCAGCTACGGCGTCAGTGTCGAGACTGCGGACGAAGCCCTGACCGCGATTGCGCGGCCGAACGTTGCTTCGGTCCAGATCATCTTCAACCCGTTCCGGCTCAAGCCGCAGGAGAAGGTCTTCCCGGCTGCCCTGACTGCCGGTGTGGGCATCGTGGTGCGCGTGCCGCTGGCCTCGGGCCTGCTCAGCGGCAAGTACAGCCGCGACACGAAGTTCTCGGAACACGATCACCGCAACTACAACCGCGACGGCTCTGCCTTCGACGTGGGCGAGACGTTCTCCGGGGTCGACTTCGAGCGCGGCCTCGACGCGGTTGCCGAGTTCCAGGAACTCGTCCCCGAGGGTGTCACGACAGCGCAGGCCGCTCTGGCTTGGATCATCTCCCAGCCCGGTGTGACGACGGTGATTCCGGGAGCGAGGAACGCCGGCCAGGCAAAGGCGAACGCGGCTGCCGCCGACGCCACCGGCAAGCTGGGCCCGGATTTCGACGGCGGAGTGCGGCGCATCTACGAGAAGTACTTCCGGGAGTCCGTGCATCCGCGCTGGTAACGCCCTGCGGACGACGACGAAGGCGACTGCCGCCTCAGGAGGTGCCCTTCGTCGTCGTCCGCTTGAGCGCTTCCCGGCTACCGCTGCGAGACGGTGGTATTAGCCTCGAGGAACGTCAGGACTAGCTCGCTGACGACGGCGCGCTGGCGGGGCGTGAGCCTCTCCGCACCCTCGGGCAGGACGAATGGATCCGGTTCGTCCTCGATCGCGCCCGCGAGCTCGTCGAGTTCACTGCCGCTGAGGCCCATGGCCGCAGCGAGACTTCTCCGGGAACCCCCGATCGGGGCCTCTTCCCCCGAGACAATCGCCAAGACCTGATTGGTGGACAGTCTCGCCTCGTTCGCCAACGCGCTGACGGAACTGAATCCCGCCGATCGAATCGCTGTTGCCCACCGCTCCGGAATCTCCACTCGGCTCCTCCCGCCTGACACCCAGCCAACTCTAGGCTCCCCTTGGGCGATCCAGCTCGAAGGCGGAATTTTCGGCCGTGCTGATGGCGTCGCGTCAGGCGCGGGCTACCCCGAGCGCGGGGACATCCGCGACGCTTTCGAGAACGACGACGCCGGGCTGGCCCTCGATCTGCTCTCGTGTGAGCTTCCCCGTGAGCACGCCGACGGCGATGGCACCCGCATTGCGCGCTGCCTGCACGTCCACGAGCGTGTCCCCTGCCGCGAGAACGCGGCGCACGTCGACCACACCCGTCTTCTCCATCGCGCGGTGGATCATGTACGGCGCCGGCCGCCCGCTAGCGACCTCGGAGGTCGTCACGACCGCGTCGAGCGTGTGCGCCGCGCCTTCGCCGACGGTCCAGCCGAGGCTCTCGAGGAGGGGGGCCGCGACGTCGTCCGAGAAGCCCGTCGTGAGCGCGACCCTGATGCCGCGAGCGCGCAGCTCGGCGAGCGCCTCGACAACACCGGGGAAAGGCGTGGGCGGCTCTGCCGCGTAACGCTCGGCGAGGATCGCCCTGAAGCGTGCGAACGTCCCGGCGACTATGTCGAGGTCGTCTGCCCGCGGGTGGCCGCCGAGCCGGAGGAGCGCGCGGATCGCCTCGACCTTGTCCGTGCCCATCCACGTCTCGAGGTCTTCGGGGCGGACGTCGACGCCGTTCTCGCGGACGGCGTCCTCGAGCGCCCGGTAGACGTGGCCGTGGTCGTCGACGGTCGTGCCGGCGATGTCGAACGCTGCGAGCTGGATCATGCGGTCTCTCCAGGGGTCAGGACGCGGGCCAGCGAGGCCCGCTGCTTGAGGGTGTTGTGGATGACGAAGTTCGCGAGCTCGGGCCGGTACCGGTCTTCCGCGTACTCGAGGGGTTCGCCCTTCGAGCTCGACGTGACGCGGCGCTCGCGCAGGAGCGGTGACCCCTCGGGGATGCCGAGGAGCTCGGCGTCGGTCGCGTCGGCCGCCACGGCGTCGATGGTGTGGCGCGCGCTGTAGAGGTCGATGCCGTGCTCCATGAGGAAGCGGAAGGTCGAGCCCGAGTCCGTGTCGAAGCCGAAGAGCGGCTGGCCCGCCTCAAGCACGAAGTGCGAGCGCTCGACCATCGTGGGCTCGCCGTCGAGAAGGCGCAGACGCAGGAGCGAGACGACCGGCTCTTCCGGGGCGCGGCCGAGCTGGTCTGCCACGAACGGGGCGGCCGCGCGCTTGGCGATCTCGATGGTGCGCTGCCCGGGCTCCTTGCCGAGCCCGACGGCCCACTCCGTAAAGGAGAGGAAGGTCTCGACCGGCTGCGAGAGAGCGTCCCGGTGGACCACGGGCGCGCGGCCGCGGCCCCCCACGATGAGCTGCTCGGCTCGGAGCGCGGCGAGGGCCTGGCGCACCGGACCCCGGGACGTCTTGAACTCCTCGCACAGCGCCGCCTCGCTCGGCACCTGCGAGCCGTCCGGCCACACTCCTGTGGAGATCCGATGCCGGAATTCTTCGCGGAGCTGTTCATGGAGGGGCGGATTCATGGCTTGATTATACAAGTTCGCCTCCGCGCCCTGAATGGAGATGCGGTTATTTCCGTGAATTCTGGCTTAACGGATGTCATCACAGAGGAAATCAAAGTGAACTTGTATAGATAAGTACCGTCTGGGCTTGAGATCGGGCTCCCCCGCTCCCGAGAGTAGAGGCCATGAGCATCTCCTCCTCGTACGACCTCCTCGTGGTGGGTGCGGGCATCGTAGGCCTCGCACATGCCGCGGCCGCAGCAGAACGAGGCCTCCGCGTCCTCGTGATCGAGCGCGACGGACACGCCGCGGGTGCCTCCGTCCGGAACTTCGGCCACTGCTGCATCACGGCACAGTCGGGGGAGCTCCTGGACCTCGCCCGTGCAGCCCGGGAGCGCTGGCTCTCCCTGAGCTCGGCGGCGGAGTTCTGGTCGACGGCGGAGGGCGGCCTCGCCGTGGCCCGCAGCGCAGCGGAGGCTGGGGTGCTCGAGGAGCTAGCGGCCACACGGCCCGATGGAGGGGTGCGCCTCCTCGGTCCGGAGGAGACGCGCAAGCGGATCGGCGGGGGACTGGATCCCGCGGCCGTCGGCGGTGCCGTGCTCGAGGAGGACGTACGGGTAGACCCCCGTTCCGCCGTCGCCCGTCTTGCGGCATGGCTCGGGCGGCAGCCCCTCGTCGACGTCGGCTGGCGGACTGCGTACCTCGGCCCGGAGGACGACGGCGCTGCCCGCACCTCGCGCGGCATCGTCGCGGCCGCCCGCACGATCGTCTGCGCGGGCCACGACCTCGACTACCTCTTCCCGGGGGCCGCGGACGAGGCAGGCGTGCAGCGCTGCGGGCTCCAAATGGCGCTCGTCGATGCGCCCACGGCAGGCGGCTCCCCAGTCGAGATCGCTCCCGCCGTCCTGACCGGCACGTCGATGCTGCGCTACCCGGCGTTCGCGGACACCGCGGCCGCCGCGGAGCTCCGGACCGAGCTCGAAAGAACCCACCCCGAGCTCATCGGCATCGACGCGAACCTCATGCTCACGCAACGTCCCGACGGGACGCTCCTGATCGGCGATAGCCACGTCACGCTCGGCACCATGCCACCGTTCCTCGAGGAGGCCACGAGCACAACGCTCCTGGCGAGCGCCGCGCAGCTCCTGGGCGTCGAGCGGCTGACCGTCCGGCAGCGCTGGCAGGGGGTCTACGCCTCCGCCCCGCAGGCACCGTACCTCGTCGCGGACGTCGCGCCGGGCGTCACGGCGGTCTCCGTGACGTCCGGAATCGGCATGACCATCTCCCACGGACTCGCGCAGAAGGTGCTCGACGAGCTCCTGGCCGCGGCCTGAGGACACCCGCTCCCCCACCCCAACCACCACCTCCCACCCACCACCACCCCCCAGAAGGACCGATCCCCCATGAAGCACACCATGCGTTCTGCCTCTGCCCGAAGCGTCTCTGTCCTCGCCGCACTTGCCGCCGGGGCCCTCCTCCTCTCGGGCTGCGGCGGCACAGCAGCGGGAAGCCAGCCGTCCGGCGGTTCGACGGGCGACGCGCAGGTGACCGTCTACAGCGCCGACGGCCTCGCCGACTGGTACAAGCCGACGTTCGACGACTTCACGAAGTCCACGGGCATCAAGGTCAACTACGTGGAGTCCGGCTCAGGCGAGGTCGTTTCGAGGGCCGAGAAGGAGAAGTCCAACCCACAGGCCGATGTCCTCGTGACCCTCCCGCCTTTCATCCAGCAGGCTGACCAGAACGGCCTGCTTGCCCCGAGCGGAGTGGACACCTCCGCGATCGCGGCAACGGACAAGGCCGCGAACGGCCACTACGTCTCGCTCGTGGACAACTACTTCGCGATGATCCGCGGCACGGCGGCCTCCCCCAAGCCCGACACGTGGAAGGACCTCCTGAGCACGGACTACAAGGGCAAGATCCAGTACTCGACCCCAGGCCAGGCGGGTGACGGCACGGCCATGATGGTGCTGCTCGAGCAGGTCCTCGGCAAACAGGGCGCAATGGACTACTTCAAGTCGCTCCAGCCCAACAACGTGGGGCCGAGCTCCTCGACGGGCAAGCTCGGGCCCAAGGTCTCGAAGGGCGAGCTGTCGGTGGCGAACAGCGACGTCCAGATGGCCCTCCAGTCGATCAGCGCCGACAAGTCCGCGTACGAGGTCTTCTTCCCGAAGGGCGACGACGGCAAGCGCACCACGGTGTCCCTCCCCTACGACATCGGCCTCGCCTCCAACGCGCCGCACGCGGACAACGCCAAGAAGCTCATGGCCTACCTCCTCTCGAAGGAAGTCCAGTCCACCGTCTCCAGCAAGGCGTTCGGCATCCCCGTCCGCAACGACGTCACGCCGAGCGACGCGAACTACGCGGCGCTCAAGAAGGTGATGGACGGCGTCACGGTCGCCCAGCCCAACTGGGACTCGGTCCTGGGCAGTCTCAACAACGACCTCGCAGCGTACAACGCAGCAACTGGCCAGTGACCCGCCGCTTCGGTAACCAGCAAGACCTGCACCACTCAAGGAGCACCCATGCCTCTCGCAGCAGTCCGCTGCCCTGACGCCGGCGAGTTCGACGACGGCCGGCCGCCCGCCGTCGAACTCCGCGGCGTGAGCGTGCGCTACCCCGGAGCCTCAGCGGGGAGCCGTCCCGCGCTCGCCGACCTGTCGCTGCGCGTCGACCCCGGGGAAACCGTCGCCCTGCTCGGCCCTTCCGGCTCGGGCAAGTCGACGGCGCTCAAGGCCGTCGCGGGCTTCGAGCAGCCCTCCGAGGGCCGCGTGCTCCTCGCTGGCCGCGACGTGACCCGCCGGCCGCCCGCAGAGCGCGGGATCGGCGTCGTCGTCCAGCAGTACGCGCTCTTCCCGCACCTCCGGGTGGCGGACAACGTCGCCTATGGGCTGCGCGCGCGACGTCTTCCTCGCGCCCAAGTCCGCGCGCGCGTCGGGGAGATGCTCGAGATGGTCGGCATGGAGGAACACGCCCGCAAGCTGCCGCGCGAGCTCTCGGGCGGACAGCAGCAGCGGATCGCTATTGCGCGGGCGCTCGCCATCCGTCCGGACGTGCTGCTCCTCGACGAGCCGCTCTCAGCACTCGACGCCCGGATGCGCCAAGACATGGTCGAGGAGCTCGCCCGTCTGCGCCGCGAACTGCCCGACGTCGCGATGCTCTACGTGACGCACGACCAGTCGGAGGCCCTCGCGCTCGCCGACCGCATCGGCGTCATGCGCGACGGCCGCCTGGTGGACCTCGGCACAGCACACGAGCTTTACCACCGCCCGCGCCACGCGTTCACCGCATCCTTCCTTGGTGGTGCGAACCTCCTCGACGGGGTGCTCGAGGCGCCAGGCGCAGCGCGCGGAAGAACGACGCACGACGACGCGTCCTCGCCCGAGCTGACCGTGCGCCTCGACGCCGGCGGCTCGGTGAGCGCCCGCATCGGTGACCCCGCGTCCGATGCGGGCGCGAGCGGCGGGCGAGTGACGGTGGCCGTACGACCGCATGCGCTCCGAATGCTGCCAGCGGGCCGGGACGCGAACGAGGCTGCCGGAAGCGCCTCCGGCCTCCGTGGAACAGTCGTGTCCGTCCAGTGGCGTGGCACCGGGCACCGCCTCCGCGTCGCGCTCGGCGGGACGGACCGTGGCTCCGCGGGGCGTGCCGTGGCCGTGGATCTCGAGCCCTTCGCCGCAGTCCCCGCGGTGGGAGACGCCGTCGTGCTCGGAGTCGTGCGGGGGGAGGCCGTCATCGTGCCGCGCGACGAGACGATCGGCGGTCTGCGAGTCCCCGCCGCCCCCGTCCGCCCGGCAGCAGGGGCGACAGCGTGACCGCCGCGCCTGAGACGCCACGCGCCGCGACTATGCGCGCCCGGGCGCGCTGGGCCGTCGGCAGCCACGGTTCGGCCAGGGTTGCGGGGGCAGAGCGGCGCGACCGCCGCTCCCTGCGTACCCTCTTGTGGGCCGTCCCACCGCTCGCCGTTCTCACGGCGATCTTCCTCGTGCCGCTCGCGGAGACGGTGTGGCAGTCCGTCTCGACGACGTCCGGCGCGTTCGCCGGGTTCGGGACTTGGAGCCAGGCGCTCAGCTCAGCTGCCCTCGGGCGTGCCGTCGGAACGACACTCTGGATCGCGCTGCTCACGACGTGCGGATGCGTGCTCGTGGGGACGTTCCTCGCCGTCGGGCTGAGCTTCGTCCCATTCAGCGGGAGCCGCGTCGCGGTACGCCTGCTCGAGGCGGTCGTCTCGTTCCCATCGTTCATCATCCCGCTCGCGTTCGGCATCCTGTACGGGCGCGCGGGCGTCCTCAACTCTGCGCTCGCGGGGCTCCCCGGCTCGCCCCATGTCGACTTCGTGAACGACTTGCCGGGCGTCGTCTTCGCAGAGATCGCCTACTTCACACCGTTCGTCGTGCGGCCGCTGCTCGCCGTGTTCGGACAGATCCCGCGCGAGCTACTCGACGTATCCGGAAGCCTCGGCGCAGGCCCGCTCATGACGCTCCGACGCGTGATCCTGCCCGACGCACGGCCCGCCCTCGCGGCCTCCGCCGGGCTCGTGTTCCTGCTCGCGATGAACGAATTCGGCATCATCATGTTCACGGGCGCGAAGAACGTCGTGACCCTCCCCATGCTCGTCTACACGAAGAGCATCGTGACGTTCGACCTGCCCTCCGCTGCCGTCGTCGCGTGCGCGCAGCTTGCGCTCTCGCTCGCTGTCTACGGGCTCTATCGCGCCCTCGTCCGCCGACTCTCCGGAGGCTCCCGTGCTGCTGCATAGCCCCTCCACGCGCACTGCGGTCAAGGCCGCCCTCATCGCCGTGCTGGCGCTCCTGCTCGGGGTCCCGCTACTCGCCGTCGTGCTCGCGGCGTTCGCGGGGAGCTGGAACGGTGTGTGGCCCTCGGACCCGACGTTCGCCCACCTCGCCGATGCCCTCTCCGCGGACAACCTCGCGAGCATCTCGGTGAGCCTCCAGACCGCGTTCATCGCGAGCATCGTGGCGGTGGCCGTCGGCGCGTGGGCCGCGCTCGCCGCGCGTTCCGCTGGGGGCCGCGCCGCCAAGGCGATCGACGCCGCGTTCCACCTGCCCGCAGCGGTCCCATCCGTCGTCGTCGGCCTCGGGCTCCTCGCGGCGTTCAGCCGGCCGCCGCTCACGCTCAACGGCACGGCCACGATCGTCGTGATCGCCCAGACGACCCTCGTGCTCGCATTCTCGTACAGCACGGTGGCCGGAGCAGCTGAGGTCCTCGATCCCGCGCTCGAGCAGGTTGCGGGGAGCCTTGGCGCGGGCTCGCTGAGGGTCCTGCTCACGGTACGGCTTCCGCTGCTCCTGCCCTCGATCGGCGCCGCCCTCGGCCTCGCGTTCGCGCTCTGCATGGGCGAGCTCGGGGCCACCATCATGGTCTACCCCGCGAGCTGGCGCACTCTGCCCGTGAGCATCTTCGCGCTCGCCGACCGGGGGAGCCTCTTCCTCGCCGCCGCGGATACCCTCGTGCTCATCGCCAGCACGGTCGCTGTCCTTGCCCTTATCGCCCGGCTGCGTGGCCGGACGACGGTGCGGTAGCCTCGCGGGGCGCTCGCTCAGATCTCGACGTCGCTGCCCATCGTGACGGTGCGGAGGGACGGTAGCCGGAAGCGCGCTGCCGGGTCAGCGGCGTTCCGCGCGATCATGACGAACAGGCCACGCCGCCATCGGGTCATCCGAGAGGGGTGGCTGGTTCGGATGGCGCCACGGGAGATGAAGTACGAGGCGTCCTCGAGTTGCTCCGGCTCCAGGTCCAGGGCTCCGACGGATACGGCGGTGCGCAGGGCCCCGGGGAGGTCCGGTGCTTCGCTGAAGCCGAACCTCACGATGAGGTGCTCGATTCCGTCTCCGGAATAACCCAGATCGTCCCGCGTGAACGACTCCGACACGGGCACGTACGGGACGCGTTGGAAGACTGCGGAAACGATGATGACGCGCTCATGCAGCACGTGGTTGTGCTCGACGTTCGCGCGCAACGCGAGGGGCGTCGTATCCCGGTTCGGATGGGGGAAGACTGCCACGCCGGGGACGCGCGGAATGTCGTTCACCCGGACTGCCTCGACAAAGTCCGCAAGCGAGCCTTCCTTGACCTTCCGGTCGTCCACCACGAACTGCCGCCCACGCCGCCACGTGGTCATGACGGTGATGACGGCCGCAGCGATCAGCAGCGGCACCCAGCCGCCCTGGGCGACTTTGGACAGGTTTCCGGAGAGGAAGGTCAGCTCGAGCCCGCCGAATGCGATGCCCGCCAGGATGATCTTCCACGGGTGCCAGTGCCACAGGGGCCGTGCGACAAGCAGCAGCAGCAAGGTGTCGGTCGCGAGCGCTCCTGTGACCGACACGCCGTACGCGGTCGCTAGCCGGGCAGAGGAGCCGAAGGCGAACATGACGGCTATCACGCCGAGGAACAAGAGGAAGTTCACGACCGGCATGTAGATCTGGCCGCCTTCCCGCTCCGAGGTCTGCCGGACTGTGAGCGGTGGCAGGAGCCCGAGTTGAACGGCTTGTCGCGACAGTGAGAACGCTCCGGAGATGACGGCCTGGCTTGCGATGATTGTCGCCACCGTCGCCAGGATCACGGCTGGGATGCGCGCCCATTCGGGAAAGAGCAGGAAGAAGGGGTTCACGCGGGTCCCGGGGTTGTTCAGCACCAGAGCGGCCTGCCCGAGGTAGTTGAGCGTGAGCGACGGGAACACAAGGTAGAACCACGCGCGCCGAATGGGCCCACGCCCGAAGTGCCCCATATCCGCATAGAGGGCCTCGGCGCCGGTGATGACGAGGACCACCGCCCCCATCGCCACGAATGCCATGAACGGGTGCGCGACGACGAACGCGACCGCGTACGTGGGCGACAGACCCGCAAGGACGAAGGGATGCTGGACTACCTCCGCGAGCCCGACCACGGCGAGCACCAGGAACCACAGCACCATGACAGGGCCGAACAGGTTGCCCACCTTGCCGGTTCCGAACCGCTGCACTATGAACAGGGCGGTCAGGATCACGGCAGAGATGGGAAGAATCAGATGCGCGATGGCGGGGGCAGCAACCTGGACGCCCTCCACAGCGGAGAGGACGCTGACCGCGGGTGTGATGATCGAGTCGCCGTAGAACAGCGCTACGCCGACGATGCCTACCACGATCAGGACGCCCGCCCTCCGTCCCAAATTCGAGTAGAGGCGCTGGGCGAGGGCCGCCAGGGCCATCACCCCTCCCTCTCCCTCGTTGTCAGCCCGCATCGCGACGCCCAAGTACTTGATGGAGACGATGATGGTCAGGCTCCAGAAGATGAGCGAGATGACGCCGTACACGTCGCCCGTCGTCGCGTGGACGATGCCGCCGTCGAGCGTGAAGACTGTCTGCAGCGAGTACAAGGGGCTTGTGCCGATATCGCCGAACACCACCCCGAGCGCAGCGACTGCGAGGATGACGCCGCCCCCCGGCAGAGGGTGTCCATCGACACGCCGCCCCTCGGAAGTGCCCCGAACGGCAGGCTTTGCGTCAGGGCCCTTGGGGATCGCCCCATTCCCTGCCCTCATTGGTCCAGTCATTGATCTTCCCTGGTTGCCGGATTCTTCTTCCGTTCCTGTCTGCTCGCGTGCGGGCACCTCCACTCCTTACCCGTCCGGGGCCTGAACACTCGCCAAACCCGACACTGCCTTATCTGCCGGCTTCAGATATCGGATATAGGGTTATAGCCGGTGTCGTCTCGGACACCGACAATACCGCTTGGATGCGAGGGGAGGACGGCATTGATCTCCCGGCCTGGTCTCCTGCGCAGGGCCGCCGACATCGCCGTCGCCTCCGATCCGGGCCTCGGCAGGCTCCAGCTGGGTCTCGCCGGGGCGGGCAACGTGGCCGCATGCATGCTCGTCGGCAACGCGCTCGCCCTGCTGCTTCACGCTGGCGCTCAGGGCACGGTCGTGTTCATGCTGCTCAGCAGCGTCATCGCAATGATGGGTACGAATGCGCTCGTCGACCATCGCATCAAGGCCAACGCGATCACGGCCGCGTACTTCCCTGTCGCCATGGGCGCGGGCCTCACCGCGGGCACGCTGCTCGCTCCGAGCCAGCTGGCCTCTCTCGTCGGCTTCGTCGTCGTCATGTTCCTTGCCGTGTGGGTGCGCCGCTTCGGGCTGGCCTACTTCTTCTATGGCTTCATGCTCTGGAACGGCTACTTTTTTGCCTCCTTCCTGAAGACGACCCTGGCCGCGCTCCCCGCGATGCTCATCGCCATCATCGTTGCCACGGCTGTCGTGCTCCTGCTGAGCTGCACCCTGTTCAGGCGGCATCCTCGGCGCACTCTCGCTGCCGTCTTCCGCAGCATGAACGCGCGCCAGCGGGGCCTTGCGCGTGCGTGCATCGCTCTGATCGAGGCCGATCCGGGGAGCTCCGCCGCCGATCGCGCCTCGCTGGCCGTCTTCCGTGCCCGAGCGCGCGTGACCGAGGCCGCGCTGATGAGCGACGGCTGGGCAGCACACGCACCGGCCCTTCCCGAGGGCTGGACGGCGTCCACGCTGCGCGCGCGGCTGCTCGAACTGCAGCTCGGTTTCGATCGCCTGACGATCGGAGCCCGCCAGCTCGCGGCGGCCGATGCCAGCCCGGCCGTGCGCCGCGCCGCGATCGACGCCCTCGGCGCGCTCGCCAACGCGAATCTCGCGCGGGCCCGTGAGATCGCTGCAGGCCTTCCCGAGCTGGCCGCCGACGAGCCTCGAGAGGTGCAGGCGGCGGCTGCCCGCCTGCAGCGGGGCTTCAGCATTGTCACGTCGGTTCCCAACCGGCCCGCACTGAGCCGCGCCGTGCAGGAGAACGAACCTGAGTTCGTGCCGGCGGCCGGGCTCGTTCTCGGGCAGCTGCCCGGGACGCCGAGCGTTGCCTCCGATGTGGATCCCCGTGGCGGCAGCTGGAATCCGCTCACTCGCCTGCAGTTCGCAACCAGGCAGGCCGTGCAGGTCGCGGTCGCCGGGATGCTTGCGATTTTCGTCGGCAGCCTCATCAGCGGCCAGCGCTACTACTGGGCCGTCATCGCCGCGTTCGTCTCCTTCGCAGGCACTGGGACGCGCTTCGACACGATCCGCAAGTCGCTGCTGCGCGTGCTCGGGACCCTGACCGGCCTCGTCGCAGGCATCCTCGTCGCGCACCTCACCAACGGCCACGTCTTCCTCGCGCTGGCCGTGATCGTCGCGAGCATCTTCTGCGGCAACTACCTCATGCGCATCTCCTACGCGTACATGATCTTCTTCCTCACGATCATGCTCAGCGAGCTGTACGCCATTCTCGGCGAGTTTTCCGACGCGCTCCTGCTGCTGCGCCTCGGCGAGACCGCCGCGGGTGCCGCCGTCGGCATCGTCGTCGCCCTCGTCGTGACGCCGGTGAGCACGCGCGACACCATCAAAGCGGCTCAGGACTCTGTCGTCACCGCAACGGCCGAGCTGCTCGACACGCTGCATGAGCGCGCGCTCGAACCCGCTTCCGTTGCGGGAGACGCCGTCGACGAACGCGTCATCGCCGCAGACAATCAGCTGCGCAGGCTCGTGCTCGTCGGCGAGCCCCTCACTCGCTACCAGGTCTGGGAGAACCGTCCCCGCGCCATCCGGCGCCGCCTCACCTTGGTCGCCAACGTGGTGGCGACGGCGCGTTCCCTCACCGAAGCAGTGCGCAGGCTGCCCGTTGCCGACGACGAGCTGGCCGCCGAGATTGCCAAGGTCTCCGATTTGGCGCGAACAGTTGCGGGAGTCACGCCAGACGGCGCAGCGGAACCAGACGACGCGTCGGAGCAGGGCGCATTGGCCCACCGCTCATCGGCCCACGGCGCATCGGCGCGAGACATCGCATCGGCACCGGATGCGCCCGTGCGTGCCGGAGAGGCGCTCGATCCCAGCGCTCGGGCTATCACCCAAGGCTTGCCGACCCAGGCCTACTCCACCCTCGATCGCCTGCAGACGCTGCTCCGGGAACTCGCGTAGCCGTTGCTCGCCTGCCTCACTCGGAGGCCCCCACGTCGTAGACCATCTCGACCAGCGCGTCGTCGTACGTGCACGCCTCCCGCAGCGAAAGCTGGAGCGGTGCACCCGAGCCGAACCGCCGGCCTTGCCCGATCATCGACGGCGCCACCACGAGTCGCAGTTCATCAACCTCGCCGAGGTCGAGGAGCTCCCGCACAAGGTTCAGGCTTCCCCAGCAGCCGATATCGCCCTCGGACTCTGCCTTGATACGCCGGATCGCCTCGCCCGTGTCACCGGAGACCACCTCGCAACTGCCCAGATCGCCCCACGGCGCCTCCGTGTGGGAGTGGGAGAAGACATACCGCCGGAGGGAGTTCAGAGAGGGAGCCAACAGTTCGTTGGCCGAGGCGTCCGTGGGCCAGAATTTGCTGAAGCCCTCGTAGGTACGAGCTCCCATGAGCATGCCCGAGAGGCCCTCGATGAGCTCGCTCTGTCGTCTCGCGAAGCCTTCAGCCGCTCCCCCGATGAAGGGCTCCATGAACGAAGTCCTCCCCTCCGGGTCCGCTGCGAAGCCGTCCGCGCTGATCGTCTCCTGAACTATGAGCCGTCCCATGGGGTCCACGGTCGCACCGGGGACACTCGCCAACAAGGGTTGGGGCAGCCGCCGGTTCCCTGGCGCGGTCTCAGTTGTTCAGGGCGACGCCGGGGAGGGCCGGGCTGGTCAGCGCGGCACGCGGATCGTGAGCGCCCCAGGGTCGACGCGGATGGAGACGAGCTTGCCCTTCCCAAGATGGTCTCCGTCGAGCTGGATATCATGCGGGCGGCTCGCTTCAATCCTCACCCTCGCGCCCTTGAAGTGGCCAAGTTCGGGTGGGGAATGGCGCCGGAACCGGCTCAGCAGCGTTCCGACGACCCGGAACCAACCCAGAACCCCGTGAGGTGCCACGCTCAGAACGTCCACGATGCCGTCGTCAGGCTTCGCGCCGGGGAAGACCTCGACATTGCCCTGTATCCGCCCACAGTTGCCGACCATGACTCCCCGTTGGCGGCGTGCCACGGCGAGGCGGCCGTCCACCTCGACGCGCATCCGATAGGAGTTGCCTATGATGCTCTGCCCTGCGGAAACAACGTAGGCGAGCCAGCCCGCCTTCGCCTTGAGGTCATCGCTCGTGTTCGCCATGACAGTCGCGTCGAGACCCATTCCAGCCATCACGACGAAGGCGAGCTCCTCGTCGTCGTCCGCAGCTGCCCAGGCGACATCGATATGCCGCTCCTGGCCCGAAACCGCCACGGCGAAAGCGTCCACAGGGGCATCGACCGGAATGCCGAGGTTCCGGGCCAGAAGATTCCCCGTGCCGAGCGGCACGACACCCAGCGGGACCCCTGTTCCCGCGAGTTCACCAGCCACAGCCCGTACTGTGCCGTCGCCGCCGGCGACCACCACGAAATCGGCGCCTCCTTCGAGAGCCTGGCGGGCCATGCCGCCACCCGGGTCCTCCACCGAGGTCTCCAACACGGCGGGCTGCGCTCCCTGCTCCGCACAGTACCGGCGGAACATTGCCCTGATCTCCTCAGCCCCCTGCTTGATCGGGTTGACGATCAGTACTGCCACATGCCCTCCCGGTGCTCGCTCCTGCCTTCGACACTACAGGCCGAGCATTCACGCCTTCGCCAGGGCCTGGACGGCTTCAGGCCTCCGAAGGGCGGTAGAGAGCAACGAGCCGCTCGGCCATGCGCCTGCCTCTGGCAAGCCCCTCGGTGTCCCCTTCGACGGCGGAGACCAGAGCGCCCTTGATGACGAACTGCAGATCCCGCGCGAACTCGCCCGGGTCGAGGAGGCCCGCTCTCTCGGCCATCGCCGCGAGCCCGTTCCGGAAGCGCTCGATATAGCTCACGCATGCTTGCCCGACCGGGCTCTGGAGGCCTGACTCGATGAGGATGTGGATGAATGAAGCTCCGATGGGAAGGCGTCTCGCACAGGATGTGTCCAGAACGTCGAAGACGCCGACCATTGCATCGGGCCCCGATCCCCTCGCCAAGACGGCCTGCTCAATGGCGGCTCTGCGCCGCTCGTACATCTGGTCGAGATAGTCCAGGACGAGTTCGTCCTTCGAGCGGAAATGCTTGTAGAAGGTGGCCTTGGCTACACCCGAGGCCTGGATCAGCTCGTCGACACCCACGCTCCGGGTGCCTCTCTCCGCGAACAGCGGGAACGATGCCTCGCGGATCTGCTGCTTCGCGTCCAACGATTGCCTCCCTGCCAGACCTGCAGTTGGTAACCATAGGTGCTGTTATGGGAAAACAATACCCAAAGCCCCTGTAGAAGGCGTGAGCGTTTTCGCTGCATCGCGGCGAGACGACAGATCCAACCGGAGCGCCCCCGCGGCAGCCTGCAGTCAGTGGCACTTCCCGGGGTTGGCGGTGCACCACTGCTGGTACTGGGCGACGTTGGCCTGATGCTGGGCATACGTCGAGGCGAACTTCGTCTCGCCCGTGTCCAGGTTCACGGTGACCCAGTACAGGTAGTTGTTCGGCGTCGGATGCGCCGCCGCCGCGACCGCCTTCGCCCCCGGCGAGCCGATCGGCCCCGGCGGCAGCCCCGGGTGCACGTACGTGTTGTACGGATTGGCCGGATCCGCCTTCTGCGCGTCCGTGAGCTGGACCGTCTTGGTCCCCAGCCCGTACGTGACCGTCGCATCCGACTGGATCAGCCCGTTGGTCTGGTCGTTCGGCTTGAGCCGGTTGTAGATCGCCCCCGCCACATTGCCGTAGTCCGCCTGGCCGCCCTCGGCCTGGACGATGCTCGCCACGATCAGGTCCTGGTACTGCTTGGTCGGATCCGTGACCCCGTCGGCCTTGAGCTCGTCCACCGTGGTCGAGACCAGCTTCGCGATGATGTCCTTCGCCGGGGTCCCCACCGGGAACTTGTACTCCCCCGGGGCCAGATAACCCTCGAGGCTCTTCGCCTGCGGCGGAAGGCCGAACTGCTGCGGCTGGCTGTTCAGCGCGTTCAGGTCGTTCGGGTTCACCCCGGCAGCCTGCGCGATCGCAGCCAGCGAATCGCTCACCCGCATGCCCGCACTGAGCGCGAAATAGATCACCGGAGCCGTGTTCCCCGCCAGGATCTGCGCCGCGTCCGAAGACTTCATCTGCTTCTTGAACGTGAAATCACCCGGATGGATCTTCCCGTTGGCATCCGCAAAGGCTTGTACGAAGGTATCTGCATCCGCGACGACGCCGTCCTGCTGCAGCTCCTGCGCCACCTCTAGAACCCCGCTGCCGGGCTTGACCGTGACCGCGACCTGCCCAGAGCCGGGGCCCGGGTAGTCGGTCACCTTGTCCATCCCAAGTGCTGAGCGCAGCGCCAGTGCAGTCAGGACCGAACCGGCTACGACGAGGGCGATGGCCACTCCCATGGCGATCGCGGCGTTCCTGAGCGGACGGCCGCGCCCGAATCGGCGCTTCGACCCCGGCTGACCAGCAGGGCCGGAAGTGGGCTCCCCCGGCTCACTCTCAGGGGCCGGGACTCTGCTGGGCCGAACTGTCGAGAGGATTTGGGCGGCACCGAACCGCGTCTGACGCTTCGAAGTCATCAGCGGTGCCCCTTGCTCCTGTCCTGGTCTTTCCTGTCTTCCTGCAGCGGCGACTTGAACTCGAAAATTCTTACCCCTTGCTTAACCCAGTGAAACTACCTGCAGGCCGCGCGCTTGAGAAGGATCCCACAGATCACCCCCATGCAGCTAAAAATGCTATCTACGCTAGCTAGGCAAGTTTACTTGCATCCGGCGGGGTTTTGCTGTTCGATGGCTCGGGGCGTTAGCTGCGTCACATCCCTATGACCGGAAGGGCCACATGGCTGCATCACTGTTGAGGTCCCAAGACCTCAAGCACTCGATCAACACCCGCCAGCTGACAATGATCGGCATCGGGGGCGTCATCGGCGCTGGTCTTTTCGTCGGCAGCGGAAGCGTGATCGCGTCCGCCGGACCCGGCGTCGTCTTCGTGTACCTGTTCGTCGGCCTCATCGTCATCCTGGTCATGCGGATGCTCGCCGAGCTCGCGACCGCGAGCCCGGAGACTGGCTCGTTCTCGACCTACGCCTCCCGTGAGCTGGGTTCATGGGCCGGTCTTGCTGTCGGTTGGCTTTATTCCTTCCACTGGTGCATCACGGTCGCCTTCGAGGCCATCGCGGGCGCTGCCATCGCGGCCCAGATCGTTCCCGGTGTCCCGACCTGGCTGTACGCCTTGGCCTTCATGCTTGTCCTGACCGGGGTAAATCTGGCTGCGGTGACTTCGTTCGCCCGCTTCGAGTTCTGGTTCTCCATGGTCAAGGTCGCGGCAATCGTCCTCTTCATCGTGATCGGGCTTGTTGCTGCCTTCGGCCTGCTTCCGCACTTCGCTTCCCCCGGGGCCGCCAATCTCCTCGGCCGGGGAGGTCTCTTCCCCCACGGAGCCACGCCTGTTCTCCTTGCGACGCTGACCGTCTTCTTCTCCTACTTCGGCACGGAGCTCGTGACCATCGCAGCAGGTGAGGCGAAGGACCCGACCACCGCGGTGCGCCAGAGCATGCGCAGCGTGGCGCTGCGCATCATCATCTTCTACGTCGGGTCCATCCTCGTGGTGGTGACCCTCATGCCCTGGAACGCCGCAGAGGTAACGAAGAGCCCATACGCCGCGGTCCTGAACGTGCTTGGCATCCCGGGTGCCCAGACGGTCATGAATCTCGTTGTCCTCACAGCAGTCCTCTCGTGCCTGAACTCGGGGATCTACTCCTCGTCCAGAATGCTGTTCTCCCTCTCGCGCCGCGGCGAGGGGCCTAAGTCGCTCGGCCGCACGGGACGTTCGGGGGTGCCGGTCGCTTCTGTGCTCGCAGCCTCGAGCGCGGGTTTCCTAGCCGTGATCGCGAACTACTTCCTTCCCACGGGGACGGTCTTCACGTTCCTCATCACGTCGTCCGGTTCCGTCGCTGTCGTGGTGTACCTGACGATCTCCCTGACCCACATCGTGTCCCGACGGCACAAGACCCCGGAGGAGGTCCGCGCCCTCAAGGTCAGGATGTGGGGCCACCCGCACCTGTCCTATCTGGTAGTGGCGGTGCTTGCAGTCATCGTCGGCGGGATGGCGCTGTCACCTGCATCCCGCACACCGCTGGCGCTTACCGCCCTCGTCACCGCGATCGCAGTCACGGCCGGCCTCCTCCACCAAAAGGCTCGGAAGACCGCGACTGTCCCCGCGCTCGTCATGGCCCAGCCAGAACCCCTGGAAGCAACGGAAGCCGCACCCTCTGAATGACAGCCGCCCCCGGTGCCGCGCCCTCGAGAGCGAGGGCGCGGCTGCCGTGTTCAGTCCTCGCAGTATCAGTCCTCGTAGTAGACATGGAAGTCTGCGAGCAGCTGCTCATCGACCAGAAGCTCTTGCCGGCTGCGCGTGCCGAGGTGAAGTGCCACGGCCGTGGCCAGAGTCTGAGCGACCGAAGTGAACACCGACAGGGACCGCAGGATGGTCACGCCCTCGGTTTCCAGATAGAACGTGGTGTCCGCGAGGCGGGCTAGGGGCGACGCCGGGTCGTCGGTGAGCGCGATCGTCGCGAGGCCCCGTTCCTTGGCGTGCTCGAGGGCGCGGACCGTATCGGCTGTGTAGCGGCGGATCGAGACGGCCACGAACGCCCCCTCGGGATCGAGATCGCGAAGCTGGTCGACGAACATGCCCGCCGCCGGAGAGATCTGCTCCACCTGGCGGCGCACCAGTTTCAGCAAGTAGCTCAGAAGCTGGGCGATGGGGGCGCATTTCCTCAGCCCCATGACGTAGACGGAGGATGCTTCGGCGAGCGTTCTGACGGCGTTGTCCCAGTCTGCTTGGCCGATTCTCGCGTAGCTCCTAGTCAGGTTGTCCTTCTCGTGCTCGAGAACGGCGCTGAAGAGGGACTCCTGCCCAGTGCGCTGCTGTGCTCGTTCAAAGCGCGAGACAAGGTTCGCCTGGCCCGAGAGGTGGTCTCGGCATAGCCGCACGAGGGCGGGATATCCCTTGAGCCCGAGCATCGTGGCGAACCGGACCAGAGACGACTGGTTGACGCCCGCGACCTTGGCGGTCTCGGCGATGCTGCGAAGGGCCGTCCCCTCAGGATCGGAGAGCAGGACTGTCGCGATGCGCCGCTGCCCGGGAGCGAGTGCTGGCATGCGCTCCTGCAACTCCGCTTGGAGCTCTTCGTAGGTTCCCACGGCCAAAGGCGTCTATCCCTTCCGACGGAAAATGCAACAGGCACACTGTTCCCGCAATTGTAGTTGCGGGAACAGTGTGCCCGTTGCAGAGATCCCTCAGGGCCCGCGTCAGGAGACCAGGTCTTGGAGTGCCGCGCGCAGGTGTTCCAGAGAGCCGGCAATCCACGGCAGCTGGAGGGGATCCTCCGCACGGAGCGACGCCCAACGTTCCTGTTCGCTGGTTCCGTAGAGCAGGCTCGTGGCCACCCGCGCGCGGAGGGCAGAGGCGTCGTCGCCAAAGGCGGCACCCGGAAGGACGCCGACGGCGTACCGGTCCAGGAGGACCGCGGCGAGTTCCTCGCTGGTTCGGACGCCCTTCCGCTCGAGCGTGGCGCGGACGGGTTCAAAATCGGGATAGATATAGAAGCCGGCCTCGGGACGGCGGCATTGGGCTCCTACGGCCAGGAACTCGTCGCAAACAGCATTCGCGACAGTGGCGTGCAGGCGAGTGGAGCGTTGAATGTGCTCCCGGACGGCGTCCGGCTCGGAGAGTACGTGAGCGGCGACGGCCTGCATCGGGGCTGCAAGGCTCGACCAGACTTCGCTCGCGATGCCGATCATGTCCTGCAGCACCGCGTCCCCCCACTCATTGCTCGGGACCCGAGCGAAGCCGATGCGCCAGCCCCCCAGCGCCAAGGACTTGGACAGTCCGGTGGTGACGATCGTTCGCGATTCCAAGTGGGCGCTCGCAGAGGGCGCAGACGCGCCCGAGTGCACGGTCTGGGCGTAGATCTCGTCGGAGATGACGGCGAGCCCGTACTTCTCAGCGATGCGGCAGAGCTCCCGGACGTCGCCCTCGCTCGCGACCGTTCCGGTCGGATTGTCCGGCACGGTCAGGAGGAGGATTCCGGGGTTCCCGCCCCTGGCCCTCGCTTCAAGGATCGCGGACTCGAGCAGCGCCGGGTCTGGAATCCCTCCCGACCTCGCAGGAATCGGGACCTCGACGACGGGCTTGCCCAAGAGGGCCGCCTGGGCCGCATAACTGACCCAAGAAGGGCGGGCGAGGATCAGATCACCTGGAAGCGCGGCGATCGCCGCGAAGAGCAGCGCCTTGCTCCCGGGAGCGAAAATGATCTGCCCAGCCTCGGTGGCGAGCCCCCTTCGGCAGAACCAGCCGGCCGCAGCCTCCCGCGCCTCTTCGGAACCAACGACGGCTCCGTAGCCGTTTCTCCCCACGGCACTGCGGAGCGCCTCCGCGATGAAGTCCGGCACCGGCAGCCCAGCTTCGCCGAAACCGAGATGCAGCACTTCCTCCCCCGCGGCCCTCCTCTTCTGGATCGCCTCATTGATGGCCAAGGTGGCCGAGTGCATCGTCATCACGAGCTCCATCCGCAACTAATCTTGCATCGATTACTAAGAACGATAGGTTAGTTGCAATGGGGGGTCAAGGACGACGACGCGTCGCAAGCGTGCGGGACCGAATCGTAGGGAAGGTAGCATCACGTTCTAGAGGCTGCAGAGTTCACGCACGGCCGCTCGCAAGTCGCAATTAATCAGGAGGTTCGCGGTGCCGGACACCACCTGTCATATGTCGATCTCGCTGGACGGCTTCGTCGCCGGGCCGGACCAGAGCCGCGAGGACCCCTTGGGCAAGCGGGGGCTCGAGCTGCATGGCTGGCATATCGGCGACCCGCGAGCCAACGACGCCGACAAGGTCGCCGCCGGGTGGCTCATGCGCCCGCGGGGCGCATACGTGATGGGTCGGAACATGTTCGGGCCCATCCGCGGAGACTGGGATGAGGAATGGACCGGGTGGTGGGGTTCCGAACCGCCGTACCACGCGCCGGTGTTCGTACTGACTCATCATCCCCGCGACCCCATTCAGATGGACGGCGGCACTGTCTTCCACTTCGTCACAGAGGGCTTTGACGCGGCCTACTCCGCGGCATGCGAGGCCGCCGGGGACAAGGGCGTAGACATCGCGGGCGGAGCCTCGACCGTGCGGCAGGCCCTGAGCGCGGGCGTGATCGACGAGCTCACCCTGGACATCGCGCCGGTCCTGCTGGGTTCGGGCGAGCGCATCTTCGACGGGCTCGAATCCTTCGGATTCGAACCCGCCGAGGTGCTTCACTCACCGCTCGCCACCCACATCCGCTATCGGCGGTTCGGCTAGCTTCCCGAGGGCCTCGGGAAGCGATCACAAGGTGGACCACCCGCCGTCGCTCGGGAGCACGGCGCCGTTGACGTTTGCGGCGTCGTCGCTGAGCAGCCAGGCGATGGCGGCGGCAAGCTGGTCGGACGTTGCAGGGGCGGGGATTGTGGTCTGCATGATTGGGCCGAGCCGGCGCGCCGCGAAATCGGATTTCATCGGTGCTTCGATGTTCGTCAGGACCGCCCCTGGTGCGACGGCGTTCGCGCGGATGCCCGAGGGCCCGTAGAAGAAGGCGATGCTCTTGGTCAGCCCCGCCACCGCGTGCTTCGAGGCCGTGTAGGCGACGCCGGCCGCCGAGGCGCGCAGCGCGGCCTCGGAGGCGACGTTCACGATCGCGCCGCTGCCGGCGTCGAGCATCGCGGGGAGGACGGCCCGTG
>NZ_JTDL01000078.1 GCF_000802235.1 Sinomonas humi
CCATCTCCCCGGCGACCTTCTCGGTGATCCTGCTGACCGTGTCCTTGGACACGGCGGCCCCGTAGACCTCGTCGAAGTGCGCGGCGATCTCCCCTGTGGTGAGCCCTCGGGCGGACAGGGACAGCACGATCTCGTCGATCCCATCCAGGCGGCGGGCGCGCTTGGGCACGATCACCGGGTCGAAGGAGCCGTCGCGGTCCCTGGGGACTTCGATCTGCACCGGCCCGATCTGGGTCAGCACAGTCTTGGGCCGGGTCCCGTTGTGGATGTTCGACCCCAACGGGGTCTGCCCGTGCTCGTGCCCGAGGCGCTCGGTGAGCTCGGCCTCCAGAGCGGTCTCGAGCGCTGTCTTCGTCAGCCCGGCCAGCAGCCCGCCCGGTCCGACCAGGGACAGGCCCTGCGCCTTGGCCTGCGCGAGCAGCCGCTCGGCGAGTTCTTTCTGATCGATGATCTCTCCGGTCACGGGATCGATCATCTGGTCTTCGTACTGCTCGGTCGTGTTCGACATGGCCTGATCCTTTCAATCAGGCCGAACCCAAACACCGTTCAAGCGACAGTCCCCCCGTACACGGTCCTGTTCAGTCATCTAGTTAAGCGGGAGCAAACTGTGCAAGCCCGGAATCACCGGGATAAACCAGGATGCGGGCCCAAGCCAGAGATGAGGAGCAAGACGGAGAAGGAACACAACCGCCCTGAATGCGATCGTGTCCGGAGCGTCGACTGCCAGGATCACTTTCGTTGCCAGCGATCGTCCCGCGAGGTGGTCGATGGCCCACTGGTAGTCTCCCCAGGAGGGTGGGTGAAAGGCGAGCCGACGAGCGAGGTCGAGGTCACTGAATGGGTGGTCCTGGAGGCTGTCTCAGTCGAGATCGAGGCTCAGGTAACGGTAGACGGTGGCCCGGCCGACGCCGATGACCCTTCCGATGTCTGCGGGTTTGAGTCCTTGGGCCTTGAGCTCGTGTGCGCGTTTGACGTTGGGGTGGCCAGCGGTGACCTCGCGGCGTCCGGCCTTTCGGCCGTTGGCGGCTGCTGCGGCCATGCCGGCCCGGGTGCGTTCGGATAGCTGGTCGCGTTCGAGCTGGGCGAAGGCGGAGATGATGGTGATCATGGCCTGGGCCATGGCCCCGCCGAGCTCGGTGTCGGGGTCGGTGGTGATGCCGTCGCGCAGCGAGCGGAACTTGATGCCGCGTTCCTTGAAGGCGTCGAGGAGCTCGAGCAGGTTGCGCGTGTTGCGGCCGAGCCGGTCCAGCTTCCACACGACGACCTCGTCGCCGCGGCTGAGGCGGTCCAGCATCCTGTCCAGCTCTGGCCGGCTGGCCCTGGCCCCACTGACTCCATGGTCGCGGTAGATCCGCTCGCACCCGGCCGCCTCGAGGTCGCGGATCTGCAGGGAGGTGTCCTGCTCCGCCGAGCTCACCCGCGCGTAGCCAAGTCGCGCCATTCGCCGCCTCATTCCAGTCAAAGGTCAAACTTTCCTCGATGTTGAGAATATCGAAGTGAGACACATTGCTGGGACAACTAGGACCGAGACGCTCCGTTGAGATTTCAAGGAAGTCACCTATGTGTGGGGGAGGACCGGCTGGCCTGCCCGGAAGTCTCGCTAAAGGAACCTTAGTTTGGACACGGGGTGGGGCCAGAGGGCCGACGGGGAGGCTGGGTCTTCTGCCCTCGCATCCGCAGTCAAGATTTATGCAGCGACCGGCTGGCGTCGGTCGGGGGAGTCTGCGCCGGCCGGAAGGCCGGAGGCGGTTGTGTGATTCTCTTCGCCCCCGGACTTCCCTCGGGTCAGTCGCAGCGTGCGGTCATGCCGCCGTCGACGATGATCTCGGTGCCGGTGACGAAGCGGGCTTCGTCGGAGGCGAGAAAGAGGGCCGCGTGGGCCGTGTCCCTGCCGTCGCCCTCGTAGGGGAGGGGGATGCGTGATTGGCGCTGTGCGATGAGTGTCTCGACGTCGCCGCCGGCGCGCTGCCGGGCGAGGCGTGCCTCGACCATGGGGGTGTGGAGCTGGCCGGGCACAACGGTGTTGGCCCGGATCCTGTTCGGCGCGTACTGGACGGCTGTGACGCGGGAGAAGGAGATGACTGCGGCCTTGGAGGAGGCGTAGGCGATCTGTGCGGACCCGGTCCAGCGGATTCCGGAGGTGGAGGCGATGTTCACGATGGATCCGCCGCCGTCTTCGATCATGTGCGGGATCACCTCGTGGCAGGTGCGGTAGACGCTGGTGAGGTTCGTGTCGAGCTGGCGGGCCCATTCCTCCTCGGAGAGTTCGGCGGCACCTCCCTTGCGGGATCCGCCGACGACGTTGACGAGGACGTCTATCCGTCCGAAGCGGTCGATGCACGCTGTTACCAAGTCCTTGACCGAGCCGCTGTCGGTGACGTCGGCGAGCTGGCCTTCTACGGTGTCCCCGGCGGAGCGGATGAGGTCGAGGGTCGGGTCCAGCGCTTCCTGGCTGATGTCTGCAGCGAAGACGTTGGCCCCTTGTGCGGCGAAGATCGTGGCGCACGCGCGTCCGTTGCCCCAGCCGGGTCCTACGCTGCCGGCGCCGACGATGAGGGCGACCTTGTCTTTGAGGCGTTCTGCCATCCTTCTTCTCCTGCTGTGGGGTGATGGGTAGGGCCGTGGGATCAGCGGCCCGAGTTGTGGAAGGCGAAGACCCTGCGCGTCGCCGACGTCACCGAAGCCATGGCTTCTGTGCGCCAGGGCGTCGAGGTGGCGTGCTTCCACTCCGGGGTATCGCAGAGGGAGGGGTGCTCGATGTCGTGGACGGTCAGCAGCGCCTCGCCTGCTCCCTCCCGGAGGCGGAACTGGCGCACCCTGTTCCAGCCCTCGATCGAGGTTAGGAGGGGGATGTGCTCGTCTCGGTACCACTTGATCAGGCCATCGTGGTCGTTGGAGGTGAGCCCGACGAGGATCAGGTAGCGGGGCTCCCCTTCAAGGCGGCCAGCCTCGTAGTCGAGGGAGTAGATGCGGCGGTCGAGAGTGGCCAGCCGCTGTACCAGGGCCTGTTCGCGTTGGCTGCGGTGCGCGCGCAGGGCGTTGTAGGCGGTGGTGTCTAGGAATCCGGGGTCGACGTCGTAGGTGGCGAGCCAGCCGGGCGTGCGGTGGTCGGCCGCTCGGAAGCGGAAGCCGTTCCTGAACTGCTGGAACTGCATGCGCAGGGGCACGTGCTCGTGGTCGTACCAGTCGTGGAATTCCTCGGTTGGCACTTGGCCGGGGTCCGAGTAGACGACGAGGAAGTCCTGGTCCATGGTCATTTCCTTTCAGCTTCCGAGAGGTGGGAAGGGGCACTCGGTACACTGGCGGTCAGTGCCCAGGGGCGAGCGACGCGCCGACGTGCAGGTGAGAGGGAGCGGCAGTGTCTCGTGAGAATCCGGATGTGATCGATTCGCTCGAGAAGGCTTTCCGCCTCCTGCAGGTCTTCTCCCACGAACACCCTTCCCTCACGATCAGCGAGGCCGCCGAGCTGTCCGGACTGACGCGGCCGACGGCCCGGAGGATCCTGCTGACGATGGTCAGCCTCGGGTTCGCCGAAGCCGATGGCAAGCGCTTCAGCCTCACTCCCAAGGTCATGCGGCTCGGCTTCGCCTACCTTTCTGCGCTGCCCTACTGGGAGACCGCCCAGCCTCATATGCGCAGGCTGGCCGCAGAGCTGAACGAATCGTGCTCCATGGCCACCTTGGACGGGAACGAGATCGTCTACCTGACGCGTGTCCCCGGCAACCGCAGCATGGTGACCACCCTGAACACGGGGTCGCGGCTTCCTGCCTATGCGACCTCCATGGGGAAGGTGCTGCTGGCTCATCTGAAGCCCGCCGCCCTGGACCGGTACCTGGCCGAGGTCGAGCTGGTGCCGTTGACTCCGAGCACGATCACTGACCCCGAGGAGCTCCGCAGCGTCCTGGCAGAGGCGCGCGCGAGGGGATACGCCACGGCGGACGGCGAGCGGGAGGAGGGGATCCGTTCCGCGGCCGCACCGGTGTTCGCCCGGGGCGGGAGTGTCGTGGCGGCCGTCAACGTCTCCGCCAACGCCGCCCGGGTCTCGCACGAGAGGCTGGTCAGCGAGTACGTGCCTGCTCTGGTCGAGACGGCGCGGACGATCTCCGACGAGATCGGTGCGGTCACGGTCATGCATTAGGGGCGAAGTCGAAGCAGGCCTCGGGGTTGGCCACCAGGAGGAGCTCGAGTTCGTCCTGGGTGGGCGCGATGCCGCACAGGGTGTCGACGAGGTCGCCGTCGTTGGGCATGAAGCCGTGGGTGTTCGGGTGCGGGAAGTCGGTGCCCCAGACGCATCGGTCGGGCCGGGTGGTGAAGAGTTCGCGGGCGAGGGCGATGGCGTCGTCCAGCTGTGGCGGGTGGCTGGCGATCCGGTCGGCGCCGCTGAGCTTGACCCAGACGTCGTCGTTCTCGACGAGGAGCCGCTTGAGGGCCTCCCGCTCGCGCTGGGGGCGGCTGGGGGAGATGTCGAAGCGCCCCATGTGGTCGAAGACGATGCGCAGGGGGATCTCGTGGACCCGCTCGGCGAAGTCGAGGATGGACGGGCCCATGACGTGGACGGCGAGGTGCCATCCGAAGGGCCCGACCAGGTCCACGATCCGCGCGATCTCGGAACGGGTGGGCGGTGCGCCGAGGTGCGCGGCGAAGTGGATCCTTGCCCCTCGCATGCCGGCCTCGTGCCAGCGCCCGATCTCCCGGGCGGTCGTCTCGGGGCCGACCAGGGCCACGCCGCGGTACCTGCCCGCGCCCCGTTCGAGTGCGTCGAGCACTGCGCTGTGGTCGGATCCGTGGCAGGCCGACTGGACGAGGACGGACCGCTGGAACCCGAGGAACCGGTGGAGTTCTTCGAGGTCCTCCAGTGGGACGTCCTCTGGGGTGAAGGTGCGTTCCTCGGCGTACGGGAACCGGTCGTGGGGCCCGAAGATGTGCACGTGCGCGTCGCAGGCGTTCGGCGGCAGCTCGAGCTGGGGCTTGTGGGGGTGCCGGTTGGGCCCGGGGGTGGTGGCCTCGAGGGTGTCCGTCATCATTCCTCCTTCCTAGGCGTTGCCAGACAGCAGGGGCTCGCGGTCCGCCGCGGTGACGCCCAGGGCCACGAGGAACCTCGAGACCATGTTGTAGGAGGCCACTGTCGCGGTCAGCTCGACGATCTCTGTCTCGGTGAAGAGACCTCGGAGCCGCCCGAAGGTCTCGTCGGACACAGCGACCCCGCGGGTCATCGCATCGGTGTAGGCGAGCACGGCGTCGTACCGGTCATCGCCTGTGGTCACTGGCCCCTCGACCCTGATTGCCTCGATGGTCGCCTCCGGGATGCCGTTGGCGCGGCCCAGCCCGACATGTGCTGCCCATTCGTAGTCTGCGCTGTTCAGGACGGCAACCCGCAGGATGATCAGTTCGCGCAGGTCGCCCGGGACGGAGAAGCTCTGCCTCACCGCGCCGAGGAGCGAGTTCCAGCCGGAGGCGAGCCCGTCGTTGTGGGCGAGCAGCCGGTCCAGCGGGGTGAGGAACCCGCCGCGCCGTTCGATAATCCTTTCGGCGGTGGTCCCGGTGGGCGTGGTGAAGGAGATGCGGGGCATGGTCTCTGTTTCTCTGTATCTCTTGGTTCGCGGTTGGATCGCTGCGGAGCGGGCCGCGGGTCAGTGCGCGCTCGGCACCGGCGCTGGCTCGCCGTGGTGGGAAGCGACCGTCGGGGACGCGGGAGCGGCCGCGGTCGGGAGGGGAATCTGCACGAGCGGGGCTTCGAGGCCGCGCATGATCCGCAGGGCGCGCGGCCGGTCGAGCTGGCGTTCCCAGACGCTGACGACGAGGCTGCCCATCATCTGGCCTGCGAGGCTGACCAGTCCGCGCATCGTGGAGAGGAAGCGGTCGATGCCGAGGATCAGCATGATGCCCACCACGGGGACGGTGCCGGTGGACGAGAGGGTCGCGGCGAGGATGACGAAGCCTGCCCCGGCTACCCCGGCGCTGCCCTTGGACGTGAGCATGAAGACGGCAAGGAGCGCGATCTGCTGCCAGATGCTGAGGTTGATGTCGAAGGCCTGGGCGATGTACAGGGAGGCGAACCCGAGGTACAGGCACACGCCGTCACCGTTGAAGGCGTAGCCGGAGGGCACCACGAGGCCCACGATCGGCTTCGGGCAGCCCACGGCCTCGAGCTTGCGCATCAGCTGCGGCATGACGGCCTCGTAGTTCGAGGTGCCCAGGGTGATGAGGATTTCGTCCTTGAAGTACCGGTAGACGGGGAGTACCCGGAGGCCGCAGATCCGCGCGACCGCACCGAAGGCGAGGACGCAGAAGAGGATGCCGACGACCCAGAAGAGCACCACGATCGAACCCAGGCTCACCAGCGTCGACACCCCGAACTTGCCCGTCGTGTAGGCCATGGCGCCGAACGCGCCCAGCGGGGCGAGGTACATGATGAGCTTGATGATGCCGAAGATCGCGTCGTTGATCCTGCCGACCGCGGCCACCACCGGCTCGCCCTTGGCGCCGAGCATCTTGAGCGCGACGGCGAACAGGACGGCGATGAGCAGGACCTGCAGCACGTTGCCGTCGGTGAACGCGCCGACAAAGCTCTTCGGGATGATGTTCAGGATGAAGTCGTACCAGTTCTGGTGCTGGCCCGTGCTCACGTAGCCCTTCGCCGCCTCGTTCAGCTTGAGCTCGCTGGCCTTGGCGTGTATCCCGGCTCCGGGCTTCAGGATGTTCATGACCACGAGGCCGACCGCGAGGGCGACGGTGGTCATGATCTCGAAGTAGGCCAGCGCCTTGACGCCGATCCGCCCCACGGAGGTCAGCTTCCCCGCCCCCGCGATGCCCGTGACGATCGTGCAGAACACCACGGGGGCGATCAGCATCTGGATCAGCTGGATGAATCCCGTGCCGACCGGGGCGAGGGAAGCCCCGAAGGAGGGGAAGATGAATCCGACTGCGGCGCCGAGGATGATCGCCACCGCGACGGTGATGTACAGGCGCGGGCCCAACGCCGACTTCAGGGCTCTTCTCATGAGATCCACTCCGTTATGAACCTGTGTACGTAGGACGTACAGTTGTTTGACAGACGTACAATTGTTGCTCACGTCACGTCCGGGTGTCAAAAAGGCCTGAAAAGGCGCTGGCCCTCTGTCCTTGAGCTGTCGCCCCGGTTCAGAGCCCTCTCCGCAGACCAAGACCGGCAGCCCTCAGCCCCTTGAGGAACCGCCTGATGTGACAAGCCCACGATGGGGGAGTCGACGCGACCCGCTCGACTTCGCTTCAGGCTCTGGGTGGTCGGGGCAGCGCGCCCTCAAGTGGAATTTTGGTGGTTTTTCAGTGTTGTCTACGGTAACGTGGCGTGGGTAAGGTGGTGTTGGTCATGAGCATCGATTCGATCGTCGGAGCGGCGTACGGCCGTACGGCCCGGCTGGGGATCCGCGAGATCGTCCGGCAGCTGAACGGCTCGCTGGGTCCGACCCTGGTCGCGGCCCTTGCCGGGGCGAAGGACCCGAAGATCTCCTACCGCTGGGCCAGGACCGACGGCCCCGAGCCCCGGGACGAGGCACAGGCGTGCCTCGTGCTCGCGCACCGGGCCTGGCAGCTTGTCGCCGACGTCGAAGGCGACCATGTGGCCCGGCTGTGGTTCGTGGGGGCGAATCCCTACCTCGGCGAGGTGTCCCCGGTCGAGGCGATCAGCCAGAACCGTGCGGCCGAGGTGATGGCGGCGGCCAAGGCGATGGTCGAGGACGGCTTCGCCGGATGACGCCGGGGGTCTGTTCGAGGACTGGCCTGGCGTACACCGAGGGGGCGGTCGAGGGCTGGCGGATCGCCAAGACCTCCTATGGCCCGCTCAGCCCTGTGGCCCGCGAGGCGGGTGAAGACCCTTCGGGCTGGTACCGATTCGACACGCTCGGGTCGACCGTCTACTTAGCCGAGACCCGCAGGACGGCGTTCGCCGAGACCCTTGCCATGGCTCGCAACGTGGCCGGGTACAGGACTGCCACGGTGTTCGCCGCCGAGCACTTCGGCATCGGCCTCGAGGAGGCCGAGCGGATGGTTCGCAAGGACTGGGAGCGGATCGGGCTGATGGCGCCGGGGTGGATCCCGGCGATCTGGCGGGACAGCCGGCTGATGTACCGCATCCGGGTCGAGTCCCCACGGCGGTGGATAGACCTCACTGCGGCTGAATCCATCGCCGTGCTCAACAATGAGCTCGGCCCGCAGCTCGCGACGATCACGGATCCGCCGCTCGAGCAGGTCACCCTCAGCACCCTCACCGGCGAGAACCGCCGGGCCACGACCATGGTCGCCGGCTGGCTCCGGGGCCTCCTGCTCGACGACGGCTCGTACCCGGCCGGGGTCCGCTTCGCGAGCAAGTACGGCTCCGGTGTCTGCTGGGCCCACTGGCTCCGGCGCCGCGACACAGGAGTGGGCCCTGATCCCGTGGCCGTCATGTCGAGCACTCACATCAGCCACGACGATCCGGACCTCGAAGCCGTGCTTCAGCTCTACCGGCTCAAGACCCGCTGAGGCAGACGGGAGCCGACGCCGCGGGCGCGTGAAGCATCTGCGAAATGGCGCGGACGACCCTCTCAGTCCCCGTCAATAGGCCCGCCGCCCAGGTCCCCAAGCAATCATTTGCGTACGTGCTGTGGGGTCGGATTGATGCGGCACCGTGGTGAGGGGCCGCATCCACGGTGATGGGCCGGCTTACGGGCACAAGCTGAGAGGTGACCAGGCTGCCACCCGCTCAGACAGGTCCCGGAACGGCCATTCATCGTTGATAGCGTTCGTGTATGTTCGTTCCATCCTCCCCGTACCGCGAACCAGGGTTCGGCGCATGGAAGCAAGGGTTGGAGGCTTTGCCGCCTTCGGAGGTCTTGATCCGCGAGGCGGAGGAGACGGCGCAGGACGGTCGCTGGATGCGTTGGATACAGGCAGGCTGCGAGTCAACCTACATTCAGTCTGTCGAATACAACGTGTCGAAGATTGCGCAGCAGTTCGTCTTGTTGGCAGAGATCGCTGATTGTCCTGTCGGTCTTTGTTGTGTGGCCGCGGGTCGAACCGATTCCGACCCGATCTTCATTCAGCTGGTTGCAGTAGTTCCCTCTGCGCGGCGACGAGGGGTAGGACTGGCGCTCCTCAGCGCGGCCGCCGGGTGGCAACCGCAACGCGACATCGCGATGGCCACTCTTGACGACAACGTCGCCGCGCGAAGGCTGAATAAGCGTTTCGCTCAATCGATCGGTGGGGACATCCAGCGTGTTCCCGTCCGCCGGTTCCGGCCGTTCGATCTAGGAATCGCTCCAGGCGAGCATCACCGTCCCTGGATGATCGACCGTCAGAAGCATGCGTGAGCGATCCCTCACGGGACGAAATGTCGAGGTTCCCGGTCGACGTCCGAGAGGTGGATGCGGACTGGATGGCGGAGTCACCGGGACTTGACCGAAGTCAGCACAAAAGGACGCGTCAGAAGGGTGGATCGTCGTCGCTTTCTGGGGTTGTGCCGATGATCCACCAGGGATCGTCCGGGTCCTCGTCGGGTTCCTCTGGCGGGAGCGGCTTCAGCCACTCATCCGTGACTGACATTGTCCTGCTGTTCGGCTCCGACTCTGGCGGGAGCGAACTGATCTTCACGATCACGGGCACCTGTGCGGAGACTCCGGCGACCACGCAGACGCCCCTCGGGAGGATTGGGAGTTGCTCAAAGGAGACCCGGTCGAGGTAGGCGACAGCCTTCTCGATAGCCTGGACATCGAGGTTGTTCACGAGCCGGTGGAGGAAGTAGTTGTGAAGCTGGGAGATGATCGTTGGCGAGATGTCGTGGGGCCGCTGGCTCGCGAGCGTGAGGAAGACGCCGAACTTACGGCCTTCCTTGACGATCTCTTCGAAGGTCTCTAGGCGGTAGTCCCGCCACGCCTCGCTTTCGCGCGACGACTCCAGTGACAGGATGTTGTGAGCCTCATCGATGATCAGGTTCAAGTACCGCTGATTCGTCGGATCCTTCTCCTTCTTTCGGTCATACAGGTGTTTGCAGAGGAGCATCGGGATGACCTTGCGCATCGAGAGGTTCACGTCGCGGAGCGATACGACGATCAGCGGCTCGTTGTATGTCTCGTTGTCGTCGGCGACGATGAGCTTCTTGATATCCGGGACTCGCGTTTCGAGGCGTTTGATTAGTGGCGAGAGATGCTCGCGGTTCGAGAATCCGCTGATGATGTCGTTGTAGTACTGGAGGACGATCTTAAACCGGATCAGGTCGACGCCGGGCTCGATCGCCGAGAAATCAATCGGCAGCTGAACGACCTTGTCCTTCGTGAGCGATTCCCAAGCGGCATGGTCCGGGTCGATGTAGTTGGACCACGGTCCCCAGAAGAACTTCCCCATCGTTGCGTTGTAGTGCAGGTTCGTCTGGAAGTCGTCGATCAAGTCGGCCAACTCTTGTGGGGCGGCCGATCCCAGGCAACTCTGCACCTCGGCGAGAAGGTTGAGCACCGTCTGGCGATCGAGAGACTTATCGTTGCTCTTGGTCGCCCGAAGGACCATGTCGCCGAGCACCGCGAGAAGGTCGGAGGGATCCCCTATCCGACGGTCCCAGTAGTCGCTGTTGAGCACGCGACCGAGGAAGGGGGCCTGGGTCTTCTCTGTGGCGTCCAACAGGACCGTCCAGAACGCAAGGTCGTGCATTGCACTCGAAGGGAGCGGCAACTTCGGTGCATCGGCGGAGCGCGTGCTGAGGGCGTACTCGCGCTTGTTCGCCTCACCAGTCACGGCCTTGGTCGAGCGTCGGTCACTGCCAGCGCTGTCGCTGTTGCGGTTGAGGTACTCACCATTGAAGTCGATCAACACGAACTGCGACCGCTCTCGGAAGCTCGCGACTCCTCCGTAGAGCTCAAACAATTCGTGGTACAGCTTGGCGAGGGTGTAGGACTTGCCACTGCCGGTGTTTCCGAAGATCCCTACGTGACTGGCAAAGATGGCGTTGACGCCGACCGAAACAGCCTGGGTTGGCTCCATCGCGAGCACGCCGATCTCGATAGGAATGTCGGATTCGTCGACGAAGGCGTGGATGAGACCGAACTCGGCCTCGGTGAGAATGAAGCACTCGTTGTCGAGCAGAGGCATCTCGCGGATGCCGCGCTCGAAGCGACCCCTCTCGATGTAGCCGACGAGGCTGACTTGGAGTTGGCGGGACATCGGGTCGACGCCGCGTCGGTAGACCGCCGATGCACCGCGGTCTTCCTCGATAACCTCGCCGTCGACCTTGGCGATCAGCTCCGAGAAGCCTTTGACGATCTTGAGGTAGCCGCCCACAGCCACGTTGCGGACGATGCCGCCTTGGAAGAGCAGGTGTGAGTTGTTCTTGAGCTTGTCGACGGAGACACGGACCTGCCGACCCTCCACAGAGACGACTCGACCGACCCGAAATACCGTGTCTTGCTCCAAGGAGTCGCCCTCAAACAACCGTGCCCTCTTCCCTGGGGATTCGGATGTCCAACTCGATGCGCTGATCTGTTGAGGGAAACTTGTCCGCAATGATCGGAACAAAGTAGTCGCTCGTCACGACGTCGAGTGATGCCTTCATCTCCGCTGCGCCATCCTCCGGCTCCGGGGGCACGACGAAGAGGATGTTGGTGTTCTTGACGTCGGTGTCAGGGATCAGCTTCTGATACTCGGCGAGGTCCGTCCGCGAGTAGCAAAAGACGATCACCTGAAGCGTCGGGTTGGACCTCGCTGCCCGGACGACGACGTCGCGAAGGTGTTCGTCGCGGAACGAAAAACCATGGACAAACAGGACGCTGTTTTCCTTTTCCAGCTCGTTGGCGAACCGGCGGATCAGCTCGTAATAGGTCTCGTTGAGAACAGTGGTGGCGAACTTGCGCTTGTCAGGATTGACGATGCCGAGTCTGTCGTACGCATCGGTGAACCGGGCAACCGTCGCCGGGACTGCGCTTGTCGGCGCCTTCGGGATCAGTGCAGCTGCATCAACTTGGTCCCCGTCGGTGATTGCGATGAGGTCGCCTCGCGCTGCATCGAGCGCCCGCTGGACCTCGGACACCAGTGAGAGTCCGTGGTCGAAGATGATCTCGGTCCGCTCCGGCGAACGGTGCTCTTGTAGCCAACCCACTGAGCCGTGGATCTTGACCAGGTTGAACACCGGAACCTCTGAGCGCTGCTCGAACCTACTTGCCATGCGCAGCCGGATCGTGTTGAAGTCCCCTAGGTCGAAGCGCGGACGGATCTTGCCGCTGAACCCGTCGCTGAAGTCGATGCCCATTTGCTCCAGCGCAACCTCGAAGACCATGTCGACGTTGGTCGTGAAGATGTTCGCCTGCTTTGCGAGGATCGAGCTGTGCCGCTTGAGGAGGATGCGGTTGAGGGTCCGAAGGAACTTGGCGTAAGAGGTCAGGACGTCTTCGGTGTCCGCGTGGCGCTCGACCACTTTGAGGTTGGGGGTGAGCACCGAGTCGAAGAAGTAGGCCTGGATAGAGGCCTTCACGACTGCCTTGACGTCATCGGCGGCCGTCGACTCTGCGACCTGCGTCAGGGCGTCCTCGACGTTGCCGAGCAGACCGAAGAACGACGAGGGCGTCCCTGCCCCGATGAGGAAGTTCAGGTGGGAGTCCTGGACTATGGTGCGCAGCCTGTCCGGGCTGATCCCGTTGGCAAGACTGCCTGGCACCGGTTTGTGCGGGACGCCGTTGATGCTGACCTCGGCCATCAGGCTCCTTTGCCTTCGCGGATAGAGGTGGCCTCGAAGTCTACGATCGGCTGCTGGAAGTCCCGGTTGTTCTTCTTAGCCACGAACTTCACTCTTCGGACGTGCGCTGGCGGGGTGCTGTGCGCGCCTTGCGGGGCCGTCCTCCGAGCTTCTTTGCGGGAGGCTCGATGCCGAAGCCCTTTAGGTCTGAGTCAGTCCAGCCCTGTCGCAGGGCGGCGCGGTATTTGGCGAGGTGCTCATTGTCGGCTGCGGAGAGTTCGACGCGTGCGTCGGCGCTTCGTTTAGCGGCGTTGGCGTACTCCCGGACGGCGGCGATGCGCTCGTTGCGGTCCTGCTCGATTCTGCGGTGCGCGGCCTCTTCGATCTGCTGGATGTCCATGCCGCCAGACTACGGGCGGCGACCCTCTCCGCCCTGCCGCGCCACGGTGTTTGTGCGAGCGTTGTACATCCGCGGAGCGGACTCTTGGACGGAAGCCGCGCATGAGGTTTCGAAAACCGCACAACTACTCATCGGAGGAGCAAGCTATACATTTACCCGGGGGTAAATGGCGTGTCGTCCCCGGGGCGGTGCCCGGGTCCTTGGCAGACTGGGGTCTGGTTCCCCGAGGTTTCGGGGTCGCTGCGCTGGGCGGGGGAGGGAGTGGTCGTGGCCGAGCCGAAGGCAGCTCGTCTTGGGAAGTCGCGGCGCGACAGCACCCCGGGTGGGCGGACCAGGAGGGTCGAGGTGTACGTCACGGAGGCGGAGAAGGCGGCTCTGGTTGTGCGTGCTTCGCAGGCGAACGTGAGCGTGCCGCGGCTGCTGTTCGAAGGCGCGTTCGCGGCGGCGGGGGAGGCCGCTCATGACCGGCGCAATCTGGCCGCGGAGCTGCTGGGGATCCGGACCCTGCTGGGTGCGGTGTCGAACAATGTGAACCAGATCGCCCGGCACGCGAACGCGACCGGGGAATTCCCGGACGACGCTGCCGCTGCCGTGGCCGTGGCGCGCCGGCTCATGGCGCGGATCGACGAGGCCGTGGTGGCGGTGATGCGTCCATGATGCCGAACGTGACCAAGGGCGAGCGGATGATCGGGCTGATCAACTACCTCGTGGGCCCGGGCCGGGCGAACGAGCACAGGGACCAGCGCCTGGTCGCCGCCTCCGACATCATCGTCGACGCCGAGGCCGGGGAGCGGCTCGATGCAGAGTCGGCCCTGAAGCTGGGCAGGGAGATGGATATCCCAAGGGCCGTCTTCGGTGCCGGGAAACTGGGTGCCAAGCACGTCCTGCACGTCTCGCTGAGCCTGCCCGCCGACGAGGGCCAGATCAGCGACGAGGCGTGGGCGAAGGTCGCCCACGGCTTCGCGGAGAGGATGGGCTTCACCGGTGCCGACGGCAAGCCGCCGTGCCGGTGGATCGCGATCCACCACGGCCCCAGCAAGGCCGGCAACGACCACATCCACCTGGCCGTGTCGATGGTCCGCGAGGACGGCACCCGGTGGAGCCAGCACAACGACTTCAGACGCGCCCAGGCCGCCTGCGCCGAGCTCGAAGCCGAGCACGGGCTGCGCGTCGTCCGGGGTGTCCATTCCGAGCGCGGCTACCACCCCAAGGAGCGCGAACGCGCCACCGCCAAGGGCGCACCCGGGCTGGACCGCGAGACGCTCCAGCGCGCCCTCCGGGCCTCGTCCACCGCGAGCCTGGACGAGGCCGAGTTCGTCCGCCGCCTGCGCCGCACCGGGATCCTCGTCCGCCCCCGCTTCGCCCACGGGGACACCGCCACGGTCACCGGCTACTCGGTCGCACTCCGCCCCCAGAGCAGGGCGGAGAGGCCCGTGTGGTTCGGCGGCGGTAGGATCGCCCGCGACCTGGCCCTCCCGCAGCTGCGCAAGGGCTGGACCCTCACCGAGGAGACCACCACGGCTGCGAGGGCCGAATGGCAGGCCGCCGCCAACGGCAAGCGCCCGACCACCCAGGGGCGCGAGGCCCGGGTGCCGACCGCTGCCGAGTGGGAGAAGGCCACAGCAGAGGTCGGGGAACTGTTCGAGCGGATGAAGACGATCCCGCTGACCGACGATGCCCTGTGGGCGCAGTTCGCCCGCGAGACCTCCGGGGCGTTCGCGGCCTGGAGCCTGCGCACCGAACCTGTCCCCGGGCCCTTGGCCGAGACCGCCAAGGCCCTCTCCCGCACCGCCCAGCTGCGCCGCTTCCCGCCCCGCACCGAGCACGCCCCGATGCCCAGTGCGAAGGGCGCCGGCATGCTGCTCATGCAGACGGCCGTGGGTCCCTCCACCGCCGCGGGGCACGCCCTGCTCCTGGCCCAGCTGCGCAACACCATGCGCGCCCTCCACGACATGCACAAGGCCTCCGGCAGGCTGCAGGACGCCGAACGCATCAGGACCGCAGCCATGGACAGGCTCACCGCCGTACGCGGGAACCTCCAGACCCTCCAGGAACAGCACCTCGCCGCCCAGGCTACGGCGTCGGGAGCGTCACGGTGGCTTGCCGCCGCCCCGATCGTCGAGAGCGAGCAGGACCACGCCCGGCGCCTCGCCGCCCAGTCATTCCCCACCACCCCGGCAAGGGTCCCCGGCACCGCACCGGAGAGGGCCCCCAGCAGCACAGTCCGGCCAGGCGGGGACAAGGACCGGGGGAGGGGCCGCTAGCTCCCGTGAGACCGGGGCAGCGGGCCTGGCGAACCGCGGCGCGTCGGTGCAGCGGGGCTAGATCCTCGCATGGAACCGGGGGAGGCGGCCCTGGGCTTGTACACGAGACTCGGCCTTAACGACGGGACGGGCGGCGCTTGCATGGGTCTGGCCCTTCTGGCCGTGCTGGCCGCACTCTGAGCGAGGCCGAAGGGCACTACCAGCGGGGCCGCGCCGCCTACCTCGTCCAGGGCCTGGCCCAGGACGCAGCCTGGGCCGACAGCCGCTACGCCCGCGCCCTGCATCAGGGCGGCCGAGCCGGCCCAACGGGCCTTCGAACTGGCGCTGCCTCCGCGCTGCACAGGGACGCAGTCCGGTTCCAGTTCCGAACGGCTCCCGAGCGCATTCGCCTGGGCGGGACGGGCGTCGGCAGCTCTGGATCTGGCCTTTGCCCTCGCCGCCGAGGCCGGGGACCCGGCCCTGGTCGCAGACCTGGTCGAGACCCGCCTGAACGGGACCGCCCACACCACCCCAGCCGACCAGAACACCATGGACCTGGCCTTCGCCCACCGCGCCTTCGGGATCGAAGCCGCCGAAGCTGCACCCACCTGCAGGCCCACACCCTTCGCCACCTCCGACCCGGACGAAGGCCTGGCGCTCACCGCTGCGGGCCCCGCCGCCCTCCTAGCCACCGCCACTCTGCCGGTGGTACCCCCACCCCCGCTCCTGGCAACCGGCCCACAACCCACCAGCCCGTCTGGTTCTGGCCCGCTTCGCTGCCGCACTCGCTCCTACCGGCCGCCTCTGGAGAACCGGATGGCCCATCCGGACCTGGTGATAACAACGGCCGGTCAATCGTCCTAATCGTCGCGGGAAACGGCAGGCGCGGCGCCCAGCAACAACCCGGATCAGCCGGGTCGGCTACCACTTCCACTTCGGACGGCGAGACGTAGCGCGAGTGGTCGAACCGGTCGATGTTGGGCCAAGATCCGATTCGGGGGCCTTTTCCCGCAGCGAGTTCCATCCCGAGCCGCTCCAGGTCCACTGGGTTGAGCCGGGCCAGCCGTGCAGGGGGCGGCACCACTCGAACGGCACCGCGGAGATACCGTAGCCGGCTCCGAGGAGGCCGCCGGTGATGGCGGCGACGGTATCGGTGTCGTTCCCGCCGCGCGCTGCCTCCTCGAGCGCGGCCCGGAGGTGCGCGGGGCCCTTGCGCCTGGCAGCGGTGGAGGCGATTGCGCTTCAGGCTCCTTGGAATGCCTCGACTACCCCGCCGTTGTTCGAGAAGTCCCGCGGCCGGGACGCCTCGGCCACAGTGATGCGCTGCTCCCATAGCCGGACCCGGTCGGTATCCAGAAACGCCAGCCCTGCACGGACGTTGAGCCGACTCGTGAGGACGGCGTGGCGAATGGCGAGGCACCACAGGCGAAGGACGTCGGCTCTTCAGACACGCTCCGTGATCTCCGGGTCGCGTCGCGCCTCGCCGCGGGAACGGACGACGGCGAGTCGACCGCCGCGCCCTTCGTCGCCCATTCCGTGGCTCAGCTCTAGCGGGCTGGACCGGGTGCCGGGAACAGCTCGCTCATGCGCACCGCGGGCAGGGGAGCGCCGAACTCGTAGCCGGCGCCTGCAGGCATGTGCAACCCTGCGCGGATAGGATTCAACTCCGGCGTACCGCGGATGGCCGCAAGCCAGAAGAACACGTTGGAGAGGTAGCGTTCACGACAAATTCGGTGGGGAAGGCTTGTTGGGAATGGGCATGTTTGGAAATGGCAGGAAGCGACTTTCGATGATCTGCGTGTACACCCAGCGGGAGAGGGACAACCCCGTCCTGCATGAGCAGGGAAGCTACTTCACTGCCCTCTTGAGGGAAGAATTCAACTCGACGGATCGAACCAGTCCCGACAACGGCGGGAGCGCCTACTTCCTGGAGTCCTTCGAACTGGCCGACGGTGGTGACCTTGGGGTCTTCAGGTTGAATGAAAGGAATCCCTGGAGCGGTCCGGCCTTCGCCCTCGCACCAGGGAACCGGGGCATTTTGGCCTAGTCGGCTCCCTCGCTCTAGGCCCACCCTCAACATCGCCTGACCGAATCCTCCGTACGGCACGGATCCGTGCTAAGTCGACCGGGGTTGCCTTCGTTCAGAGACCAGGCAATGCGTGAGGTGAGCTAGCCCGCCTTGCTTGTGCTGCTTCTTCTTCACCAGGTCCGCACGGGTTGCGGGGCTGTGTCGAGTGTGGGGTAGTCATCGGAGCCCCAGGTGTTGAGGGCCGTTCGAGGCCGATGGTGCGTGGGGATGAGGAGGGGCGGCGGGGGCGAGGCCGGCAGTTCGGCGTCTGCAAGGAGCGAGCCCGTTCCGGCCGTGGCCGGGACGGGGGGCGCTAGTTCTCTGTGGGCTTGCTCTGTACCTGGCAGGAGGTCCGCGCCGGGTCTGTGGTGTTCGTGGTCACCGGGTGCGGTTTTGTCGATGCCGGCGGTGCTGCGGTGGCTGGTGGAGTTGATGTGGGCTTCGATCAGGTCCGCGAGGGTGGAGTGCTGTGCGGCTGACGCGGCGAGGTCGAGGGCCACGATCGATGCTTCGCGTGCTTGGGCTGCCCATTGGATCCGATCGGATGCGCTGCTGAATTGGAATCGCCTGGATTGCAGATACTGAGCCGCTGGTATTGCGAGTTCGAGAGCGGTTTGGAGAATTTTTGATTTCTTGTCGGGGACGGCTTTCTTGGCACTGTGGTGGTGGAGCAGAAAAGCCCACCGGCTTGAGGTCCAGGCCGTGTCCAAGTGCAGTCCTTGGCTTCGGTAGAGCTTCACGGCGGTAGTGAACGCGTCCCAGCCGCGGTCCTGTTCCCCGTTGAGGTACAGGACCATGCTGAGGGAACGGTAGGTTCTGGCTTGATGTTCGACAAGGCCCAGAGCGGCGAATTCGGCGAGGGCGTTGTAGAGCATGGTCTGGGCGGTGCCGTAATGGCCTTGCGCGGCGTCCATGTCGGCGATGTTGAGCCGTGCTTGCGCGAGCGGTCGTTTCAAGCCTAATTGCATGTAGATAGCGAAGGCGTCGTAGTAGGCGTCCTCGGCTTGTTTCCATCGTCGTGAGCTTTGGTAGAGGGCGCCCAGGTTGTTCAGGGTGGCTGCAACCTCCGTCTTGCGGTCGAGGTTCCGGAATATGGCCAGGGCCTGCTGGTAGGTCGCTTCTGCCTCTTGCAGCCTCCGGGAATTCTGGTAGAGGCCGGCCAGGTTGACCATCGTTTGTCCGGCCGATTCGTCCAGGCCCAGCGAACGTCTGGTCTTGATGGCCTGAAGGTAGGTGGTTTCGGCGTCCTGCCAGCGTCCTGTTTCCCGCTGTAGGACACCTAGGTTGTTCTGGATGGCTGCGACCTCCTGGCGTAGGCCCAGGCTTTGGTAGCCTTCGATGGCTTGTCGATGGTGGTATTCGGAGCCTTTCCACCGCCCGGTTTCCCTCAAGAGGTTGCCTAGTTGTGCGTGCGTGCGCGCGCTGCCTGCCGCCAGGTCGAGCCGTTCGTATACCGCAAGGTTTTTTTGCAAGAGGTCCTCGGCCTCCGGCCAACGTCCGGTGGTCAGGAACAGGGACGCGAGGTTTCCGCAGTTCAGGGCTGCGTTTTCGTGCAGGTCAAGTCTCTGAAAGAGGTCGATCGCCGACGTGTAGGCAGCTTCGGCTTCTTCCCATCGCTCGGTCCGGTGGTAGAGATCACCCATGTTGGCGCGTGTGCTGGCCGCGTCCTTGCTGAGGCCAAGTCTTTCGAATTCTCTCCAGGCGTATGCGTAGGCCTCTTCTGCCTTCTTCCACTGCCCGGCTTCGGAGTAAAGGATGCCCAGGTTCTCCCAGGCCACCGCAGTTTCCTGGGGCAGCCCCAGGCGTTCGAAGCCTTCCCGCGCCAGCACGAGCACTTGTTCGGCATCTGCCCGGCGTTCTGAATTCCGGTAGAGAGTGCCGAGGTTCAGCCGGGCCCGGGCGATATTCTCGAGAAGCCCGAGTTGTTGGTAGTCCTCCAGTGTCTGCAGGTAGGCGGCCTCGGCGTCCTGCCACCGCCCCGCGGTCTGGTAGGTTCTGGCCAACGTCTCCCGGGCCAGGGCTTGTTCGCCGGCTCTGTCGGAGCCGGCGAGGCCATCCACTGCTTCGATGAGAGCCGTCTCCGCCTCATCCCATCGTTCCAAGTGGGTATGGATCCCGCTGAGGTTCACCTGCACCCTGGCCGCGTCCAGGCCCATGCCGAGGCTTCGGTAGGAATCAAGAGCCTTGCGAAAGGCTGCTTCGGCATCACGCCAACGTCCGGATCTGGCACGAAGGATGCCCAGATCGTTATGGATGACGGCTTCCTCCGCTGTGGGTCCGACCGGGTTGCATCGTTGCAGGGCTTCTGCGAATTTTTGCTGCGCTTCCTCCCACCGCCCGGAGTCCCGGTAAAAATTCGCCAGCCTGCCCAACCCGCCAACACTCTCACCGGAGCGCTCTGGACCCTCCAGGGAAAACAGTTCGAGGTAGGTCTCCTCCGCTTCCTCCCACCGCGCCAGCCGGGTCTGCACATCCGCGAGGCTTCCCAATACCCGGCATGTCGCGTCCATGAGTTCCAGGCCTTTGAACCCGGCCACGGCTTGAATGATGACGGCTTCGGCGTCGCTCCATCGTCCGCACTCAATGTACAGGTCGCCAAGGTTGTTCAGGGTCTTCGCTGTGCCCTCGGCAGCGCCCGAACTTTGATACCCTGCGATGGCTTCGCGGTACGCGGTTTCGCTTTTCTCCCAGTTCCCGGCTTTCTTGTGAAGGTTGCCCAGGTTGTTCCTGGCGCTTGCCTGCTCTTGGGCGAGGCCGAGGTCCTCGAATGCGTCAATGGCCCGTTGATAGGTTTCTACGGCTTCGTCCGTCGCGCCGGCTTTCGCGTGGAGGTCCGCCAGACGTGTCAGTGTCACGGCCGCGTTCCGCCGGTAGCCGTTGACCTCGTACAGCGAACTCAGCTCGGCGAGGGTGCCGGCGGCCGCGGACAATTCTTCCGTTTGCTCATACAGGGCAGCCACGTTCTTCATCGCGTCGGCGAGGGCTTGCACATTGTCGGCGGACACCCTCTTGCCCGGGCTCCACCCGCCAGCGCGCATGTTGAGGTCAAGGCACTGCAGCCACAGGTTGAGCTTCTCTTCGGCATTTCGGCTTGCCTCTGCACTGGTGCGGGCGAGCTGCGCAGCCTGGCTATAGTCTCCGTCGTCCCGGAGGCTGCCCGTGACCTCCCGGAGTTCGTCCAATGCCTCATCGATGCGACCCTGCATCCTGAGCGCCGTTGCGAGAAACGTGCAGGTCAAGGCAGTCACTTCGGGATCTTCAAGGGCAACGGCATGGACCGCTGCGTCCCGCAGGAGCAGCTCCGCTGCTCCGGCGTCGCCCAGCATCATGTGAGCCAGAGCCAGATTGTGCCCGGCCGCAGCAGATTCACGGTGGAAGCCCTTTGACCCGGTCCAGGGCGCGATCGGCGCCAGAAGCTCCAGCGCAGCTTGGGGGTTCCTGTCTCTCAAATGCATAACCGTGGCGCTGTTGAAGCATTGAGCGGCGAGGACTTCATATTCAGGGCAGCCGAGGAACTCGTCACCTGCCGCCTTGTACGTTCGCGCCGCCTCCTGGCAGTCGTCGACGCGGGATAGTCTTGACGCCTCACTCCGCAGCCGGTCAGCCCGCTCGAATATCGCCTTCCCGTCCAAAGACGCATCCTTCCTCGCCATGGTGAGCCGAGCATACCGGTGGAGGCGTGCCTCGTGTTCGAGGTGGCCGGCCTTCTGGGCCAGAGCCGGGCGCGGGCGTCCCGTCGCCCTTCCCGGAATCCGCGAGCGGGACCAGAGGGCGTAGCGGGTGGGTGTTCCAGGGGACCCGGAGACCGTGGGCCGATCCCGTCTGGACAGCAGGGCCGTGGTCCCGGCGGCGGTGGGGCCGGGGCATCGGCAGGGCCCAGGGGTGGTTAAGGGGTGGGGGTGCGGGCCCAGGCGGCTTCGGCGCCCTCGATCCAATAGCGCGCGCCACAGCCAGAGGGCCTTCCGGTGCTGTCCCGGCGGCGTCGCCCTCTCGTGCTGGGGTGGGGTGCTGTTGAGGTGGGCTTCGACCAGGTCCGCCACCATGATCCTGTGACACATCTGTGGGACGTGAGGCACGGCGTCTTCAGAGATCGAGTTGCCGCGGACTAGGCCGAGTTGCTTGAGGCCGCGGCCTCCTCCAACCGCCCCGCCTCCTGGTGCACGATCCCGAGGTTCCTGCGGACCGTGGCCTGGTCCGCGGGCAGGCCCAGCTGGGTGTACAGGTCCAGGGCGGCCCCGTACTCGGTCCGTGCCTCCGCCCACCGCCCCGCCATTTCGAACAGGTCGCCGATTCCTTCGTGCACGTCGGCGGCGAGGCGGAGGACCGCAGCCCCCTCGGGGGTATCTGGCACAGCCCTCAGCACCTGAATGATGGTTCGGAGCTCCCCCCTGATTTGCTCTGGGGCCATGATGCTGTCTGCGAGGCTGTCAAGGAGGCGTTGCAGGCGGTCGGACGGGTCGTCTTCCACGGATAGGCCTCCTTCCTTCCATTCTCTTCCGCAAGGCCCGCAAGTGCACGGGCCGAGGCGGCCTGCCACTTTCTCGGGGGCGAAGCCGGCGGCGGAGTGGCCGTTCCTTGAGGAGTGGCTCGCACAAGGGGAGGCCCAGCAGCGGGCTGATGCGGGCAGTGCGGGCCCGTCAGGGGACCAGGCGGCCAGGTGATCCGGAGGCGGAGTTCGGGTAGTCGTCGTGGATGTTCACAGTCGAGATCTCGAACGACCCGTCGGGCAGGCTCCAGTAGTGCAGCCTGAGGGCCGCGGGGGTGTTGTTCTCGATTCTTGCCCGCCAGGCCAGGGCGCCGTCCCAGCGCTGGAGCTGCTTCTGCTTGGTCTTCTTCGTGCACAGGGGCTTGATGCTCAGGGTTCGCCATCGTTCCTCTCGGCGGATGAGGATGTCGACAATGGTCTCGAGGGCCTTGCTGCGGCGGTCACCGGCGACTGCGGAGGCATCGAGGGTGGCTGGCAGGTCGGGGCCGATCCAGTAGCGGGACGGAGCGGGGTAGCGGTCCTTGTCGGTGGCTAGGACGTAGCGGGCCCAGGTCGTGTAGATCTCGTGTCTGAGGCCTTCGAAGGGGTCGGCGAAGAGCTCCCGCTGAGGCTCGGCTGCGGCCGTTCTGGCGAGGGCCTTGAGCTTCTTCTTCAGCCCTCCGACTTCGGTCCGCAGGCGCCGGATCTCCTGATCGGCCCTGTCCAGCTGGTGTTTGAGCTCGGTGCCCTCCTGGAGTGCCGTGGCAAGCTGGGAGGCCATCCGGGCCCGGGCCGCCTCGGTGGGCTGGGCGTCATGGGCCGTGTGCACGCGGCCGGCTTGCGGGGCGGGCACCGGGCCCGGGGCCTCCCGGCGGTCTGATGCTGCCTCGGTCGAAGGGACTTCTGGCACCGCAGGGTCCTCGGCCTCCGGCGGCTGGGCCGCTCCGACTGAGGGGGAGGTGGGCGACGAATCCGGGTCTCGGGTTCCCGGGGCTTCCGGTTCCGCTGCGGCTGCTGGGGGGGCGTCAGCGGCACGGGTTGGGGCCGGCGCGTCAGGGGGGGCGGCGTCCGGCTCTGTGTCGGGCGGGCTCATCTGGCCTTGGGCTGCAGGGAGGGGCTTGGGGAGCGATCGGCCGAGAGCGAGCCATGGCGGGCCCTCGGCGAGGAGCGGTGGGGCCTCGGCGGTGGGATGCTCGGCTGCCTCGGTCAGGGAGAGCCGGACTGCTCCGGATTCGTGGTAGTAGAGGGCGCACACGACCTCGCCCTCCTCGGCGACCCCCTCGGGGACGGGGACGGTCCAGGTCGATCCGGGGAAGAGGGTGAGTTCGGCTGTGCTGGCGGTGATGTTCCGGGCCAGGGCCAGGACGGTGCTGCCGGGCCGGTAGACGAGGCTGAGGCGGTGGCGGATGAGCGCTGGTGCGATGTCGATCATTCCCTCGGGCAGCGGGATGCCGGTGACGCGCTGCCCTACTGCGAGATACCACTCGGGCGGGATCCCGGGCAGTGTGTTGTCTGCGTTGATGGTGACCAGTGCGCCGTCCTCGGCGGTGGCCAGGGCGTGCCCGTCCGGGATGAAGCCGCGCACGGTGACGGTGCGGGGACCCGGATCCGGGGTGGTGCCCGTTCCTGCGGCCTTCTTGGCAGCGCACCCCAGGGCGTCGTCCATTGCCCTGAGGGCGGCGGCCTCGGCCGAGCGGCGGTCGAAGGCGACGCGGGGCCTGAACCGTGGAGGGGCGCCGCCTGCGAGGGCGTGGGGCTCGTAGACGCGCGCCGCGTTGCCGTATACGCCGGCCTGGGGGGGCAGGAGTCCTGCGAGCCCGTGCGCGGCCGTGTCGTCCAGGACGAGGACGGCGGCGATGCCCTTCAGGTCGCGTTCGAGGCCCTTGGCGTCGATGACGGCCTCGGGGGCGTGGCGGTTCTGGGAGACGACCACGACCGGGTCACGCCGTCCCGCGCGGAGGATCTCCTTGGCCACCGTGTCGCCGGCCATCGTCGCGGTCGCGGTGGGTGCCATGAGGACCTCCTCGGTGGTGTGTTCTCCAAGACAGTCCACCATGGCCGGGGCCTCTGCCGCCAACAGTGCCCTGCTCTACACAGGTAATGCATCCCGGGAAGATGGCCGACGGCAGCGGGAGGGGTTAGTCTTCCGACAACGGATCCAGCGGGCAAGGGGGAACCAGCGCACCATGACTTCCTATCTCGACATCGCGCGCGGGTTCTACGGCGAACGGCCCAAGCTCGTGGAGGGCATGCCCGACGGGATCGAGGCTCTCGCGCACAGCCTGGCCCGCCAGCTCGCCGGCGACCTGGCAAGGAAGGGCCCGGAGTACAGGGCGGCCACCACCGAGGACCTGCCCCCTGCGGCGGCGGAGGCCATCACCGCCGGCCAGGTCAGCGCCGCCTTCCGCAGGTGCGGCAGCACGATGCAGGACCGCCTGGGCCTCCTGCGCGAGGAGATCCGCGCGATGCTCGACTCCCCCGAGGCTCTGCCCCCGGGCCTCTCCGCCGAACGGATCCGGGAGGCCGAGACCCACCTGCGCAATCATGAACGGCGCGACGTAGCGGCCGCCCGGAAGATGGTCCTGACCATCAGCGAGGCCGCGGACGAGTACTGGAACAGCGTCATCGACTATGCCCGGCTGAATGCCACCGCGCCCGCACCCGATCTCGCCGCGCTCATCGAAGAGGCCCGCGAGGCCGAGTGGGAAGCGGCTGCAGCAGTGCGCGAGGGCCTGCACGAGGCACTGGCCTTCGCCCCCGTGGTCGACGGGGATTCGTACACCCTCGCCTCCGACCACGACCCCGAGAACCCGCGGCTCCGAGGCGAACCGGCTGGGGGCAGGAGCCTGCTCGATTGGCGTCCGCAGGAGCTCGGCGTGCACTACCCGCCGGCGACCGACCTGGCGGCGCGTGCCCGGGAGGTCGCCTCCAGGATGGCCTACCCCTTCGGGCTCAAGGACCGTCAGTCCGTCGTCACGATGGTCTCGGCCGCCCTCCTCGTCCACGGCGTCGCTTCCAGTGGGCGGATCCGGAAGAAGGCAGCCCAGGTGCGTCAGGAGGCCGGCGGCAACCCCATGACGGCAGCTGCCCTAGCCCACGGACGGCACCGCGAGAGCACCGCGGTGTTCTCCGGCCTTGACTTCCTCCGCGTCCTCGGAGGCGCCCTCGTGTCCCGTGCGGCAGACCCCGGTGAATCCGGCGCGGGATGGCCCGAGGGCGCCCTCAAGGAGCTCCTCCGGGGCGGGGCCCAGACGGATGAGGGCCGGCAGCTGATCGCGTCCGCGGCACCCCTCGTAGAGGAGCCCGCCTGGACCGACAATGCCTGGGACTCGGTGGGGCACCAGATCGAAGAGATCCTCCGCCGGGACCTCCTCGCCCAGCGGGGAGGCGAGCCCGTCCCGCGCGACGGGGAAGACGCTGCCGAGGGCGCTCCCATGGACGACGGCACCGGACACTTCTACTCCGCCCACGCCGACCACGCGCGATCGAGCATCAGGATGCGGTGCCTCCACGACTTCCGGAACGTCCTGGTGAACACTGAGACCGGAAAGACCGCGGCAGCCGCTGGAGAGGACCCCGACGACGGAGAGGAGCCGGGGGCCTTCGAGCGCCGGTCGCTGTTGGAGACCAACAGCTTCCTGGGCTCCAAGGTGCACCATATCGGCGGCCAGGAGCTGGGCCGATTCCGCAGGATCAACGAGAAAGTCCTGACCAGGATCCGTATGGAGCACCGGTCCCGCACCCATCCCGGCGCGGCGGTCCCCTCCGCCCGGGGGCACTCGTTCCATGAGGACACCGCCCCGGAGCGGCTCACCAAGGCCCTCCACGACCAGTCCCGGAACGCATTGCGCGAGGCTGGCCTGGAACCGGGCCTGTGGCTGGAACAGGGCGTGGACTCCGCCCTGGTGCCCCTGCCGGTCCTCCACAACCGCGGCCTCGCCGGGGTCGAGTCGCCCGAAACGGTCGACGAGGCCCACACCCTCGACCCGCTCTGGCTCATCGCCCTGCGCTCGGCCACGGTGGACAGGCGTCTGGCCGCGCTCTCGACAGCCCCCGGGACGGCCGCCTACCATCCTGTGACTGAGGCGGCCCGCGCGGCCGTCGCCATCCCCCTCGGCGGACGGCTCCTGCGCGAGGCTGCCCAGACCCTCCGGGCCTTCGCAGCGCATCCAGGGGCGAAAGCCTCCGCTGCGGAGACCCTGGACTCCGCCCTGGCCCAGTACGCTGGAAGGGTGTGGAAGGACTCCCCCGAGCGGGCCGAGGCCTGCCTGCACCTGGCGGCTGGCCTCATCCTCGACGCCTACACCCCCCAGGAAGCCTGATGGAACCAGCGACCCCGCGAAGGAAGGCCGCCAGATGACCGATGCCCCTCCCACCCTGCGGGTCGTCCGCGAAGGGCCCCGGGTACGCTTGGCCGGCCCCGCCGCCGGGCCCGTCCCCACAGCCACGGTCGAGGCGGGCGAGTGGGTCCGCGTCGAAGTGGACCCCACCGACGTCCGGGCCCCCGTCGCAGTGGACATCCTCGACCTCGACGCAGGCGACCTCGACCTGCGCGACCTCCTGGGCTCGCCGGCCGTGGACCTCCTCGCCGACCCGGGCACGGGCGAGATCCCGTTCGTTCCCGGCCCCTTCTGGGAGGCCTTGGCGGCGTGCGCGTTCCAGCGGTGGACCCTGCACTGGAACTGCTTCCCCCTCGACCCGGAGCTGATGGCCGTCGACCGTCTCGCCGCCGCCGCCGGCGCCGGCCCGTTCGGCCTCGTCACCGTCCGCGAAGCCCGTCCGATGGCACTGGGCGCGCTGCGCCGGCTCTCCGCGCTGGAACGCGGCGGGTCCCTCTCGCCGGCGGCAGCGCACACCGTCGCCGCCGCGGCCGCCGCCGGGCCGCAGCCCGTACAGCCGGAGCTCGTCGGGGAGGATGCCGCCGATGCCGGGGAGGACCCGGCCGATGTGGAGACCGTGGTGGACTCCCGTCTGGGCTACCTGCGCCGGGGCGCGCCGGTGGCGCACACTCCCTACCTGAGCGCCGACGGGCAGGTCGAGCGGCTCGTAGACTCTCCGGACTGGCGCCTGACCGGCATCGGCATGGCTTCGACCGCCGAAGACATGATCCTCGCCGCCTACACCGACGCCTCCCGCGAGGAGATCCTCATCCGCGTCCCGATCCAAGGGGCCGAGGCCCGTCCGGGGGCAGGTACATTCGACCCGGCCGATGTGCCGTACTACCACGGCATCATCACTGACGCCGTCGAGGGGGAAGTCCTGGCGTTCTTCCCGCTCGCGCCCAACGCCGACGGGAACGCGTTCGAAGGCCGCGGCCCCCTCGCCCGCCCGCTGGTCCCCACTGACGTCCTGGACATCCGTCACCCGGACTCCGCCCAGACCGTCCAGACCGACATGGCCCAGCGCGGGGTCGACCGGGTCCGCCGCTGCGCGGCGCGGGCCTTCTCCGTCCACCGGCTCCGCACCGTTGCCGAGGCCGGGGGGGCCCAGGAAGAGGTACAGGGCCGCCTCGCCGAGACCGCGTCCTTGGCCTGGAAGGAGACCGCCCAGGCCGCAGCGGCCCTGGCCGACTTCCTGGCCTCCAGGGACGCAGGCACGGCGTACGCGTTGAGCTGGGTCAAGGAGGCCCGCAACCGGCAGCGCCAGGCCCTGGCCGAATCGCCCCTCCAGTGGCACCGCACCAGCGCCAAGGCGATCCGCGTCGAGCCCATGCCCGCCCTGCAGGGCCAGCGGACCGTCCCGCCCACGGTGGCGGAGCTGGACCTCGCGGGCGCTCTGGCCGTGCCCCAGGCCCTGTCCGTATGAGCGGGGCCACGCGGACCGAGGTCCTCTTCCGCATGGCCGACAGCGGCAGCACCTACAGCTACTGGCGCTGGCTGGACGACCCCGACAATCCCCGCCATAGGGTCATCCCCCGCGGGGCCGTCGCCGAGGCCGAGGCGCTCATCGCGGCCGCTATGGTCGACCGGGCCGAGGAGGATGGGCCCGACCGGTACGACCCGACCCGCCGGGCGCTGGGGGACGGGCCCCTCTCGAGCCCCGAACGCGAAGCCCCCTGGTCCGCCCAGCTGGCCGATTGGCTCCTCCCCCCGGATCTGGCCCGGGATCTGGACCGCCGCAGCGCCGCGGGGGAGGACATCCTCCTGCGCATCATCCCCAGCCCCAGCCTGGCCCGGGTGCCCTGGGACCTGCTGCCGCTGCCGTCGGGGCGCCGCATCCTCGAGGCGGTCACCGTCCGACTCGATGCCCCGGCCGTGGTCAACGCCAACCGCGGCCGCTTCCCCCAGCCCTGGAACCCGCAGGCACCGGACCGGCCCCTGTACATCCTCGAACCCCCCCACCGGCCCGGCCGCCACGCGGGAAACGAGGTCATCGGCCCCGACGCGAGGGCGCGACTGGCCGAGCAGCTCGCCCACCACGGTGCAGTGCCCGGCGCCGAACTGGACCGCACCATGCTCGGGCGCCTGCTCCGGGGCGAGCCCACCGACGAGTACACGGCAGACACGACAGGCTTCGCCCCGGGCGAACTGCCCACCAGGCTGTTCTACTACGGTCACGCGGACTCGACCCCGAACGAGCCGGGATCCGCCGCCATCCACCTCACCGACGGCCCCGCCACCTTCGGGAACGCCTCCTCCTCGGACGGGCACACCCCTTTCACCGCCCTAGACCTCCTCCGCGGCACGATGGACGTCTTCCGCCGGGACGGCGACGGACTCGCCTACCCCTACCCCGGGAACGTCCCGGGACACGCGATCTGGCCCGTTCCCGCCCGCGTGGCACTGATCGGATGCGAGAGCGGCGCCGACCACCGGGCCCTGGAGACCTTCGGCCTGGTCGTCGCCCTCCTCAACGCCGGTGCCGAGACCGTCACATCCACCCGGTGGACCCTGCCCACCGACAGCGCCTTCCACGACGCCTGTGGCACTTCCAGGCTGGTCACCACCGAGACGGCCCTCGCAGTCGACTCAGCCCACACCGAACCCGACCCAGTCCAGGCCCTGCGGCGGTGGCAGCTCCAGCAGCTCCATGCCTGGACCAGCGGTACCGGCGGCCCGGCCTCCAGCCCCCTGGTCTGGGCAGCCCTCACAACCCACTACTCACCCACCCCAGAACCCCTCACCGAGGAGGAGATCCAGGCCGGGCGCGCCCTCTACACGGACACCGGCACGGATCCCGAGGCGGCCCCGCCGACCGAATGAAAGGAGCTTGGCAGGGCGTCTCTGCGTGTGCGGCCTCCGGAACCCCTTTCCGGCACGTCGCCCGGGTTGAGCTGCTCACCAGGTTCGGATGCACGACGCCACCGCGGGCAGCAGGAGGTCTCCGTCCGACCGGAAGCGGGCCAGGGCCACACGGGCTCCCAGCGCCGAGGGAACGAGCAGGTTCGGCGGAGGAGACACAGGCAGCGGTGCATTCGTCGGCATCGCAGTGACCCCGCCTGCGGTAGCTGCCAGGCTCGCCTCGGCGATCGGCCCGATCCTCGCGGTGACCTTTCCCTTTCCGTTTTCAACGGCGGGGCCGGAGGCCATCCGGTGCAAGGCTCCGTCTGACCCGCTGACCCCGAAGACGGCCGCGTTGATCTGGACCTCGATCAGGTCCGAGACCGTCTGGGGGTCTCCCGTTCCCGCAGCGACATCGAACACGAGTCGTCGGCCCCACCAATAGGTGCGCTGCCATGCGACTCTCTGAGCGGCCGAGATGAAGTCGAAGCGGACGCTGTCCAGGAACCTGAGAGCGGGCAGCACGGCAGCGAGGAGTCCCCGGCCCTTTTCACGCCGGTCGCCTTCGTCCTCCTTCTTCCACAGCTCATCGACCACGTCGAGCTTGAGCAGCGCGATCTCCTGGGGCAGCCCTGCTCGGCGGTAGGCGCGTTCCGCGGAATCAGCGATGAGCAGCGCTTCGCGGGAGGCTCCCGGCTGCTCTGCAGTCTCGCTCGCCAGTTCGCGGAGAGAGTCGCCGAGCCGCTCGAACTGCCCCTGGGCCTCGGCCGATGCGGCCGCCTCGCGCAGAGCGGCGAGATATCCTTCGGGATCGCCGAGCGGCTTCAGGCACCAAGCCTTCATCATCAGAAGTGCGGGCCTGCATCCGGGCATGTCGTGGCGCTGGGCATATCCCAAGGCGAAATCCACAATCTCGAGGGCGGACTGGGACTTGTCGAGTGCTAGGTACGCAAGGGCGCGGAGGGTCTCGGCTTCGACGGCCAAGGCAGAAAGGTCCAATTCCATAGCCTGCTTCGCTGCGTCGTACAGGAACTGTGCTGCGCGCCTGAGCCCGTATTCAGTGACCCAGGGGTGGCTGATCATTCCCTGAGCCATCAGAGTCAGCCCTGAAATCTTCTGCACTGGGGAGGAGACCTTCTGTGCGGAAGCGGCCGCCGCATTGAAGTGGTCGTATGCTTCACGTTCTCTTCCCGTAGAGAGGCAGACCATACCGAGCAGGGATTCCGCCCCACTCTGGACTTCCCATTTCGTCTGCCCTTCGGGCAGGCCAGCCGCAAGCCGGAGAGCCTCTTCGGCGCAGGCCTCGCCCTCCCGCCACCGGTCCCGGGCGAAGTATCCTGTCCCCGCGAATCGGATGAGCAGCGCCAATGCGGCATTGCTCAGCCCGTTTCGGGCGACGAAATCAGACATGACATTGCGGTGTATCTCGATCAGGCCCTCCCAGTCCTGGCGGTAGAGGGCCTCCATTGCCAATATGAGGGCAGAGGCACCTGTGTCTCCGGTCCGCGAGGCCCTCTGCCGGGGTCGCCCGGATCCGTCCAGACTGAAGTCGTTCATCATACCAAGGGTCGTTCGGGCGAGCCTGAGCTCGGGGATCTCCTCGGACGCAGCCGGATCAGAGTCCACACCGTCGAGGATGTCCCGTGCAGCTGCAATTTCACCGTACTGGACGAGCAGCGCTGCGAAGGTCCCTGCGGCCTTGAGGGCGGACTTCCTGTCGGAGCCCGCCGCTGCCTTTGCCATGGCACCGAAGTACCTGGCTTTGGCTGCGTTCTGATGGCTGTGGAGCAGGTTGCGGGCAAGGAGAACTTGGCTTTCGACGGCGTCTTCGAGGCGCCCAGCACGGGTGTACTCGAAGATTGCCCGCTCGAAGGCCTCCGTGGACCTCGTGGTCTCGCCGGCCCCCCAGAGGATCCGCGCGATTTTATCGTATGCGTCTCCTCTGGTTCCGCCAGCCTCGGGGAGAGAGCGCAGCTGCCGCAGTGCCCCTCGCACGACATCCACCGCCTCGTGTGCACGGTTCTCGCGGTCGAGGTTATCTGCCAGCCTGAGCTTGGATCGGGCAGCCTCTTGCGCGTCGCCGTTGCTGGCGTAGAGGCGGGAGGCGAGGCGGTAGGCGGAGGACGAGTCCCTGTACCGCCCGAGGCTTTGGAGGCTGATCCCGATGCCCCAGTGGGCTCCGGCGACCGTTCCCCATTCGGCCTCGGCCCCCCGGGCGAGGACCTCCTCGTAGACCGCGACAGCGTCCCCGTGCCGGCCCTGAGAGCGGATGGAATCCGCTGCCCGGGCCAGAATCCGGACCGCGTCCGCGGCCCGGCCGAGCCGCTCGTACATGTCTGCGGCGGTGCGGCGGCTGTCCTCGGCCTCGGCGTGCCGGTCACGAGCCTGGAAGGTGTCGGCGATCCACTCCAAGGCGAGAGCGGCGTCTGCCTGGCTCTCGTGCCCGGTGTACTGGGCCAGGGCCGAGCGGAACGATGCCTCGGCCTCCTCGTACCGTCCGAGGCGGTACAGGCTGATCCCGATGCCCCAGTGGGCTCCGGCGACCGTTCCCCATTCGGCCTCGGCCCCCCGGGCGAGGACCTCCTCGTAGACCGCGACAGCGTCCCCGTGCCGTCCCTGCGAGCGGATGGACGCCGCTGCCCGGGCCAGAATCCGGACCGCGTCCGCGGCCCGGCCGAGCCGCTCGTACATGTCTGCGGCGGTGCGGCGGCTGTCCTCGGCCTCGGCGTGCCGGTCACGAGCCTGGAAGGTGTCGGCGATCCACTCCAAGGCTAGAGCGGCGCTTCTCTGGCTCTCGTGCTCGGTGTACTGGGCCAGGGCCGAGCGGAACGATGTCTCGGCCTCCTCGTACCGTCCGAGGCGGTACAGGCTGACCCCCATGCCGAAGCGGGCCTCGGCGACCGTTCCCCATTCGGCCTCGGCCCCCCGGGCGAGGACCTCCTCGTAGACCGCGACAGCGTCCCCGTGCCGTCCCTGCGAGCGGATGGATGCCGCGGCCTTCTGGAGGTTCCGGAGAACATCCGCGGCCCGGCCGAGCCGCTTGTGCATGTCTGCGGCGGTGCGGCGGCTGTCCTCGGCCTCGGCGTGCCGGTCACGAGCCTGGAAGGTGTCGGCGATCCACTCCCAGGCGGCAGCGGGGTTAGCCTGGCTCTCGTGCCCGGTGCACTGGGCCAGGGCCGAGCGGAGCGATGCCTCGGCCTCCTCGTACCGCCCGAGATGGTACAGGCT
>NZ_JTDL01000079.1 GCF_000802235.1 Sinomonas humi
TCTTCAAGGGCATGGCCGAGCGGATCACCGCGGCCGCAGAGAACAGGGGGCTGGCATGAAATTCGACTACACGCTTGTGCAGGTCGTGGACGACGACGGCGCGCCCCTTCGGACGGCGCTCAAGGCGAGCATCCATGGGACGGACACTCCGCTGCACCTTGCCTTCTCGTGCCACGTCGAGGATGGCGAGGGTCGGGTGCTCGTCACGCGGCGCGCGCTGGCCAAGGCCACGTGGCCCGGTGTCTGGACGAATTCGTTCTGCGGCCATCCCGCCCCTGGGGAGCCCGTCGAGGAGGCCGTGCTGCGGAGGGCGCGCGAGGAACTCGGCCTCGAACTCGAGGCGCTCACCCCGATCCTCCCGGGCTTCCGGTACCGTGCGACGGACGCCTCCGGCCTCGTCGAGAACGAGATCTGTCCCGTATTCCGCGCCCTGGCTGTCAACGAGCCTGCGCCGTCGCCCGACGAGGTGTGCGAGTGGGAGTGGACGAGCCCCGATCGGCTGCGCACCGCCGTCGTCGCCGCGCCTTACGCGTTCAGCCCGTGGCTCCGTCTCCAGCTCCAGCAACTCGATCTGGCGTCGCTGTGAGCACCGCTGGCTTAGCTCCGAGCACCGCCGAGGGCGGACGACGGCGCTGGGTGGGCCTCGTCGTCATCAGCCTCGCCGTCTCGCTCATCATCGTCGACTCAACGATTGTGAACGTCGCGATCCCCTCGATCGTGAAGGACCTCGGGGTCGATTCGACTGGTGTCCAGTGGGTCCAGGAGTCCTACACGCTCGTCTTCGCAGCTCTCCTGCTCGTGTTCGGCACCCTCGGCGACCGCTACGGCCGCCGCCTCGTCCTCATCGTCGGCGTCGTCGTGTTCGCGCTCTCGTCCGTCGTGGCCGCGCTCGCGCCATCGGGCGAGCTCCTGATCGCGGCCCGCTTCGTCCAGGGCGTGGGCGGGGCGATGGTGCTGCCCTCGACTCTCTCCCTGATCAACGCAGGCTTCGCGGGCCCCGAGCGGGCCATCGCCTTAGCGGTGTGGGGCTCGACGATCGGCGGGATGACCGCCGTCGGCCCCCTCCTCGGCGGCTGGCTCACCACGGCTTACTCGTGGCGCTGGGCCTTCGGAATCAACATCCCGCTCGGCATCGTCATCGTCACGGGGGCCCTCCTCGCGGTCGCGGAGTCCCGCGACGACGCGCGGCGGAGGTTGGATCCCGTGGGCGCGGTGCTCTCCGTCGTCGCGTCTGCGTCGCTCGTGTTCGCGCTCATCGAAGGCCGGAACTACGGTTGGTGGGCCGTGGACCACCGGCCGCGGCTCGGCTCGTGGGAGTGGCCCGGGGGCGTTTCGCCGATCCCCCTCGCCTTCGGGGTCGCCCTCCTCGCGATCCTTGCGTGGGTGTCCTGGGCCCGGGCGCGGGAACGCCGTGGGCTCGGAAGCATGTTCGCGATCGAGCTGCTCCGGATCCGCTCGTTCCGGAACGGCAACCTCGCCGCGATGATCGTCTCGCTCGGCGAATTCGGCATCATCCTCGCGCTTCCGATCTGGCTGCAGAACGTGCTCGGCTTCACGGCCCTCGACACTGGGCTCATCCTCCTCGCCCTCGCGTTGGGTTCTTTTGGCGCGAGCGGCCTCGCAGGCGCGTTCAGTGGTCGGGTTCGGCCCATCGTCGTGGTGCGCGTCGGGCTTGCGGCGGAGATCGTCGGCGTTGCTGGGCTGGGTGACGTCGTCCGGCCGGATGCTCCTTGGGCCGCCCTCGTGCCGTTCCTGTTCGTCTACGGGTTCGGGGTCGGGCTTGCGACCGCCCAGCTGACGGGCGTGATCCTGACCGACGTTCCGGTCAGCGCGAGCGGCCAGGCTTCCGGCACACAGAGCACGTCGCGGCAGATCGGCTCCGCCCTCGGCATCGCGGTGCTTGGCACGGTGCTGTTCTCCTCCGCTTCGGGCCTGCTTTCGAACGCCCTCGACCAACGGGGCATCCCGGCGGCGCAGCGTGACAGCCTGGTCTCCGCCGTCGTCGACAGTTCCGGGGCCGCGATCTCCCAGCTCGCGGCGTCGCCTGCCACGGCCCCCGCCGCCGGCGACGCGAAGGAGGCCTTCTCGGACGGAACACGCTACGCGGCGTGGTCCGCGGCGGCGTTCCTCGTCGTCGGCCTCGCCGCTACCCTGTCGCTCGGGAACGCTCGCGACGAAGTCACGCCCGGCGCTTCGGGAACCCAAAGCGGTCAAGATCCTCTGCCGCGCGGACGACGGCGGAGCCAGCCTTCCGCCGAGCCTGCGCTTCCAGCTCGGTCACCTCGGGGTAGCGGGATGAGAAATGGGTGAGCACGAGGTTCCGGGCCCCTGAACTGCCAGCGAGCTCGCCAGCCTGCCCCGCCGTGAGGTGCCGGTACTGCTCGGCGAGCGCGGCGTCGTCGTCGCTGAAGGTGCTCTCGGCGACGAGGAGGTCCGCGCCCTCGGCAAGCTGTTCGGCGCCCTCGCACTGCGCGGTGTCCATGACGAACGCGAAGCTCTGCCCGCGCCGGGGCACGCTCACGTCCTCGAGCCGCACTTCGCCGAGCCGGCCCTCGCGCTGGAGGCGGCCGACGTCGGGCCCGGCGATGCCCACGGCGGCGAGGCGCTCCGGCACGAGCGAACGGCCGTCCGGCTCGGAGAGACGGTAGCCGTAGGTCTCGATGCGGTGCTTGAGCGGCTGGACCTCGAGGCCGGGCGCGATGTCTCCGGGCGCGCGGTGCGGCACGAGGCGGAGGTCGACGCCGGGCGATGCGATAGCGACGAGAGCCCGCACCATGAGCTCCCCCGAGGCGGGGTAGTGAACGTGGACGGGATGCTCGACGCGATCGAGGGCCATGCGCGAGATCACGCCTGGGAGCCCGTAGCAGTGGTCGCCGTGGACATGTGTGAGGCAGATGCGTGTGACATCGGTGCCCGCGACGCCGGCGTAGATCATCTGGCGCTGCGTCCCCTCGCCGGGATCGAACAGGAGGCCCTCGCCGTCCCACCGCAGGAGGTAACCGTTGTGGTTGCGGGTCCGGGTCGGTACCTGGGAGGCAGTGCCGAGGACCACGAGTTCGCGCATGCTGCCTAGAGTATGCGCCGCCTAGACTGGCAACCGTGCGCCTGCTTCTCATCCGTCACGGACAGACCCCCTCGAACGTGCGGGGCGCGCTCGACACAGCGTTCCCCGGCGCGGGCCTCACGGCCCTCGGCAAGGCGCAGGCCCGCGCCGTCCCGGACGCGCTCGCACACGAACGCATCGCGGGCGTCTACGCCTCGCCGCTTGTCCGCACCCAGCTCACAGCCGGCCCGCTCAGCGAAACCTTGGGCGCGAGTGTGCAGGTTCAATCCGGGCTCGAAGAGATATCCGCCGGGGGCCTCGAGATGCGCAACGATTCCGAGGCCGTGGAAGCTTACGGCGAGTGCCTCATCGCGTGGATGCGAGGTGAGTTGGATCGGCGGATGCCGGAAGGCCGGACGGGCAGGGACTTCCTCGCAAGGTATGACGCAGCGGTGCGGGAGATCGCTGCGACGCACTCCGAAGGCGACACGATCGCGTTGTTCAGCCACGGAGCCGCAATCCGTGTCTACGGAGCCGTGAGTTCCCGGATGGACGGCGACGCCGCCGCCGAGCTCAGGATCATGAACACCGGCATGTGTGTGCTCGAGGGCAGCCCGGAGTCCGGCTGGGCGCTCGAGGAATGGCGGAGCCAGCCCCTCGGCGGCCTCGAACTCGAGGACCTCACCGCCCACGACGTCACCGGCGAGAGCGCCGACGACGCCGCCCACGAGCCCCGCCACCCCTAGCCCCCTCGGTCTACCGTCTCGGGTACAGATACTCCCCTCCCAAACCGTCTCGGGTACAGATAATCTCCTCCCCGACCATCTCGGGTACAGATAATCTCCTCCCCGACCGTCTCGGGTACGGATAATCCCCTCCCCGACCGTTTCGGGTACGGATATTCCACGGGCTTGCCGCAGTATCTGTACCCGAAATGGCTCTGGGCGGGATTATCCGTACCCGAGATGGAATTTGGGGTGAGTTTGTGTACCCGAAACGGGGGCGGGGCAGGTTAGGTAGCCGGGCGGGTCAGGCCCCGGGCGGCGGCGCGGACGACGGCGCGCGTCACCTCCTCGAGGCCCGGCGAGTCGAGCGTCCACACCTGCCAGTAGAGCCGCAGCTCCTCCGACCAGGCGGGATCGAGCTCCACGAGGGCGCCGTCGGGATCCTGCTGATCCGGGACCATGCCCCAGCCGAGCCCGGCATGGACCGATTCGACGTATTGGACCGAGTCGGGGATGAAATGCTGCGGAGGGGCGGCCTCGGGAGCGACGCGTGCGAGGAGGGCGAGCTGGTGGCTGTCCTTCCGGTCGTACTGCATGACGGGGGCGACCGCGAGCGCAGCCGGAGTGGGACCCTCCGAGAACCACCGGTCCACGAACTCCCTCGATGCCTTCGCCCGGTAGACCATGGAACCGAGAGGCCGGACAGTGCACCCCTGCACGGGCCGTGGCTCAGCCGTGACGGCGGCGACCGCGTCCCCTGAGCGGAGGAGGTCCGCCGTGGCGTGCTCGTCGTCGCGCAGCAGCTCAAGGGCAACGCGGCCGCCGAGGGCGATCTCGCGAATGGCCGCGGGCAGCCAGGTCGCGATCGAATCAGCGTTCCCGACGATCGGAACCCTTAGCCGCTCGGCACTCAGGCGAGGGGCGCCGTCGTCGTCCGCGCCGCCCTGCCCAGCGCCTCGAAGGGCCAACACCGCCTCATCGGCGAGCAGGAGCAGCTGCCGCGCCGATCGCAGGAGCTGCTCCCCCGCGGGCGTGGGCCGGACGGGCTTGAGCCGCCGCACGAGGACGCTGCCCACCGACCGCTCGAGCGCCTTGATCCGCTGGCTCACGGCAGACGGAGTGAGCCTGAGCTCGCCGGCCGCGGCCTCGAAGGTCTCATTGTCGACGACGGCGGCCAACGCCCGGAGCTGGTCCAGTTCCATGAAGATATTCTAATGCGGATGCAAAAATAGTAAATTGTTCTTCATCAAGCCCGGACGTACCGTCGAAGGGTGACCCCCTTCCTCACCGGCCTCGGAGCCAGCCTCGGCCTCATCGTCGCGATCGGCGCGCAGAACGCGTTCGTCCTCCGTCAGGGGATCAAGCGCGAGGGCGTCCTGCCCGTCGTCCTCGTGTGCCTCGCGAGTGACGCCATCCTGATCTTCGCGGGGGTCGCGGGAATCGGCGCGCTGATTCAGAGCGCTCCGGCCCTCCTCGTCGTCATCCGCTGGGTGGGTGCGGCATTCCTCGTCACGTACGCAGCCTTCGCCGCCAAGCGTGCGCTCCGCCCGGGGATCCTCGAAGCCGCCACCGCGCCGCGCGGCATGACGGCGTGGACGGCCGTGCTCACGGCCGCCGGCATCACATGGCTCAACCCGCACGTCTACCTAGACACCCTCGTGCTGCTCGGGTCGCTCGCGAACGCCCAGGGCTCCCCGGGCAAGTGGCTCTTCGGAATCGGTGCCGCGACGGGAAGCGCCCTGTGGTTCCCGCTCATCGGCTTCGGCGCCCGCGGGCTGCGAGGCTTCTTCGCCCGCCCCGCGTCCTGGCGGATCCTCGACGGATGCGTCGCCGTGCTCATGCTCGGACTCGCGGTGGTCCTCGCCGCCGAAGCCTGAGGTTTGGGCCTCGCTACCGCGAGGTAGTAGGCACGCATGAAGGCAGTGGTCTGGCACGGCATAGGCGACATCCGGCTCGACGAAGTTCCCGAGCCCTCCCTCCAGGATCCGCACGACGCGATCGTCCGCATCACGCGCTCGGCGATCTGCGGAACCGACCTGCATCTGGTCCGGGGGACGATGCCCGGAATGCAGGAGGGCACCGTCCTCGGGCATGAAGCTGTAGGCATCGTGACCGCCGTCGGGGACAGCGTCCGCGGCTTCAGCCCCGGCGACCGCGTCCTCATCAACTCGACGATCTCCTGCGGCGCGTGCCGCTACTGCCGGATGGGCCGGACGGCCCAGTGCGACGTCGCCAACCCGAACGGGCCCCAGGCCGGGACGAGCTTCTTCGGGGGCCCTGCGATGACCGGACAGGTGGACGGGCTCCAGGCCGAGTATGCGCGGATCCCGTGGGCAGAGAACACCATGCACCCGCTTCCGGACAACGTCTCCGACGAGCAGGCGATCCTGCTCTCGGACATCTTCCCCACGGGGTGGTTCGGGGCCGAGCTCGCTGGGGTTCGGCGTGGAGACATCGTTGTTGTGTTCGGCGCCGGGATCGTGGGCCAGTTCGCCGCTGCGTCCGCGTTCAAGCAGGGCGCGGGGCGGGTCATCGTGGTCGACGGCGAAGAGACGCGCCTTGCCGCGGCGCTCGCCCAGAACTGCGAGATCGTGAACTACAACACGGAGGACCCCGTGCAGGCGATCATGGATCTCACGAACGGGATCGGTGCGGACGCGGTCATCGACGCCGTGGGGGTCGATGCCGAGCGTCCCAAGCAGGGGCCTGCCGCGGTCTCGCCCGATGAGGGGGCGAAGTTCGACGGCGAGGTGCAGCAGATCGCTCCCGACGCCGCTCCGCAGGACGGACAGTGGAAGCCGGGCGATGGCCCCTCTCAGGTTGCCCGCTGGGCGGTCGAGGTGGTCGCAAAGTGCGGGCGGATCGGCATTATCGGGGTGTATTCGCCGACCGTCGAGACGTATCCCATCGGGAAGGCCATGAACAAGAACCTCACCGTCCGCATGGGCAACTGCGACCACCACTCCGTCACACCACCGCTCATCGACATGGTCGCCGCCGGGCAGTTCGACCCCACGGCTCTCATCACGGAGCACGAGCCCATCGGCTCGGCAATCGGCGCCTATGAGGCCTTCGACCGTCGTGAGGCCGGCTGGATCAAGGTCGAGCTCGCGCCGCTGGGGAGCTAGCGCTGGAGCTAGACGGCCTCGAACGCGGGGACGCTGAGCCGGTACGAGGGGAGCGACCACAGCCGCCGTGCCGCGAAGTCCTCGACGAGTTCCGCGATCCCGACCGTGAGGCCGAGCGACGGATCGGGAGCGAAGAGGAACGGCGTGATCCCGGCGTCGGCGAGGGCGTCCTCGGCGGCCTCGCGATAGGTCACGCCGAGGCGGTGATCGTACGTCGGCAGCTCTCCGTCGAGCCACACCACACGGTCGAGGCCGCGGAGGGCCATGAAGTCGATGACGGCGTCGATCTTCCACCAGCCGCTCTCGCCGCCCTCGGGCGGAAGGAACGAAGCCTGGGGCAACAGCCCGATGACCCGTGCCTGCTCGCGACTGCTCGGACGCCAGAAGAGGGCGCGCTCATCGGCCGCCGCGCTCATCCTCCATAAGGCCGCTGCGCCGCCCCCGCGCGATGCGCCGAGCCTGCGCGCGTCAGCTACGAGCCCAAGTCCACCCATCCTCAGGTCTCCTCCTCCGCGAGACATATAGGATCCCATCATTGGACAGGTCTATTCCGCCTGTAAAGAGCGAAAATATGTGCGAATGTCAGGCTAGGAGGCCTGCTCGGCGCCGGCCTCTTCCTGCGCCTCGAGCTGCGCGGCCAGCGTCTGCAGGGCAGGAAGCGCCTCATCGATCGCGTGGCGGCTTTCGGCGCTGAGCCCCTCGAGGGCGCGGCGGATGCGGCGTTCGTTCGCCTGTTTCCAGGCCAGGAGCCGCTCCCGGCCGTCGGCGGTCAGATTGAGGACGACGGCGCGGCGGTCACTTTCGTGGGCATGGCGCTCGAGGAGCCCGGAAGTGACCATCTGCTGCACGAGGTTGCTCACCGTGTTCCGGGCCAAGTGCTGCCGAACGGCCAGCTCGCTCACCCCGAGCCCGGGCTCTTCCGCGAGCCGCTGGAGCAATTCGACCTGCGCCATCGGCAGGGATTCCCAGGGCAATTCCTCGCGGACGCTCGCGCGGAGCGTCCTCCGCAGGCGTGTGATGACGTCCGTCAGAGACCACGCGTCGCCTGCGCCATGGGCTCCTGAAGTCATCTCTCAAGCCTAGACGAGAGGCCCCCCACGGAGACCAGTTCTGTTACGGAACATCCCTGCTCTCAGGTTTCACCGATTCAGGCTCGGTAACATTCGCGGCATGGCCCCGCGTAGGAAACCGTTGATCGACACGACCACAGCGCTCGGGAAGGTACTCGCCTTCTTCAGCATCAGCGCTGTCTGCGGCGTCCTCGTCGCGGGGCTCATGTCCCCCGCCGTTGCCCTGACGAGCGCTGCGGCCAACGGGTCGGTGCAGTTCTTCAACAGCCTTCCGAGCGACCTTACGGTGACCCCGCCTTCGCAGTCCACCCGGATCCTCGCGGCCGACGGCTCGACGATCGGGACGGTCTTCACGGAGAACCGGACAGACATCCCGCTGAGCCAGATGTCGATGAACATGCGGAATGCCATCGTGGCCATCGAGGACTACCGCTTCTACCAGCATGGCGGCGTTGACCCCATGGGCATCCTGCGCGCCTTGACGGTGGACGCCGGCGGTGCCCGGCAGGGCGCCTCGACCCTGACCCAGCAGTACGTGACCAACGTCCTCAACGAGGATCTGGTCACGCAGGGCAAGAGCGCCGACGTCGTCCTCAACGGCCAGAAGGGCGTGGGCGACAAGCTGCGCGAGATGAAGCTCTCCATCGCGCTCGAAAAGCAGTACTCGAAGGACCAGATCCTCCAGGGCTACCTCAACATCGTCCCGTTCAATGGCAACGCCTACGGGGTTGAAGCCGCGAGCCAGTACTTCTTCTCTGAGGACGCAAAAGATCTGACCATCCCCCAGGCCGCTCTCCTCGCCGGCCTCGTCAACGGGCCCGGCTACTACGACCCCACTGCGTACCCGGACAGGGCCGTGGCGCGCCGGAACCTCGTGATCGACGCGATGCTCACGCACGGCTACATCGACAAGGCCCAGCACGACGCAGCGGTAAAGTCCCCGCTGACCCTCAAGCTCAATCCGCCCAAGCAGGGCTGCCAGTACGCCACGCAGGCCCCCTACTTCTGCGATTACGTGCTGCACCAGATCGAGAACGATCCCGCGTACGGCGCGACCCAACAGGACCGTGTGCAGAGGGTCACGAGCGGTGGCCTCACGATCAAGACGACGCTCGATCCCCGCCTGCAGGGGCCTGCCCAGCAGCAGGTTGATGCTACGGCGGGGGCGAACCCGGACAAGTGGGGCGCTTCCCTCGTGACGGTCCAACCCGGCACGGGCAAGATCGTGGCGATGGCCCAGAACTCCCGCATGCTCGACGGCCAAGGGAGTGGCTTCGTCACGACCTACAACTTCAACGTCGACAGCTCGGATGCGAGCGGGAACCCGCTCGGTGGCGTCGGCGGCATGCAGCCCGGCTCGACCATGAAACCGGTCACCCTCGCAGCGTGGCTTGACGAGGGCAAGCCCACCAACCAGATCGTCGACGCCGCCCAGCGCGTGTACCCCCTGAACTACCCCTGGAGGGACACGTGTACCAAGGTCACCGGCGCGTACGACGACGCCGAGGTCAGCTTGGGTGCCGCGAACGACCTCCAGAACGACGAGCCCAACTGGTACTACCCGATGAGCGTGCGGGAGGGCATCACCCAGTCGATCAACACCGCGACCTTCGCCTCTGCCGCGGGGCTGAACGACTTCTGCGACATCCAGCGCGCCGCTGACGCGCTCGGCATGCACAACGGTGCGGGCAACGGCCAGAAGCTCGACCTCTCGACCCTCGGCAACCTCCTCGGCGGCATGAACGTCGCGCCGCTCACGATGGCCAATGCCTTCGCAACGTTCGCCGCGGACGGAACCTACTGCACGCCGATCTCCATCACGGAGGTGGACGACGCCCAGGGCAAGAAGATCGGCGGCCAGAACCAGAGCTGTCAGGCGAATGCCCTCAAGCCCGGCGTCGCGCAAGCCGCGACGAACGTCCTCCAGGACGTCATCACGAAGGGCTCCGGGCTCCTGATCCCGCAGAAGCTCGGCGTCCCGGATGCGGCGAAGACGGGTACCAACCAGTACAACAACCAGACGTGGGTCGTCGGGTACACGAGGGGACTTTCGACTGCATCGTTCTTCGGGGACCCCTTCAATGCGACCGCACGCTTGGGCCGCGACGTCACGGTGAATGGGCAGTACTACCCGGTCGTCGACGGTGCCTACATCGCAGGCCCCCAGTGGGCGAAGTACATGCAGCAGGCCGTCGGCTACTACGACCACGGAGACTTCGACCCGCCGCCCCCGAACCTCATCGGCTGACGATAGTTCTGCCACCGATCTAGTTCTGGCCTAGAATAGGTCTATGCCAGAACAATTCTGTGGCAGAGTCCGGAGCAGACAGTGAGCTCCACGACGGCTGCAAGCACTTCGCGCCTGCGGAGCGAGGGCGCGTGGCTCCTGCGCCTGACGGTTGTGACCCTCCTTGTGGGCCTCGGCGCCGGAGTGGTCGGAATCGCGGTCGACTTGGCTCTCCAGCTCCTCCAGCATCTCGCCTTCGGCTACTCGAGCGGGTCCCTTCTCGAGGGCGTGACCCAAGCCCCGCCTTGGCGGCGGTTCGCATCGCTGGTTGCGGCCGGCGTCGTCGGCGGCATCGGTTGGTGGGCTCTGCGCAAGTGGGGGCCCCACGTCGTCTCGGTCGAGCGCGCCGCCAAGGGGACCGCCATGCCGCTCAAGACGACCATCGCGAATGCAGCCCTTCAGATCTTCATCGTGGGCCTCGGTGCATCGATCGGCCGCGAAGCCGCGCCTCGCGAGCTCGGCGCCCTGTTCGCGGACAAGGTCTCTCGGGCGGCCGGCCTGAGCGAGCGTGAAACGAAGATCCTCGTCGCGTGCGGTGCCGGCGCCGGCCTGGCCGCGGTCTACAACGTGCCGTTCGGCGGCGCGCTCTTCGTCGTGGAAATCCTCCTCGCCGAGGTGAGCTTCGCGACGCTGCTTCCGGCGTTCGCGGCCTCGGCCATCGGCGCAGCCGTCGCCCGCGTCGTCGTCCCCGTTTCGCCGATGTACGCGCTGCCGCACGTCGTCATGACACCCCAGCTGGTCGGATGGGCCGTCGTCGCCGGCCCCCTCATCGGGCTGGCCGCATCCGGCTTCGTCCGCCTTACCCAGCTTGCCGCCTCGACCAAGCCTCGCGGCCGGGCCATCCTCTGGGCCATGCCGCTCATCTTCGCCGGAGTCGGCGCCATCGCGCTCTTCTTGCCCGAGGTGCTGGGCAACGGAAAGGCGGCCGCCCAGACCGTGTTCACCGGGACGGCGCCGCTCGCCCTCGTCGCCGTCCTGCTGATCGCCAAGACAGCGACGACAGTCGGCACCATCAAGGCGGGTGCGGCTGGCGGGACCCTCACCCCTTCCGTGGCCGTCGGGGCGATGCTCGGCATCGCCCTCGGCAGCGTCGTGAACCTTGTCATGCCGGGGACATCGACGGCCGCCTTTGCGTTCGTCGGCGCCGCCGCTTTCCTGGCCGGCACGATGCGCGCGCCGATGACCGGCCTGATCCTCGTCACCGAGTTCACCGGCCAGGGCCCCGAGCTCCTCGTCCCGGGGATGGCAGCGATCGCCGGGGCCCTCGCCGTCGTCTATTTCCTCGAGCGGACTCGACTCTCCGACATCGCCTGAGCTCGCGGCCTAGCCCAGCCGGACCGGTCCCCACTCCCCCAGGGCATCGCCGGGGCCCGGATTCTCCGGGGCTGACGAACCGCCCAGGTGCTTGACGACGCCCCACACGGCGTTGAGCGCCGTCGTCACGGCACCTTCCGCCCAACCTGCCGTCCAGGAGATGTCGTCGCCCGCGAGGAAGATGCCGCGGTGCTCGGCACTCAGGCCGGACTGATCGAAGTGCGTGTAGAGCCTCTCCTGATACCGATAGTGCCCGGGGAGGTTTGCCTTGAAGGCCCCCATGAAGTTGGGATCCGCCTCCCACGAGACCGTGATCGGCTGCCCGATGATGTGGCTGCGGATGTCGGTCTCGGGATAGATCTTCTCGAGGGAGTGCAGCATGAGCTCCACGCGCTGTTCGGCATCGAGCGCGAGCCATTTGAGCGCGTCGTCGTTCCACGTGTAGGAGAGCAGGATGACTGCAGGCTGGTCTGGGCCGTTGTCGAGAAGGTAGGTGGCCCGGTTGAGGCGGTCGGTGAGCGTCATCGACATGACCTCCCGCCCTTCCGAGTCCCGCTCTTTCCAGAACGGCCTGTCGACCATCACGAAGGTCTTGGACGACTGCATGTAGTGCGAGCGTTCGATCGCCGTCCAATGCTCGGCCGGGAACAGGCCCTCCTCGGTGTCTATCCGCGTGGAGAGGAGCCAGGACTGGCAGGTCGTGACGACGGCGGGATAGCTCCGCTGCCGCCCCCAGGTCTCGGTCACCGTGATCGGGGCGCTTTCCCCGGCCGGGGTGGCGGGGCTGTGGGCGCGCGCTATCTTCGCAACAGCACCTCGCGGCGAGCCACCGTGAAGCGAGGCGAGGGAGGTGCCTGCGGGCCAATGTGCCATCTTCGCCGGCGAGTGGTGCCAGAGGGCCTGCGGGAGCCTCTGGGCGCCACCGACGATGAGTCGATGCCGGTCGTCCGCGTCCGTGTAGACCACCCTGAGGATCTCGAGGATCGAGTTCGGGAAGTCCGTGTCCCAGCCGCCTGTCCCGAAACCGACCTGGCCGAACGCCTCCCGGTGGGCGAACCCGGCGTCCTTGAACGCCTTGCTGCCGGCAATGAACCCGTAGAACGTCTCCTCGTCGAGATCCTCGACCAGGCGGTCCCAGATCTCCTTGACCCTGCGGGCATCGCGGGAGCGGATCGCCTCCTGCATCTGTTCGAAGTGTGCCTCGTCGCGCAGCGCCGCCTTCCAGGCAGCAGCGACCTCGTGGAAGAACGCCGGGAGGTCCTCGGCCGTCTCGGCATAGAACTTCTTGCCCGCGAGCTCGATCACGGTGCTCGACGTGACGGGTGAGAGGGGGTTGGGGAACTCTCTCGTCTCGAGGCCCAGGAGGTCGATGTAGTGGTAGAGCGCACGCCCCGATTCCGGGAAGCGCATCCCACCGAGATCGGCCGTGACCCCCTCCGCGCTGGGGAAGGACGCCGTCCTGAGCCGGCCGCCGATCTGGTCGGCCTCGTACACGACCGGCTTGAGGCCGAGCTTCATGAGTTCGTATGCGGTCACGAGGCCAGAGAGCCCAGCCCCGACGACGGCGACTTCGCTCCCGTGGAGCTCCTCCGGCACACTTCCGAGGCCCGCGGGGTGCTCGAGGTACAGGTCGTAGCTGAACGGGAAGTCGGGGTTCAGCATCGTCAGGCGAGCGGACGGCGCCGCGTTGTCGCCTTCGAATGAATCTGCCGAATTGGCTGCCATGGTCATGCGCGGGCCTCCTGGTACTCCGTCTCAGCGAGCTTTCCGATGCGAGAATTCCGGCGCCCGTAGGCGAAATAGAGGACGACGCCGGCGGCCATCCATGCGCCGAAGACCGCCCAGGTGATGCCGTCGAGATTGGCCATGAGGAAGACGCAGGCCACGGCGCCGAGGATCGGGACCACCGGGTACAGCGGGACGCGGTACGTGCGGGGCAAGGACGGCCTGGTGCGGCGGAGGATGATGACGGCGATGTTGACGAGTGCGAACGCGAACAGCGTCCCGATGCTCGTGGCATCTGCGAGCGCGCCGAGCGGAACGAGCGCCGCCGTGACCGCGACGAGGATCCCGACGATCCAGGTCCCTGCAACGGGGGTGTGCGTCCGTGGGGAGACGCGGGCGAAGACCGAGGGGACGAGGCCGTCGCGGGACATCGTGAGCAGGATGCGGGTCTGGCCGTAGAGGACCGTGAGGACTACCGAGCAGATCGCAAGGACCGCGCCGATCGCGAAAACGACGGCGATCCAAGCCTGGCCGGTGATCTCGGCGAGGATCTGCACGAGCGCTGCCTCGCTGTCGCCGAACCACTGCCAGTCCTTCGCGCCGACGGCGGCGACCGCGACGAGGACGTAGAGAGTGGTGACGATCAGCATGGACAGCAGGATCGCACGTGGCATGTCCCTCTTAGGGTTCCGGGCTTCCTCTCCCGCTGTCGATGCGGCGTCGAAGCCGATGTAGGAGAAGAAGACCTTAGAGGCAGCCGCGCTCACGCCCGCGGCACCCATGGGCATGAGCGGGGCGAAGTGGCCCGCGTTGAAGGCCGTGAAGGCCACCGCGCAGAAGAAGACGAGGATCACGATCTTGACCGCCACGATGGCGGTGTTGACGACGGCACTCTCCTTGGCTCCCCGCACAAGGAGGACGGTGGCGAGGAGGACGACGACGAGCGCCGGTATGTTGACCAGCCCTCCTGAGCCGGGGGGCTGGGAGAGGGCGTCCGGCAGTTGGAGCCCGACGACGGAAAGCGTCTCGTTGACGTATTGGCCTGCGCCGACGGCGACTGCGGCGACGGAGACTGCGTATTCGAGCACGAGGCACCAGCCGCAGACCCACGCGGTGCCTTCCCCCATCGTCGCGTAGGAGTAGGAGTAACTCGAACCGGCCACGGGCACCATTCCGGCCATCTCCGCGTAGCTCACGGCAGAGAGCAGGGCGGCGACGCCGGCGATGACGAAGGAGATCCACACGGCCGGGCCGGCCACGGGAACGGCTTGGCCGAGGATCACGAGGATGCCGGTTCCGAGGGTCGCGCCGATGCTGATCATCGTCAATTGGAGCACTCCGAGGCTTCGGCGGAGCGTACCGCCGCTGCCCCCGTCGGCGGCCTCGGATTCCATCGTCGTGATCGCTTTGCGGCGGAGGAGCTGGCGGCCGAGACTCGTCTTCGAGTCTTCACGCGCCTCAGTCAACGTGCTCATGGGGACATCCTCTTTTGGTCGGCTTCAGTCCGAAGACAACGCTAAGTGTGTGAGACAGCTCTCAGCGCGGTGCAAAGTGACCTAGAATCCTTTCTCATGGGATCGAATGCACCCGAGGTTGAGTCCCCCACCCTCCGGGTTTCAAGCTTCCTCCAGCAGCTGCCCGGGGATGTTCGGGTTCTGCACGACGCGGGCGATCAGCCGCTGCGATGGGTGGAGCCAAGCGACCTCGCAGACCCCACCCCTTACCTCGTGGACCACGAACTGCTCCTGACCTCCGGCCTCCCACTTCGCAGCTCCGGCGCGGATCCCTTCGATGCGGACGGCTTTGTGCGGCGGCTTGTCGCGGCGCAGGTCTCTGCTCTGGGGTTCGGGCTCGAGCCGTACTTCAGCGAGGTTCCCGAATCGCTCGTCGAAGCCTGCTCGCGCCACGGACTCACGCTGTGGGAGATCCCGCCTTCGCTGCCGTTCGCGGCGATCGGGCTCTCCTTCTCGCGCCTCCTCGAATCCGAGAATGCACGGAGGCTGCGCGACGTCGCCGACATGAGCCGGCAGCTCCTGCGTTCGGTGCTCGGCGAGCGGCCCGAGCAGGATCTGCTCGAGGCGCTCTCGCGGCGCATCGGTGCACGGCTCGAGCTCTACGGTGCGCGGGGCCAGCTCCGTTTCACTGCGGGCGCACGCAGCAAAGGACCCTCTAATTGGCGCGAGGCCGAGGATGCGATCGCCGAACTGGTCGCGACGACGCTCGCCAGTTCAGCACCGCGTGTCGAGCATCGAGGCCTCGAAACCGGCGAGGTGGTTGCTTTCCCCTTGCGGAGCGGCCGCCCGCGGAATCGACTGCCCGAAACGACCCTCGGAGCCCTTCTCCTTGCGCTCACAGGCACCCTCTCGCCCACCGAGCACAGCATCGTAACGATGGCGGTCGGGCTTCTCGAGGTCCTCGCACGGCAGCGCACGGCTGGAGACCTCTCACCGAGCCAGCTCGCCACGGTACTGCTTCTTGGCACGGAGGCCGTCCCCGGGCAGATCTCGGAGCAGCTCCTCGCCGAGAGCGTCGGCGGCCCTCGACGGGCCCCATTGCGCGTAGTGGTCGGTGCGCGAATCGAGCGGGAATCCGGGACGCCGGAAGGAAGCCAGCCTGGTCTCGAAGCCATGCCCGAGGTCCTCCAATGGCGGCGATTGTGGGACACCAAGCTCGTGGTCCACGAGGGTCAGCACCTCTGCGCTCTCACGAGGGTCCATCCGTCGGAGGAATCGTTCGCGGCGGCACAGAAGGCCGGGTACGTCGTCGCCGTGAGCTCAGCCGCTGCCGCCATGAGTTCAGCCGCTGGCGAGCCCTCGGCGCAGCCCGGATCCTTCTCCCAATTGCGCGAACAGGCGCTTGCTGTGCTGCCGCGCGCCCTCGACGAACGCCGGAGCATGAGCGCCGACGACGTCCCGCCGTCGTTCTTGGGACTCCTCGCCCCCGAAGCCGGGCGCCTTCTCGCGAAAGAACTTCTTGCTCCGCTCACTGAGGCAGGCGGCCCGCGCACGGAGCTCCTCCTCCGCGTCCTCCGCGCCTGGTTGGGCGCGAATGGTTCGTGGGACGCCTCTGCTTCAGCCCTGGGCCTGCACCGCAACAGCGTGCGGCGGCACATCGGCGCGATCGCCGACCTGCTCGGCAAGGACCTACAGGACGCCGGTGTCCGCGCCGAGCTCTGGTTGGCACTCCACTTCGTCTAGGTGCACCCCTCAATGCCCCCATCCGCGGTAGACCTCTGGGCGGCGGTCGTGAAGGTACGGCACATCCCTCCGTGCCGCCTCGACGCGCTCGGGGTCGAGATCGGCGAACAGCAGCTGCGGCCCTCTCCCGGCGTGGGCGATCAGCTCGCCGAACGGATCTGCAACGGCGCTTCCCCCTGAAAGCGCGAAGCCGTCCTCGGTTCCGGAGTGGTTCGCGTAGGCGACGTAGAGCTGGCTTTCGAGCGCACGTGTAGGGATTAGCCGCTCGGGAACTCGGTCATATCCCATGCCCAACGCCGTCGGGACGAGGAGCGCCTGAGCTCCTCGAAGGGCGGCCGCGCGAGCCGTTTCCGGGAACTCAATGTCGTAGCAGACCGCAATGCCGAGTCGCATTCCGGAGAAATCGACGACAGCAGGCGGGGCGGTTCCAGGAGTGAAGACCTCCCGCTCCTGGGACCCGAACAGGTGCACTTTGACGTAGTGGGCAAGGAGCGTCCCGTCTGCACCGGCGAGGCTCGCAGTGATGCGCCATTGGCCCTCGCCCTTCTCAGGGAGGCTGTAGAGCAGCCCGATCCCCTGACGTCGGGCAACGTCCAGAAGCGACTGCGCGATCTCAGGCAGCAGCCGCGGGTCGAGCTCGTCCCTGAGACGGCGCGGGGCGTAGCCCACTGGGAAGAGCTCGGGCGTCACGAGCAGATCGGCGCCGCCCTCACGGGCCAGTTGGGCAGCCGTTTCGACGGCGGCAAGGTTTGCATCGACGTCCAGCACGGCCGACTCCGCCTGCATGAGTCCGAGTCGCATCGGCCCCTCCTCTACTCGAGTGCAAGCTCCAGACTAGAGCGCGCGAGGAAGTCCGGGCGGTGGACGAATTGCACCACTGCCGACCGTTCGAGGGACGGATCGTCCAAGGCTCGTCAGGCCGGCTGCACGCGGTGGATGCCGAGCCGCTCGGCAGTGCCGTTGACGGCCGCCGCCAAGGCCTGAGCGTTCTCCGCGCCGATGAGAGCGCATGTGGACGACTCCCACGCAGAGACGATCGTGTTCATGCGGGCGAGTCTTCCCGCTCCGTGATCGGAGAGCCGGACGGTGATCCGACGGCGGTCATTGGGCGTGGGAAGACGGTAGACGGAGGCGGCGTCCTCGAGGGCATCGACGATCCTGCTGAGGGATGCGTTGGGCATGCCCGAGAACCCTGCGAGATCCCCCATGGTCGGTGCCTCAAGCTGCGAGACCAGCTGCAGGATGCGCCACTGATCCACGGTTGCACCCTCTTCGCCGAGTGCCAGGGTGAGGCCCTCGAGCATGCGTGTCCCGACTCCTGAGAGGGTAACGATGACTTGCGACAGGGATACGCTGTGTTCGCTGTCCCCCGGTAAGGCGGGCATGGCATCCTCCTCGATCGCCCCAGCCATTCGATGCGGCAGGACCTTCTGTGACTTCACCAGTCAGCCTAGTGCTTCCGAGCACGCTGCTGCTTCGCGGCCCCATGCCGGGAACGCTCGGCATCGGCCTGCTCGCGCCGCTCTCAGGCGTCATGGGCATAGCCGGGCCCTCGATCATCAACTGCGCCCAGCTCGCGGCAGAGCACGTAGCCGAGCGTACCGGCTTCCACGCAGAACTCGTTCCCATCGACGCCGGCCAGCGCCCTGCCGAGGTCGCGCGGGCCGTCCGCCAGCTCCTCGACGCCCGCCTGGTCCAGGGCCTCGTCGGGGCACACACGTCCGACGTGCGGGTCGCAGTCTCGAGCGTCGTACCGCAAGAAGTGCCCTATGTCTTCACTCCGCCCCACGAGACGGGGCCAGGCCGGCCCGGCACGGTCTTCACGGGCTCGGCGCCGCAGCTGCAGCTGCGGCGTCCCCTGGAATGGATCATCCGGCACCACTCCGTGCGCCGGTGGGCGCTCATAGGCGGCGACTACGTGTGGCCTCAGCAAGTGCACCGCGAGGCGCGGCGGATCCTGCGGGCTCTCGGGCAGGAGATAGTCATGGACAGGTTCGTTGCCCTCGGAGACGTGGACACCGAGCGCCTCGTGGACGAGGCCCGACGCAGCCGCGCTGAGGCAATCCTGGTCTCGCTCGTCGGCCGCGACGGGATCACCTTCCACCGCGACGCTGCCGAATACGGTGCCAACAAGCAATTTGTCCGCCTTTGCACGGCCCTCGACGAGAACTGCTTGCTGGCCGTGGGCGGGGACACGACTGGGACGCTCTACTCCGCGATGCCTTCGTTCATCCTCCAGCAGGACGACGAGCACCAGAACTTCCTCGAACTCTATCTGCGGCGCTTCGGCATGATCGCCCCACTGCCCGCCTCGTACGCAGAGGGATGCTACGACGGCGTACTGCTGCTAGCCGAGCTCTGGATGAGCGGCCTCCTCGATTCCATGCCGCCCGCGCACGCCGCCCTGACCCTCGCCGGGGACTCCAAGAGCACCGGACCCGCCGTCGTCGGCCGTCCCCCCGGCGGCCGTCTGGCGCGCGCAGAAGGCACGGAACTAGTGGTCATCGAGCAGAGGAGCATGTAGCATCAAGTTATTTCCATCTGGAAATAACTTGGACACCGCGGACGCAGCGGTCCGTGGCCGAGCATTGGACGACTCAACGGCGATGAACTCAGAACCTCGTCAACCTTATGACGCCCCGGCTCTCACCGCGAACAACGAGGGCACAGACACAGGCCCCGCCACAGGCAGCGGGATCGAAGAATTCGGCTACCGCCAAGAACTCAAGCGCACGCTGAAGTTCTCCGACCTCCTGGTCTACGGCCTGATCTTCATGGTGCCGATTGCCCCCTTCGCCATTTTCGGCAGCGTCTTCCAGGCCTCCGGCGGAATGGTGGCGATGGCGTACATCGTCGGCATGCTCGCCATGATGTGCACGGCGAACTCCTACGCCCAGATGGTCCAGGCGTTCCCGATGTCGGGCTCCGTCTACACCTACGTGGGGCGCGGAATCACGCGCATCCTTGGGTTCGTCGCGGGCTGGATGATCCTCTTGGACTACATCCTCATTCCTGCCCTCCTGTACTTAGCGGCAGCAATCGCAATGAACGGCATGATTCCCGCTGTGCCCCTTTGGGCGTGGCTCGTCGCGTTCGTGCTGCTCAACACCCTCATCAACTATCTGGGGATCGAATTCACGGCAAAGGTCAACAAGATCATGCTCGTGCTTGAGCTCATCGTGCTCGCGATCTTCCTCGTCATCGGGTTCGTGGCGGTCGCCAACGGTCAGGGCACCTTCAGCTTCGACGCCTTCTTCAACCCGCACACGTTCAACCCATCGCTCATCTTCGGCGCCGTCTCGATCGCGGTGCTCTCCTTCCTCGGCTTCGACGGCATCTCGACGCTGGCCGAGGAGAATGCCGGCTCGACCAAGTCCCTCGGACGCTCGATGATCGCGTCGCTCCTGCTTGTGGGCGTGCTCTTCGTCGTCCAGACCTGGGTCGCCTCGATGCTCGTGCACGATCCGGCCGGGCTCCTGGCCAACGGCGATCCGAACGGCACGGCGTTCTACGACGCCGCCAAGAACGCCGGCGGTGCGTTCCTCTTCATCCTCACGGCTGCGGCGACCGCCGTCGCGTGGGGTTTCGCGAACGCCCTCGTCGCCCAAGCTGCAACGTCCCGGCTCCTCTTCGCGATGGCCCGCGACCGCCAGCTCCCGGCGTTCCTCAGCCGCGTGCACCCGAAGCGGGGCGTGCCGGTGAACGCGACGTTCCTGGTCGCAGCCATCTCGCTCGTGCTGGGCCTCTACCTCGTGACCCAGCCCAACGGCCTCACCGAGATCTCGACGCTCGTCAACTTCGGGGCGCTCACCGCGTTCTCGCTGCTCAACATCGCCGTCGTCTGGTGGTTCGTGATCCGCCAGAAGTCGCGCCGGTGGTTCGTGCACCTCGTGCTGCCGCTCCTCGGTCTCGCGATCCTCGTGGCCGTCATCATCAACGCCAACATCGCGGCACAGGTCCTAGGCGTCCTCTGGCTCGTCGTCGGCCTCATCCTGGCGTTCTTCCTGCTCAAGGCCGGGCGGATGACCGACCCCTCGGTTGCGGCCGCCTCCCCCCTCGACGAAAAGGAGGTTCGCTGACATGGCGATCCACCAGCTCAAGCCCACCCCGGAGCAGTACTCCTACGTCTTCGGCGGGGCAAAGCCTCTCCTGAGCGTCAAGCCCGGGGACATCGTCGAGGTGAGCACCGAAGACTGCTACGGCGGGCGCGTGGACTCCCCGGACGATCTCCCGAGCGAGGTCGTTCCCTTCTCAGAGCTGAACCCGGTGTCCGGGCCGATCGAGGTGGAAGGGGCCGAGGTCGGGGACATCCTCGCGGTGCATTTCGTCTCGATCGTCCCGGCTCGCCCCTACGCGATCTCGAGCACCTTCCCCCACTTCGGCGCTCTGACCCCGACGCACGAGACCTCGATGCTCGCCAACCCGCTAGAGGAGCGCGTCTGGTTCTACGACATCGATCTCGAAGCCTGGACGGCCACCTTCCGGGCCCGAAATTCCGACTACGAGCTCTCCCTGCCGCTCGACCCGATGCACGGCACGGTCGGCGTCGCCCCCGCGAGCGGGGAGGTCCGCCTCGTCGTGACACCCTCGACCCACGGCGGGAACATGGACACTCCCGAGGTGCGGGCGGGAACCACGCTCTACCTGCCGGTCAACGTTCCCGGGGCGATGCTCTCGCTCGGTGACGGCCACGCGCGGCAGGGCGAGGGCGAGGTGTGCGGCACGGGTCTCGAATCGGCCATGAACAGCGTGATCGCGGTGGACGTCGTCAAGGGCGGCGCCCTCAGCTGGCCGCGTCTCGAGGACGACGAGTTCATCATGAGCACCGGCTCCGTCCGCCCGCTCGAGGACGCCTATCGGATCAGCCAGACCGACCTCATCGGTTGGACTTCAGAGCTGACAGGCCTGGACACGCTGGACGCGTACCAGCTCGTCAGCCAGCTCGGCCTCGCCCCGGCGGCCAACGTCTGCGACCCGAACTACACGATGCTCGCGAAGCTGCCCAAGTGGTCGTTGAAGTCCGCCGAGGCATACGGAGGTGTCCACCGACGCCTCCGAGCCGCGGCAGAGGACTACAGCGTTCGATAGCACTCGATCGCGAGCGGTCCAGCGCTCGTCTCGGACCTCGACCCCTGTGTCAGCCACCCGTCGTCCCCGATCCAGTAGGACGAGATGTGATCCGACGCCTCGCCGCACACGAGGAGGAATCGGCCCGACGGGTCGATCGCACTCCCGCACGGCTGTGCCTCGGTCGAGGTCCGGGACACGAACTCGAGCGTCCCATCGTCCTTGACGGCGAAACCCGCGATGGTGCTCGTTGAACGCTCTGTCGTGTAGAGGAAGCGCTCGTCGGGGGTCAGGCGGAGGTCCGCGGCCCACACCACGCCGGTCCCGGGGTCCGGGGTGCTCGCGGAGCGCACCGGTCCCGGCACCAGCCCGAGCCCCTCAACGGCCGAGATGCGCTGGAGGAGCTCGAGCCCACCGGATTCCGCGTCCCTCGCGTACACGCCAATCTCCCCCGTGAGCTCGTGCACCACGTACACGCGGTCACCTGCCCTGTTGAGGCGCAGGTATCGCGGTCCCGAGCCCCGCTCGGCGGCGACGGAACCGCTCGGGCCGATCGCGCCGTCGTCGTCCGCCGGCGTTTCGGCGTTCGCGGCCGTTTCGAACCAGCTCACCCGGTCATCCCCTAGGGAGGTCGCGTAGAGGAAACGGCCGTCGGGGCTGAAGGCGACACAGTGCGTGTTGGCTCCCGTTTCGTACCGAGCGGCCTTGCCGCCTTCGGTCCCGGGAAGCGGCACCCTGTCGAGCCGGGCGTCTCCGTAGGATGCGCTGAAGAGGCTGCCTCCATCGGGGCCGAGCGCGACGAAGCAGGCCGACGCCGGCAGGTCCCGGGCGGCGCCCTGGGCAACCGCGCCCGTCGCATCGAGGGAGAGGGCGACGGCGCGTGGCCGGCTTCCATCGGTCCCGTCGCCATTGCAGGCGGCGTACGCCGTTCCCTGCGGATCAAGGGCGAGCGCCGCGACACCGGGAAGGCCCTCGGCTCGTGCGAGGGCCTTGAGGGCCCCCGTTCCGGCGTCGAGTTCGAGAAGGTCGACGGCGCCGGCCCCCGGGCACGCGACGAGGACGAGGGTGCGCTGGGGCATGCTCTGCTCGGTCAATGATCCGCCTTTCCGAAACGCCTCACCGGCTGGACGAGGTCGACTAAGGGCTCCATACCCCGCTCGTCCGGGGTGACACGTGCCCTCTCCGGGCGAACGTTCGTCCCTTGGGCCCCTTGCCTTTCGGCTCAGAGGTTCCTAGGCTCGTACAGGACGGGAAACCGTTTTCTCACTGCCCGTTCAGCCTTTCCCGAGAGGAAGCACTCCATTGGCACGACTCTTCGAAGAACCGTGGGTCATCGGCATCCTCATCCTTGCGGCCCTGCTCCTCTTCGGGGCACCCAAGCTGCCGGGTATCGCGCGGAGCGTGGGCCAGTCCCTCCGCGTCTTCAAGACCGAGGTGAAGCAGTTCAAGGAGGAGGCCTCGACGGCGGACTTCACAGCCGCCCCGAAGACCCCTGAAGCGCAGGACTGAAGGCGCAGCTAGGGCCTGGAAGACGGTATCCGGCGCTGCTCGACGACCGGGAACTCGAGCCGGGTCGACGCGATGCGGGCGAGGTCGAGGTCGGCCACGACGACGCCGGGATCGGGACCGAGTAGGGCGAGTACGTCGCCCTGGGGATCGATGATGAGGCTGCTCCCGATCGAGATCGGGGGCGCTTGGCACGAGCCGGCCACGAAGACGGCGTTGTCGATGGCCCGGGCGGCCGAGAGGGTCCGCCACTGCTGCGTCTTGAGCTCTCCCGGCACCCAGGACGCACCGAGCGCGAGTACCTGCGCGCCAGCCTCCGCCAAAGCTGCGGCAAGCTCGGGGAAGCGCAGGTCGTAGCAGGTCATGAGCCCGAAGGTGACCCCTCCGGCGTCGAACGTCACCGGCTCCGCGGAAGGAGCCGGTGAGATGAAGTCGGATTCGCGCTGCCCCTGGGCGTCGAAGAGGTGGATCTTGCGGTAGGCCGCGGCAAGCGTGCCGTCAGGCGAGAAGGCCGCGAGCGTGTTGTAGGGGCGGTCGGGTGCGGGGCTGGCCTCCACCACCCCCGCCACGAGTGTGATGCCGTGGCGGCGGGCGGTGGAGGCCAGTTCGGCGCAGACGGGACCGTCGAGCGGCTGGGCCGCGCGGGCGAAGGTCTCGTCGAGGCGCTTCTTCTCGTACGTCGCGTATTCGGGGAAGAGGACCACCTCGGCCCCGAGCCCCGCCGCCTCCTCGGAGAGCCGCGCTATCTCGGCAAGGTTCGCCGCGACATCATCGGTGGAGGCGGGCTGGGCGACGGCGACGCGCACGGTTGGGTTCCTCTCGGTCAGACGAGTGCTGCCTCAGCAGTCTGCATCTCCGGCGGCGCCTTGCGGAAACCGCGGGTGAGGGTGGCGAGCACGAGGACCCCGACGACGAGCCACGAGAGGCCCAGGGTGAGCGCGTTCGAATCGAGCTGCGAGAGAAGGTACGCGCAGATGATCGTCCCAACCCCAGGCACCAGGAGGTAGCTAATCCGGTTGAGCCGGATCCCGCGCTTGGCCTGGCGGAAGTAGTGGAAGATCACCGAGACGTTGACGAGGGTGAACGCGGTGAACGCGCCGAAGTTGATGAACGAGGTCGAGGTCGAGACGTCCAGGAGCATGGCTATCAGCCCCACTGCGCCGGTGATGGCAATGTTGATGACCGGAGTGCGGAAGCGCGGGTTCAGGCGGCCGAAGACCTTCTTCGGCAGCACCGAGTCACGGCCCATCGCGTACATGAGGCGCGAAGCGCTTGCCTGGGCTGCGATCCCCGAGGCGAACTGGGCCACGACCATGCCCGCGAGGAACACGGCCGCGAAGAGGTTGCCGCCGATCTGGACGGCGATCTCGGTTGCGGCCGAGTCGACGTTCGCGAAGTCGCCACCTGGGTGCACGAGCTGCGCGACGTAGGAGACCACGATGAAGATCCCGCCTCCGATGAGCGCGACGAGCATGATCGCCCGCGGGACGGTCTTCTGGGGCTCGAACGTCTCCTCCGTGAGGGTTGTGACGGCGTCGAAGCCGAGGAAGGAGTAGGCAGCGATCGCGGCGCCGGCAGTGATCGGGCCGAGGCCCGTGCCCGGGTTGGCGAACGGCGTTGCACTGAAGAGGCTCCCCGTGCCGTGCGGGCCCATGATCGAGCCGATGGAGAGCACGACGAACACGAGGATGACGAGCATCTGGAACGCCATGAGGAGGAAGTTGGCCTTGTCGGCGACCTTGATGCCGAGGACGTTGAGCGCCGTCGTGAGGACGATGTAGGAGACGATCCAGACCGGGGTCGGGATGCCGGGGAAGGCCGAACCCAGGTACGAGGCGCCGATGAGCCAGATCACCATGGGAAGGAACATGTAGTCCAAGAGCATCGCCCAGCCGACGAGGAAGCCCACGCGTGAATCAATCGACTTGCGCACGTACGTGTAGGCGGATCCCGAGACCGGGTGGGCCACGGACATGCGCCCGTAGCTGTGCGCCGTGAACAGCATGGCGACGAGGGCCACGAGATACGCCGACGGCGTCGCACCGGCCGTCGTCTGGGCGATGACGCCGAAGATGCCGAGGACGATGAGCGGCGCGAGGTACGCGAGCCCGAAGAGGACGAGCGACGGGAGCCGCAGCGTCCGGGTGAGGGTTGCCGACGAATCGGTCATGAAACGCTCCTGACTATGGCGGGAGCCACGTCTACGTGGCCGGTGGTTGGCTATGAGCCGGTGGTTGGCTAGGAGAAGTTCGAGGGCTGCCAGGTCTCGGGATCGATCCGCCCGCCATAGACGGGCAGTGGGATGGCGGGTTCCCCGGGGCGGAACTGGGACCACATGCGGTTGACGCCTGCGGTCCCGTTGGTACGCACATGGTCGACGACGGCGAGGTCGAGGTCCGTGGCGAGAAGCGTCGGCTCCGCGTCGGGAGCCTCGGCGATGACGCCCCCTTCGGGGTCGACGATGATGCTCTGCCCCATTCCCGTGGGTCCCGCGCAGTTGACGCTCACCACGAAGACCTGGTTGACGATCGCATTCGCCCGGGCGAGCACGAGCTCTTGGGCGCGGTCCGCCGTCGTCGTCTTCACGACGTTGAGGACCACCTCGGCGCCCATCCAAGCGAGCTGCCTCATGGTCTCGGGGAACCACGCGTCGTAGCAGATGTTGAGCCCGACCCGGCCGATGCCGTCGAGGTCGACGACGACGAACCGGTCACCCGGCACGTACGGCTCGTGCGGGCGCCAGGGGAAGACCTTGCGGTAGCTGCCCGCGAGCCTTCCCTCGGGCGAGAGGACGATCTGCGTGTTGAACAGCTCGCCGTGTTCGCCGAGTTCGCAGACGCTCCCGGGAACGAGCCAGACGCCGAGCTCGGACGCGAGCGCGGCCAGGGCCTCGACGCGCGGCCCGTCCAGCGGTTCGGCGGCTCCCCGAAGGGCCTCCTCACGCTGGCGGTCTGGAAAGCCGTCGCCGAACAGGTGGAGCTCGGGGAAGGCGAGTAGCTTGGCCTCGGGATGCCGCTCAAGCGCTCGGCGCGCTTCGTCGGCGAAGCCATCGAGGGGTGCCCCGATGAGCTGCGGCGGCGCTTGGACGGCCACGAGGGGAAGATGACGTTGCAAGGCTGACCTCGTCTTTCGGTCTGACGTCAGCCATAATAGATCAAGCTGAGCTATTAAAAGAAGCCCGGCTTTTCGAGGGAACAGGAGCCTGAAGTGACGCTCATCGACGACGCCTCACTCGCCGGCATCGGGCGCCGGAGCGCGATCGACGCCGTGCGGATGAGGATCGGCGTCGCGATCCGCCTGGGACTCCTGAAGCCCGGCGAGCGGCTTCCCGACAAGGAAGACGTCGCGCTCGGCCTTTCCGTGAGCCCTATGACCGCCCGCCGGGCCCTCGCCTCGCTGGCCGAGGACGGCGTCGTCGTCCGTCTCAGGGGACGCGGCGGCGGCACGTTCGTCGCCGAGGATCCTCCCGCGGACATCCTCCGCGATCTCACGATGCCGGCGTCCGAATTCTCGGAGATCCACAGGATGATCGACCGGCGAATGCTCTTCGAGACCTCCGTTGGGCACTTCGCCGCCCTCAACGCGAGCGAGGAGCAGCTCTCGGAGCTCGAAGCGCTCACCGCGCGAATGGCGGCGACGACCGGATGGGCCGAATATCACCAGGCCGACGCAGCCTTCCACGAGGTCGTCGGGCAGGCTTCGGGCTTGGGCACCGCCGTCGAGGAGTACCAGCACTCGCTCGACGAGCTCTACGCCTTCTTCGTCCCGTACCCGATCGAGCAGCTGCACGTCGCCAACCGCGACCACGCCGCCCTCACCGCAGCGCTCCACGCCAAGGACGCTGTCGCCGCGGCGGCCGTCTCCCGCAAGCACGTCGAGACGCTGCACCGGACGATGGTGGTCGGGCTGCTCAAGGAGTGATGCCCCGAGACGCGCTGATCACCCGAACGTGAACGAGTAGAGCTCGAGGCCAGGGCTCGCGGCCACGTCGAGGGTCCCGCTCTGCCCGGACGAAGCGTCGAACAGCAGATATGAGCGCGGGGCCCCGGATACGGTGACAGTCTTCTGCCCCCCGGGCTCATGCACCGTGAGCGTCCCCGTCCCACCGAGGACGGCTTCGACCCGGCGGGCGTGGAACCGCAGCCGAACCTGCGAAGGTGGCTCCGACGGCCCGCTCGACGCTGGGGCGACAATGCGCTGGGTGTCGAGCATCCAAGGCCCGGCCAGGGCAAACGAGTCCGGACGCTGTGACGCCGGGTACGAGAAGTTGCCCGTCCCGGGCGAATACGGCTGGGCTCCGGCGTAGTTCACCTGCTTGGCGACGCCGAGGAATGTCTCCGGCGTCGTGCTTCCAGGCGCGGGCGCGGTGTCGGCGCCCTCCACCGGCTGTGGGAGCGAGATGCCGGGGTGAGCCTGGTCGAGCAGCTGCCGCACGAGCGATTCCGTGGTCTGGTACCCGCCCTCTCCCTGCTGGACGTGCCGTACGTTGCCGTTCGCGTCGATGAGGTATTGCGCCGGCCAGAACCTGTTCCGGTACGCGGTCCACGTCCCGTACGAGTTGTCCATCGCAACCGGGTAGTCGATGCCGTGCTGAGCGATCCCGGCTTCGACGTTGCCCTGAACGCGCTCGAACGCGTATTCAGGCGTGTGGATCCCGATCACCTCGAGCCCGTCCGAGCGGTAGGTGTCGTTTAGCTGGACGATGTGCGGCAGCGAGCGCTGGCAGTTGATGCACGAATACGCCCAGAAGTCGATCAGCACAACCTTCCCCCGCAACTGTGCGAGGGTGAGCGGCTGGGAACCGAGCCACGCCGTGACGTCGTGGAAGGCCGGCGCCGGTCCACAGTCCTGGAGGACGGTCGCGTTCTGGGTGCATCGGTCGAGCCCGCGGTTCTCATTGGTCACGAGGCCTCCGAGGTCTAGGGGGCTGCCGGCCGAGGGCGCTAGCCGGTCTTGGAGTCCCGCGGTGTAGTCGGGGATGAGACGCTGCACGGCGGCCGGGAGGTCTAGGGCGAGTCCGGCCGCGAGGGCGATCATGAGCACCCCGGCGGTGATGCGAATGGTGCGTTGGCGGCGGCGGAACGATTTCAGCCGCTCTGCGAGGCCGCGACCAGCGAGGGCGAAGAACAGCAGCGGGACCGAGACGCCGAGCGCGAATGAGAGCGTCAGCGCTACGGTCTCCGGTCCGATCCTCCCCGTCGCCCCGGAGACGGTGATAGCTGCCAGCACAGGCCCGGCGCATGGGACGAACACGGCCCCGAGGGCTAGCCCGAGGCCGAGGCCGCCTCGCCGCGCGTCGACCCTGCGGGCAGGAATCCAGGAGAAGGGCTTCTCGAGCAGCTCCTCAAAGCGCGGAACCATGAGTCCGAGGCCAACAGCAGCGAGTACCCCGATCCCCGCCCACCGGAAGAAGTCCTGCGGGAGTCCGAGAAGGCCGAGAATGAGCGAGCCGAGCAGGGTGAAGGCGCTGAAGCTCAGCACGAGTCCCGCGATCACTTGGTAGGGCCGCCATCGGGAGGCCCTACGCACCTGAACGGACGACGGCGCCCCTGGACGCGCGCTGTCGAGGCCACCGGAGACGAAGATCACCGGGAGGACCGGGAGGATGCACGGCGAGATGCCGGTGATGAGGCCACCGAGGAAGCCGATGAGAATGTTCGCGCCCATGCCCACCGTTCGAAACGATCACCCCTGCCGGATTGGAATCAGCCATTCCAATCCGCTCGCGCACCCGCTCCGAACCTCCCGTGCAACCCCAGCCGACCGGCGGGGAAACCGATGAAACAGGAGTGAAGCCATGAAGAGCATCCAGCGCACCTCGGCCGTCGTCGGCCTCGCCGCCCTCACGGCCCTCGGCCTTGCCGCCTGCGGAGGCTCGACGACGGCGAGCGGCGGGTCGACGTCGTCCGCCGCCAGTTCTCCGAGCGCCATGACCAGCCCGATGTCCCCGATGGCCTCCTCTACGACAACGGCTGACCCAGCAGCCGGCCTTGTGGGGCCGGGCTGCGCCTCGTACGCCCAGTCAAACCCCAGCGGGCCCGCCTCGGTTCAAGGGATGGCGGCAGACCCAGTCGCAGTTGCGGCGTCGAACAATCCGATGCTGACCACCCTCGTTTCGGCGGTGTCGGGCAAGCTCAACCCCAAGGTCAACCTCGTCGACACGCTCGACTCGAGCCAGTTCACCGTCTTCGCGCCCGTCGACTCGGCCTTCGCCAAGATTGACCCGAACACGCTCGGCAGCCTCAAGACCGACGACGCGACCTTGAAGAAGATCCTGACCTACCACGTGGTGGCGGGCCAGATCGAACCTTCGTCGATCGACGGCGACCACACGACGGTCGAGGGCCAGAAGCTCACCGTCACCGGCTCGGGCAACAGCCTCAAGGTCAACGGCGCCAACGTCATCTGTGGCGGCGTGCACACCGCCAACGCCACGGTGTATCTCATCGACTCGGTCCTCATGCCCCCCGCGAACTAGGGAGACCCGCCGTGCGAGCGCCGTCCGGGCGGGTAGCCGGGCGGCGCCCGCCCCTGTAACCGCCGAGCCGAGGGAGCCCCAGTGCCGAGACGTGAGACAGTTGTCTGCATGCCGTATCGAGACGCGGGCAACGCCGCTGCCCCCGACGTCGACGCGCTCATGGCGCGCGTTGCGAACGGCGATCAGGAAGCCTTCGGGCACCTCTACGATGCGCTCGCCCCGCTCGTGCACGGCCTCGTGCTGCGTGTGGTGCGGGATCCGGCCCAGAGCGAGGAAGTGACCCAGGAAGTCTTCCTCGAGGTCTGGCAACAGGCCAAGCGCTTCGACTCCGACCGCGGGCGCGCGCGGGCGTGGATCACGGTCATGGCCCATCGCCGGGCCGTCGACCGCGTCCGCGCCGCCCAAGCGTCCGCGGACAGGGACCTCCGCGAAGGTGCCAAGGACTTCCGCGAGAGCTACGACGACGTCGAACACCGCGTCGAGGTGGCGCTCGAGAGCGAGCGGGTGCACAAGGCGCTCGAGTCGCTTACCGAGGTTCAGCGGCAGGCGATCCGCCTCGCCTATTACGGCGGCTATACGTATGGGGAAGTGGCCGACGCCCTAGGACTGCCCCTGGGCACCGTGAAGACCAGGATCCGCGACGGCATGATCCGTCTGAGAGACGTGTTGGGAGTGAGCCATGGATGACCAGCTGCACCTGCTGACCGGCGTCTACGCGCTCAACGCGCTCGACGGCGAAGAGCGGGGCCGCTTCGAGAAAAGCCTTCCGTTCGGGCATCCGACGGCGGAAGAGGCGCGCGAGCTGAGCGAGACGGCGGCGCTGCTCGCCGCAGGGACGACGCCGGTCGCCCCGCCACCCGCTCTCAAGGAACGGCTCATGGCCCAGATCGCGATCACGCCCCAGGCTGAGGTGGGAGCAAAGGAGGAGACCAGCCCCGCGAGCGCAGGCGCTGACCGCTTCGCCGAGCGCCGCCGTCGTGCCTTCCCCACGAGCGCACGCTGGCTCGCGGCAGCTGCCGCCGTCCTTCTCGTCGCGGCCGGAGGGGCCGGGCTGTGGGGAGTTCAGCAGCAGCGCGAACGTGACGATGCCATGCGGACGCTGGCCGCCTCGCAGAACTCACGCTCGTCGGTCATCGACAGGATCCTCTCGTCCCCCGACGCGAAGGTTCAGGAGGTCCCGGCCCCCGGGGGCGCAACCATGCTCATCGTTCACTCGAAGGACGCCGGGCTCGCCGGCGTGGTGACGATCGGGATGGCGTCGCCGCCTCAAGGCAAGTCGTACGAGCTCTGGCTCATCGATTCTGCAGGCGCGGCGAAGCCGGCAGGGCTCCTCAAGGCAGGGGACGGCTCCACGTGGAATGAACTCTCGGGAGGTCTCGGCAATGCCGCGTACCTCGGCGTCACGGTCGAACCGGCAGGCGGATCGTCCCAGCCGACAACGAAGCCGTTCGTACTCCAGAGCCTTGCCTGACGGCCCGCGCGAGACACGCCCTGTTCACTTGTCCTCGGACTCGTCCTGCCTCTCGTGAAGCTTGCCGTCTCCATCGGCACCACGGCTGTAGGGCGCCCGCCGCGGGCCGGACTTCTCGTCAATGAGCTCGTTCACGGCATGGGAAACGAGATCGCGCTGCAACTCAGGCAGTACGAGCAGGCCGTTCAGGTACGCGTCGACCTCGTACTCGCCCGCCTTCCCGGTGAGGCTGAAGTATCGCAACCAGACCATTCCGATCGTCAACCCGGCCTCGTCCATGGCCTGACGGGTGAGCCTCCACTGCCGCTCAGCATCGTCGTTGCCAGTGCCCATCCGCGTCCTCAGAGAACAGGGCGCCCGGAGACAAGGTCCTGGGCTATGTCTCGAAGGGCCCGTTGCCTGAGCCGTGAAAGGGAGATGATCCGCGAGAGCGCGTCGTCGGGACCGAGACGCTCCCTCTCCATCAGGATCCCCGTCGCCAGATTGATCGCGTCCCGGTCCGCCACGGCTTCCGACATCATGGCGCTGGCCCGCTCGGCCGCGTCCCTGGCCTGCACGTTCGCCAGCATGACGGCCGCGGGGCGAGCGAGCATCTCCAGCAGGCGGACGTCGCGGTCGGTAAACGTCCCCGGCTTGTCCGAGTAAACCTTGAGCGCCCCGATCGGTGTTGCACCTGCCGTCAGCGGCGTGCTCAGCGCGGACCGCACCCCGAGAGCTGAAACTGCTTCCGTCCACTCGGGCCACCGCGTCTCGGTTTCGATGTCCGCGATGATCTGGGTCCTGTCTTCGGCCCAAGCGCTCAGGCAGAGCCCCTGCCCCATCTCATACTGAAGCCGATCGGCCTCGAGCACCACGTCGTCGGTGGCCCCGGTGCTGGTCTTGCGTCCGCGTGGATCGATGAGGGTTGCTCCTGCCCCTGAGGCATGGGGAATGGCTTCCTTCGCGGCCTGCGCGAGCGACTGGACGGCGTCCTCAGCGGACTCCCGCGTCAGCAGAAGATCGGCGAGCCTGGCGGTCAGCTCGGCAAGCTCCTGTGCGAGTGGAAGGTCGGTCCTCATCGCCAACTCCCCTGAAAGCACCTGCACATGGACATCGTTGCCCTTCAGTCGAAATGGGTGGCCGGGTCGATCTCATTGAACCGAGCCAAGATCTGGGACGCCACGTCGCGAAGCTTGACGTTCCGGCTGCTCGAAGCACGTCGGAGAATCTCGACCGCCTGTTCCTGGGTGCATCCCGATTGGGCCATGATCACTCCCGAAGCAAGATTGATCGCCGTCCTCGATTCGAGGGCCGCCTTCAAGTCCGAGGATCGCTCCATCTCGGTTTCCAGCCGCACTGCAAGGCGCACAGAGGACGCCGTCAGATCGGCAAATGCCTCCACGCTTGCCTTGTCCTCGTTGTCGAAGGCCCCGGCTTCTTCTGCATAGCAGTTCAGGGCGGCTTGGGCGCCGAGTTCAAGGACGATGGGTACTGCCAGGACGGCTCGAATGCCTGCTTCGAGCGCAGGACGCCGGTACGCGGGCCATCGGTCGTCGTGGACCAGATCCGGCACATCAACCACTCTTCCGGTCTTGAGCGCGGTCATGCAGGGGCCCTCACCGGTCGAATACTGAAGGTCATCCAGACTCGCGGCGACCTCCTCACTGAACCCGACGGTCGCCCAGCGCCGCTCGCGGAGCACCGTGACGCTGCAGTAGGCGGTGCCGTTTCGAGCCAATTCCTGAGCGGCCACTTGGGTCAGACGGAACAGGAAGGACTTGAGGTCCGAGCTCTCAAGAAGGAGGCCCTGCAACTCAGCCACATCGAACTTCGTCCACTCAGAACGCATGTTCCGCCAGCCTCCCCTGCCTCGGAAACGTCAGTCCGTCACCCCTACAAGAACGCTACACCCGGGCGCCCTGAAGAGCCCCTCCTCGCCCGCGCAGGGATCCCCGCGTAGACATGAGCGCGCGGATAGCCGTACGCTCAACGAAGGAGCGGAAGGAGCCTGCTCCATCTGGAAGCCCATTGGCAGGGGCGGTCGTCGCCGCATCTGCCCTACGGGAAATCCCGGAAGGCCTGGCTCCGCATGATCGCCATAGCACCCGGCGAAGACACCTCCATTCCCTCTGCTTATCTGCAATTCGGCAGCCGAGCTTGGCATCTCCACCCCTCAGCGGGGGCAGCTAGGAGCGGTTCATGAGGGAGCAAATCCTCAAGGCGTGCTTCGATCTCTTTGCCCGGCAAGGTATCCGCAAAACCAGTGTGGAAGATCTTGTAGCTTCCGCAGGTGTCGCGAGGGCCACCTTCTACAGCTATGTCCCCTCCAAAGAGGAGGCCGCATTGGCCTATCTCAAGCACCTCTACCGGAGTTGGGCGAACGCCCTCGAAATGTCGGTCGCCGCGCGCGGCGAAGGTCCTCAAGCCCTGCTGGGGGTGCTCGACGCCGCCGAGACGCTGTGCGGCAAGGACAGCGAAGGCGGCCCGCATGCGTCTCTGGTCCGCGTCCTGGCCGAGTTCGGCCCCGCCGATCCTCTGGGGCGCGCAAGCATTGAACTCTCTGCGCGCCTGACTGCTCACATCGCGGAGCTGGCCGACGCCGCGGGCCTCAGCCAGCCGGGCGAATTTGCGAAGGACTATCGGCTGCTCCTTGACGGCGTCATTCTCTCCTTCGCCGAGGACAGCCCGCGCGCGATGCACGACGCCGGAATCCTCGCCGAAGCGCTCATCAGGCACCACCTCGCACCCAAGGAGGTACGGGCCTAGACCACCTCTGCGCCCGATGACAACCATCGCTCACCCCAAGACAAGCCTCCGCGCACAGTCGGCTCCGAGACTGGAGACAACCAACAGCGGACTCGATGTGGAGGTTTCGATGGATACCACTTTGGAGCAGACGGTTTCCCTTCTCGATGCGATCGCCCCGTCCCCGGGCGAGCCGGGCCGGGAGATGCTCGACCCCGCCACCGGGGAGCTCGTCGGGGTGAGCCCGATGCACGGGATCGCCGAGCTCGAGGCCGCGGTCGCCGCGGCCAAGGCCGCCCAGCCCGGCTGGGCCGCGGCCGGGCACGAGGCGCGCAGCGCGGCGCTGCTCGCGGCCGCCGACGCCGTGGAGGCCCACGCCGAGGAACTCGCCCGGATCCTCTCCCGCGAGCAGGGCAAGCCCCTCAACGGCCCCAACGCCCGCTTCGAGGTCGGCGCCTGCGCCGCCTGGCTCCGCTCCGCCGCCACCACCCCCCTCGAGCCCGAGACCCTCGTGGACGACGGGACCACCAAGGCCGTCCTGCACTACCGCCCCATCGGCATCGTCGGGGCCATCGGGCCCTGGAACTGGCCCATGATGATCACCGTCTGGCAGATCGCCCCCGCCCTGCGCATGGGCAACGCCGCGATCGTCAAGCCCTCCAACTACACCCCCCTCTCGGTCCTGGCCCTGATCCGGGTCGTCAACCAAGCCCTCCCCGAAGGCGTCCTGCACGTCCTCGCCGGCGACCGCGAGGTCGGGGCCGCGATCACCACCCACCCCGCGATCGGGAAGGTCATGTTCACCGGCTCCACCCCCACCGGCAAGGCCATCATCCGCTCCAGCGCGGACACCGTGAAGCGCCTGACCCTCGAGCTCGGCGGCAACGACGCTGGCATCGTCCTGCCCGACGCCGACCCCGCCGCGATCGCCGAGGGCCTGTTCTGGGGCGCGTTCATCAACACCGGCCAGACCTGCGCCGCCCTCAAGCGCCTCTACGTCCACGCCGACATCTACGACCAGGTCTGCGAGGCCCTCACCGCCTACGCCGCCAACGTCCCCATGGGCGTGGGCCTGGAGGAGCAGAACGTCCTGGGCCCCCTGCAGAACAAGGCCCAGTACCAGATCGTCGCCGACCTCGTCGAGGCCGCCAAGGCCTCCGGCGCCCGGATCCTCCTCGGCGGAAACCCCCAAGAAGACCAGCCCGGCTACTTCTACCCCACCACCCTCGTCGCCGACATCGACAACGAGAACCCCCTCGTCGCCGAGGAGCAGTTCGGCCCCGCCCTCCCGATCGTGAAGTACACCGACCTCGATCAGGCCATCCAGTGGGCCAACGCCCTCGAGGTGGGCCTCGGCGCCTCCGTCTGGTCCACCGACCCCGACAAGGCCCGCGAAGTCGCCGCCCGCCTCCAAGCCGGAACCGTCTGGATCAACGCCCACGGCGTCGTCGACCCCCGCATCCCCTTCGGCGGAGCCAAGCAATCCGGCTACGGCCTCGAATTCGGCGCCGAAGGCCTGAAGCACCTCGCCCAACCCCAAATCATCAACGGCTAACCCTCCCCCAGCCCCCTAAGCGATCCTCCCCTCCCCTTACCGTTTCGGGTACAGATAATCCTCCCTAGGAGCAACTCGGGTACGCGAACTAACGCGCTTTCGGGCACCCGGAACGGAAAGAAGCGGAGGACGACGACGCACCGCCGCGTGCGTCGTCGTCCTCCGCTTTCTGCAAGCCGGGTTGAGGCAAGCGGGCGCGGGTAGTGCGCCGGTGAGAAGATTCTCGGCTGGAGGGCGTCGAACAATGGGACTTATACGGCGGGCGATCCGCGGTGCTGGTGCGGGAGCCGCGGCCACGGCGGCCATGACTACAGTCTTCGGAGCCGCCGGAGCTTCCGGCTTGATCCACCGCCAGCCACCGGAGAAGATCGTCCGGACCCTCTTCCCATCCCTCCCCACTACGGGCAAGGAAGCTCTCGCCCTCGCTTCCCATGTGGGCTACGGGATGAGCGGCGGAGCCCTCTACGCATGCCTCGTCCCGCCGCGGTTCCAAGACCCAGGCACCGGCACCTTTTTCGGAGCGATGGTCTGGCTCGCCGGGTATGAAGGGTGGCTCCCCGCAATGGGCATCCTCCCACCGGCCCACGAAGACAGGCCCGGCAGAGCCGCTAACGTGTTCGTCGCACACCTCGTCTACGGTTGGACGTTGGGTTGGGCCGCGAGGCGCCTGCGTGAGAAGCGAGAGTCGGACAACCAGGCGAAGTCCCTCGATCGGCCCTGATTCCTCAATTGAGAGATCGCCCCCTGTTCGCGACCCTCCGCTGCGAATGAACGAGGTGACGAAGCCGTGAGGGCTACCCTCGTGATATGTCAGAGTTCCGCCACCTGACCACTCCCATTGCCCTGCCCGCCGGTGACGTAGCCTCCTTCGCCGGCAATCCCGCCAACCTCCCCCTCTGGGCCGAGGGACTCGCCGGTGGCATCCGAGCCGAGGGCGAGCGCTGGATCGCCTCGTCGCCGATGGGCGACGTCGAAGTCAGCTTCGTGGGGGATCTCGCCGAGGGAATCCTCGACCACAAGGTCACCCTTCCCACCGGCGCGACGGTCCTCAACCAGTTCCGCGTCCTGCACGACGGCCCCCACAGCCTTGCGGTCTTCCATCTCCGCCGTGAGGCCGGCGTCACCGACGAGCAATTCGAGGCCGACGCCGCGGCGGTCCAACGCGATCTCGACACCCTCCGCTCCGTGCTCGAGCACGGAGCGGACGGGGTGGTCGACTAGGCTTGGACCGAGAGAAAAAGTCCGGTGATGGAAGGGCAGATCGTGGCCGAGAGCGACACCGGGCTCAAGCCCTCCCTCATGGGGGGCCGGTACCGCCTTCTCGAGGTCGCGGGAAGCGGTGCGATGGCGACCGTGTACCGGGCACGCGACGAAGTCCTCGGCCGGATTGTCGGCGTCAAGGTGTTCCGCGCGCATTCCCCTGACCCGAGCAACGGCCGCCGCAGGCGAAGCGAAATGGAAGTCCTCGCCCGCCTCAACCACCCGAGCCTGGTCCGCCTCTACGACGTCGGGACCGAGACGAGCGCTGACGGGAAGGCCCAGGTCACCTACCTCGTCATGGAGTTCCTCGAAGGCACCGATCTGCGTCAACGCCTTCGTCAGGGTCCCCTCAACGGGAAGGAGGTGCAGCGTCTGGGCGCCGATCTCGCGAGCGCCCTCGCCTACATCCACGCCCTCGACATCGTGCACCGCGATATCAAGCCCGCGAACGTCATCGTCCCCGACCCGGCCGTTGCCGTCGGCCCGCGCCGGCCTGCCAAGCTCACGGACTTCGGGATCGCGCGCGTGATCGACGCGACGCGCGTGACCCAGACGAACACCACGATCGGTACTGCTCACTACTTGAGTCCCGAGCAGGCACGCGGAGAGGCCGTCGGGCCGCCCTCGGACGTCTATTCGCTCGGGCTCGTGCTTCTCGAAGCCCTGACCGGCCGGATCGAATACCCGGGCGGTGCGGTCGAGTCCGCCGTCGCCCGCCTGCTCCGCGAACCGCGCGTGCCCGCCGAACTCGGAGCGCCCTGGACCGCGCTCCTGCCGCGAATGATGGCGAAGGAACCGTCCGAGCGGCCGACGGCGATCGAGGTCGCCCAGACGCTCGAAGCAGAGCACTCCGCACCCACCGAAGTCATCCCGCCGATCCCTCAGCACGCCCCGTCCGAGCACGCGCAGTTCCAGCACGCGCCCACGCGGCACATCCCAGTGCCCCAGCGCGTCCCCGCAACCCGTCCGGTCGCCACATCGACTGCGCCCCCTCGCCGCAACCCGCTCCTCCGCCGGCCTCTCGTGTGGGTGGCTGCCGCCGTCGTCGTCCTTGCACTCATCACGGTGATTCCGCTCGCTCTGCGCACGGCGTCGCCCGACTCCGGGCCCGCACCCATCGCGCCCGGCTCACCTCATATCCCGGGACCGCTCGGGAGCCACATCGCCCAGCTTGAACGGAGTGTCAGACCGTGACCGTCAGCCGACAACGCATCGTGCTCGCTGCCGCAGCCGCCTGCCTCACCGCCGCAACCCTCTCTGGCTGCGCCCAGAACGCGTCGGACATGGATTCAGGGGTCGCCGCGGACCTCCAATCGGCGGCGCAGAACGTGCGGGCCGAGGCCGCCGCGGGCCACTACGGCCAAGCGTTGCAGGAGCTCGCGGACATCGAACGGCAAGCGAATGAAGCCGCGGCCCAAGGCAAACTGAGTGCGGCTCGCAAGCAGGACGTGCTCACCGCCGTCGCCCTCGTCAGGACGGACCTCGAGACGGCCTCGGGCTCGCACAGCACCCCGTCGCCGAGCACCTCAACGTCGAGTTCCTCCCAGAGCACGAGCGAATCTCCGAAGGAAAAGAAGAAGGACGAGGCGAAGGATCCGGGCGACCACTAGCCCGCCGGCCGCCAGTCGCGCAAAGTTCCTCTCTCGCACAGAAGCCTGCGATGAGGGAACTTCCAGACGAAAAGGGAACTCCACCTCTGCCGGAAGTGCACTTCCCTGCGAGAACCGAACTACCCGAGCGGCTTCCCCCATGGAGAAGGCGGCGACCACTACCCCGGTATCGGCGCGCCGAACGGGAGGCCCTCGCGAATGTAGCCGTCATAGAGGGGCTGCCATGCGAGAGCACCTGCACTGTGCGGGCCGCCAGGCTCTTCCCCGCCCAGCTTGACCGCGAGTTCGGCGAGGCACACGTGCCAGCCAGCTGCGTTGCGGGCGGCGGCCGTGCGATCACCGAGCCAGTTGCGCAGAGTCAGCTCCGCATCGGTACCCGAACCCTGGACCAGGAACTCGAGCGTGTCCTCGCCCCAGTCGAAGGCCCAGCGCTTCGGGGGCTCCCAAGCGGTGATCCGTTCGGACGACGGCGGCATGTTCGGATCGCCGGTCAGCGTCACCGTGTGCGTTGAAAGATCGATCGCGACGGCGGAGGGGAACCATCCGTCCAGGCCGTCGGCGCTGCTCACGGCGTTCCACACCTTCTCAGTGCCCACCGGGTACGAGCGAACGAAAGTAACGGAAGCGCGGCCCTCTTCCTCGCTGTACTGCCCGTCGAGCTCTTCCATGATGCGCTTGCCTTTCGCCAGTCAGTGCCCTTGCACAGTGGGCTCAGTGGGCTCAGTGCCCGTAGACAGTGCGGACAATCGCGTCGAACGCCCTGTCCGGAAGCACCTTCCGCGCCGCCAGGATGGGCCATGCCCCTCCCCCGACTGGGTAGCGGGCTGCCGGATTCTTCGATTGAACCGCCCGGACAATCGTCCGCGCCACGGCGTCGGGCGGACTCGCTCGTCCCGGCTTGTAGGCCTGGGCCAAGACGCCCGCGACCTTCCGCGCGTTGCCTTCATAGGCCGTGCCCTCTGAGTTCTCCAAGAGGGACTCGCTCGCGATCGCACTCCACTCGGAGAGGATCGGGCCGGGCTCGATCACCACGACACGGATCCCGAAGGGCTTGAGCTCGATCCGGAGCGAATCGGAGAGGCCCTCAACCGCGAACTTGACGGCGTGGTACCACGAGCCGAGCGGCTCGTAGAACTTGCCGCCGATTGAGGAGATGTTGACGATCGTCCCCGAGCGTCTGGCCCGCATCCCCGGCAGCACGAGCTGCGTGAGGCGAGCGAGGCCGAAGAGATTCACGTCGAACTGGCGCCGGGCCTCAGTCATCGGCACGTCTTCGAGAGCCCCATAGGAGCCATAGCCCGCATTGTTGACGAGGACGTCGATCCGGCCGGCGTCGGCAAGGATGCGCCGGACGCCGTCGGTCATCGATTCATCCGAAGTGACGTCCATGGAGAGGATCCGGGCGCCGAGCTCCGTGAGGCTCTGCATGCGTTCGACCCGGCGCGCCGCGGCGTACACGGTGAAACCCTCCGCGATGAGTGCTCGCACGGTGGACTCGCCGATTCCGCTCGACGCGCCCGTGACGAGGGCAACCTGTTCCATGGGCCTCACGCTACCTGAGCGCCCGGCCCACACACGAGGGCTTGTGACAAGCTGGAGCCCATGAGCCTCCGACACCTCGCGGCCTCGTCCCGCTCTCAAGTTGCCCCATTCGCGGTCATGGACATCCTCGCGCGCGTCGATGAGCTCCGAGCCGCTGGGCGGGACGTCGTCTCACTGTGTGCAGGCGAACCGTCAGGTGGCGCGCCTTCCGGCGTCTCCGCGAAGGCGGCCGCGATCCATGCGTCCGAGCGCCCGCTCACGTATACGCCGGCTCTCGGCACGGCCGAACTGCGTTCGGCGATCGCAGGGCACTACCGCCGCTGGTACGGCCTCGAAATCGACCCGGCACGGATCGCCGTGACAACCGGCTCATCCGGGGCTTTCGTGCTGGGCTTCCTCGCGGCCTTCGAGGCGGGGGACCGCGTCGCCCTCGCGAGACCGGGGTACCCCGCGTACCGCAACATCCTCGCCGCGTTGGGCTGCGAGGTCGTCGAGATCGACTGCGGTCCTGAGACCCGGTACCAGCCGACGCCGGAACTGCTCGACTCGGCGGCCCGAGAGCACGGCCAGCTCGCCGGGCTAATCCTCGCCTCCCCCGCGAATCCCACGGGAACAATGGTGAGCCGGTCCGAACTCGAAGCCATCGCGTCCTGGTGCTCGGCCAACGGGACTCGGCTCGTGAGCGACGAGATCTATCACGGCATCACCTACCCGGACGCGGTCCTCGACAGGCACAGCCCGCGCGGCGTCTGTGCGTGGGAGCTGGCGAGCGATCTCTCGCGAGACACCATCGTCATCTCGAGCTTTTCGAAGTACTGGGGAATGACGGGCTGGCGCCTCGGCTGGATGCTGCTCCCAGAAGAACTCGTCGGAACCGTCGATGCCCTCGCCGGCAACATCGCCCTCTGCCCGCCCGCACCTTCCCAACTCGCGGCCGTCGAGGCCTTCTCTCCAGCCTCCTACGCGGAGGCGGACGCCTGGGTCGCGCAGTATGCGGAGACGCGAAGGGCCCTCCTCGGCCGTCTCGATGCCCTCGGCTGGGGACCCGCAGCGCCAGCCGACGGGGCGTTCTACCTCTACGCCGAGCTCGGCTCCCACCTCGAACGGTTCGAGGACTCCCGGGCCTATTGCCGCGAACTGCTCGAATCCGAGGGCGTTGCCATCGTCCCGGGCACGGACTTCGATGCCGCATCCGGCGGCCGCTCGGTTCGCCTCAGCTTCGCCGCGGGGTCGACGGCGGTGACGACCGCCGTCGAACGCATCCTCCGGTTCCAGGAGCGCGGAGCCTAGCCTTCGCGCTGGCCGCGCAGCTTCTCCATCTCGCGGCGGTCCTTCTTGGTGGGACGGCCCGCGCCCCTGTCCCGCTGTGGGAGGCCCAGGAACGGCGCGGGAGGCCGCTCGGGGGTGTGATCGGTGTAGCAGCGGGAGGCGGCCTCGGCGCCCACGCGCTTGGCAATCAGGACGTGCACCTCGAGGATCCGCTCGAAGCCGGGCTGCCGGACGCGGATCGTGTCCCCGGGGACTACGGTCTGGGAGGCCTTGACCGGGTTTCCGTTGAGCCTCACGTGCCCTGCTCGGCACGCCGCCGTGGCAGCGGAACGCGTCTTGTAGGCGCGCACGGCCCACAGCCACGAGTCGATGCGGACCGCGGCCGGGGACGAGGAACCGGAAGCAGGAGCGTGCGAAAAGGCCATGGTGCGCAGCAGTCTAGCGGCGTATCGTCAGCTCATGGGGGGACGACCCTGAGGAGCTGAAATGCCGGACAAGCAGCCACATCAGAACGAACACAAGAAGCCGTCGAAGTCGATCAAGGAGCAGCGCGCAGTCAAGAAGGCTAAACGCCAAGTAGCTCTCGATTCCGACCCCGTCGCGCATCTGCGCAAGCCGCGGACCCGCTGACCGACCCGCCCTCCAGCCTCAGCCCGGAGGGCGGGCCTTTTTCTATGCCTTGCGGAGCTGAAGGCCGGCGCGCGCCATCGCGTCGGCATACGCCTTGCCCATCTCGATGAGCCACTCCGTCTGGCGCTCCTTCGACCCAGCGAACGCGCGGCCGTGGAGCGAACGCGCCTTGTAGACCTTCAGGCCACGGCGCCAGATGAGCGGGTTGCTCGTCTTCAGGAGCATCTGGGCGAGCCGGTTCGCCTCGGGGCCGTGCGCGACGATCGCCGAGGCGCGCGGCAGCAGCTTGAGGAGCGCGAGGAGCGGCTTGAGCCCGGCCTGAACCTGATCCGGCGTCAGCTTTCCGTTTGCCTCGCCTGGCGTGAACCAAGGGTGGGTGTTCCAAGGCATGATCCACTCCGGACGCAGGCCGAGCTGGTACTGAAGCCCTAGGAGCCGGGTCGCTGCAGCGTCGTCCCCCGCCCACACGAAGCCCTGGGGGCTGGCCTCACCGGTGTTCGAGAAGAGGCTTACTATTCGGCACTCCTCGGCTGAGTGCATCGGGTCGACGTAGGGGACCTCGAAGCCCGGGCGGAGCTTGCGCAAGAACTCGACGTGCTCCGTCACGGATACGATCGCGGGCGCCCGCAGCGGGTCAGTCACCTCGAGGGCATCACGGACGACGGCGAGCGCCGGCTCGGGCGCGTTCGTCGCCGGGGTGATCGTCTCCTCGGGGTCCGCCACCTCGGGGTCCGCCTCCTCGGGGTCCGCCTCCTCTGCCAGGGCGGGTTCGGTCTCGGTCTCCGCTTCTGCGACCGCGAGCCCGGCTTCTGTCTGCGCGAGGGCATCCTCGGCCGTCTGCCGCGCAGCCTCCTTCGCCTCGGCCTCCTTCGCCTGAGCGAGACGCTCGGCAGCGGCCCGGGCGAGCTCCTCGGCCTCCGTCGAACGGGCGAGCGCAAGCTGGGCGGCCTCCTCGGCCGCGGAAGCCTCCGCGGCCGCCGCCTTCGCCGCTGCTGCCTTTGCAACCGCCTCGGAAACCGCGCGCTTGGCTGCCTTCCCCGCAGACTCCGCCGCGACCCGAGCACGGGTCGCTGCCTCGGCCAGTGCGCCGATCACCGGATCGCCCTGAGGAGCGGCCACAACGGCCACCTCCGGGGTGCGGGCGGGTGCGACCTTGCTGGTCGAAGCCTTCGAAGTCGACATCTTGCTCGCGGGGGACTTCCGTGACGCGCGCGTCGCGCTCCGTGTCGCAGAAGGTGCGTCATCGTCGTCGTCCTCGTCGAAGAGGTTGGCGAACAGGTCGTCGAACTCATCCTCGTCGTCGTAGGCAGGCTCGGGACTCTGGCCGAAGCCCTCTTCGTACTTGGCGTCGAGGTCGGACCGGTAGTCCTCGTCGTAGTCGTCATAGGCGAAGCGCGAGGCCAAGACTGTCATCTGTTGCAGGATCTCCTCGAGGTCAGCGCGAGTGTCCGACGGCGCGCCAGAAGGCGTCCGACTCGAACGGAAGAGGGGGATGGGCCGGCCGTTGGGGGCGGTCGGGCTTTAAGAGCTTAGCAAGCTCGGGTTCGCCTCCGGTTCGCTCGGCGTTCAACGCAACCCCCGCGTTCCAGCAACTCGCGGTCTGTCAGGGAATTTTCGGGCAGACTTGATGTTGCACACAGTGCCTTGTCGTCGCCCTTCAAGGGCTCGCCTCTCCCAGTTCCGCGCCCGACCTCCTCAGGAGCAGCCGTGACGCCCGCGTCCAACCATCCGATCTCCCGCGAGAACCGTCTCGTGATCACCGCGCTCGTCACGGCTACGTTCGTCGTGATCCTCAATGAGACGATCATGAACGTCGCCCTGCCGCGACTCATGGCCGAACTGCACATCGATGCCCCTACGGTGCAGTGGCTCGCAACCGCCTTCATGCTCACCATGTCCGTCGTCATCCCGACCACGGGCTTTCTCCTTCAGAGGCTCACGCGCCGGACCGTCTTCATCCTCGCAATGGGCTTCTTCAGCGCGGGAACGCTGCTCGCTGCCCTCGCGCCCGGCTTTCCGGTCCTGCTCCTCGCCCGGGTCGTCCAGGCCTGCGGTACCGCCGTCATGCTGCCGTTGCTCATGACGAGCGTCCTCTCGCTCGTTCCGATCGCGCGCCGTGGCCAGGTTATGGGCGTCGTGAGCATCGTGATCTCGGTCGCGCCGGCGATCGGGCCCACGATCTCGGGACTCATCCTGCAGTTCTTCTCATGGCGCTTCATGTTCCTCACGGTCCTGCCGATTGCCCTCGCTGCGCTCGTCTTCGGTGCGCGCAAGCTGGGCGGTGCGTCCGAGCAGGAGCGCCCGCGCCTCGACGCCATCTCCGTGGTGCTCACGGTTCCGGCGTTCGGGGGCCTCGTGTACGGCTTGAGCCAGCTCGGCGGTCAGGGAAACGGCCTCGGGCCAGGGGTGCCGCTCGCCGTCGGCCTTGTGTGCCTCGCGCTCTTCGTCCTCCGGCAGCTCGGCCTCCAGCGCTCGGGATCGCCCCTGCTCGACCTCCGGGCGTTCCTGCACCCGATGTTCACGGTGGCCACCGCCCTTCTTGTCGTCGGCATGATCGCGCTGTTCGGCGTCGTGATCCTCTTGCCGATCTACCTGCAGGAAGTCCGCGGGCTCGATACCCTCTCGACCGGCCTCTTGCTCCTCCCGGGCGGGCTCGTCATGGGCCTGCTCGCACCGTTCGTGGGCAGATGGTTCGATCGTGTGGGTCCGCTGCCGCTCACCCTCGCCGGAACGGCGCTGATGACGGCGGTCCTCTTCTTCTTTGCGTTCCTCGCCGCCGGGACTCCGATCTGGGCGGTCCTCGCGCTCCACGTCGGGCTATCGCTCGGCCTCGCGCTTCTGTTCACGCCGGCCTTCACGAGCGGGCTGAACCCACTCCCGCCGCACCTCTACAGCCACGGCTCGGCGATCCTCAGCACCCTCCAGCAGGTCGCAGGCGCCGCGGGCACCGCGCTGCTCGTGGGCGTCATGGCTTCGCAGGCGCAGGCGGCTGCGACTTCCGGCGCGGCTACGGGCGCGATTGAGGCCCAGATGGCTGGCTTCCGCGCGGCGTTCCTCGTTGCCGCGTTCGTAGCGATCGCGTCGATAGTCCTCGCCGCCTTCCTCCGCAATCGCCCGGCGGCCGAAGCACCCGAAGTCGCCTCAGGCCGAGAACCCGCCGTCGGCCTTCACTAACTGTCCGTTGATCCAACCCCCAGGCCCGCTCACGAGGAAGGCGACGACGGCGGCGACGTCCTCCGGCGTGCCGAGGCGGCCTCCCGGTTGGCGGGCGGTGAGGGCCGCACGAGTTGAATCGTCCATCCAGCCCGTATCGATCGGCCCGGGATTGAGGACGTTCGAGCTGATTCCCAAATCGCCGAATTCGCGGGCAGCCGCGAGGACCATTCGATCCAAGGCCCCCTTGCTCGCACCGTAGGGAAGGTTGTGGACGGTGTGGTCGCTTGTGAGCGCGACGATGCGCCCGAGCCCCCGCAGGCTCTCGGGGAACTGCTCGGCGAAGGCTTTCACAAGCAGCCACGAGGCACGGGCGTTCACGGCGAAGTGACGGTCGAACGAGTCCAGACTCGTGTCGAGGATCGAGGAGTCGACCGATTCGGCGTGGCTCAGGATGAGCGCGCGAACCGGCGAGCGCCGGCCAGCCGATGCAAGAAGCTGGCCCGGGACATCGGGGTGCGCAAGGTCGGCCTCGAAGACCTCGACCGTCGCACCCCGCGCGCGGAGCTCGCTTGCGATCTCCTCGACCTCCTGGGGGCGAGCCTGGCCGTGGAGGCGTGCGTCGTAGGCGGACCAGTGCGAAAGCGCCAAGTCCCATCCTTGGGACGCGAGCACACGGGCGATGCCCGCAGCGATCCCAACGCGGCGTCCAACGCCCGTCAGGAGGGCGAGGGGACGCTCCTCGGAGACGGACGACGGCGGGGGCTGAGGTATGGCGGTCATGCTCCCCGAGCGTAGTCCCTCGCCGGGCCTGCTCCCGCCCCGTTCAGAGGTCGATAGCTGTGCGGTCGATCCTTCGGTGGTAGCGCATCCCCGCCGCCCCGCCGAGGACGGCGCCAGCAAGGGTTATGAGCGCTCCGACGATCAGGACGATGATTCCACCCGTGGTCAGGGTGCCTTCGTCGACTGGGATGCGGGGGAAGCTGTTGAGGCTGGAGAGGACGTTGAACCGGGCTCCAGCTGCCAGGGCCAGGAGGGCGATGACGATGGCGATGACAACAGCCCAGAGCCACACGGCCACGCCCTGCCTTGCTCCGTCGAAGCGCGCCATTCGGCCCGCAACATATCCTCCGCAGTAGTAGGAGACGAACAGGATCACCGCTACGGCGATGGCACCGACGATTCCAACGGTCGGTGCCGCCTGCCCGGCGAGCTTCGTCGGGTCCGTCTGGGTGCCGATGCCGATTCCTGCGCCGGCGCCTGTGAGAAGAGCGGTCAGGAGCACGGACATGCCCGTGGCGCTCAGCCAGCCGAAGAAGGCCGATCCGGCCTTCATCCCGCCGAAGCGCCGCCTCTGCTCGCTGACAATCGCCTGTTCGTCGGTCTCCCAACCGGGATCGTGCTCGTTATCCGGCTTGCGATGTTCGGGGCTCATCGGTCCTGCCTTCCGGTGATGGCTGATACCTGCTGCAGCGAAGCGCTGCGATTTGCCTTTCCAAAACTACGAGTCCATTTCCCGGTTCGGGTTCCCCTAACCCCATAGGCCCTCACAAGAGTCCACAGCATGTGAGTCTTGCGTGGCAAATTATCCACAGGCTGTGGAGGAGAGAGCGGACGAACTCAGCTCAGCTGGCTCTCTCACTCGCCATTGCGGGGGAAAGCCCGAAGAGGAGGTAGGAATGACAACTCTGTAAGTTATCCACTCATGTGGACAACTTTGTGGAGAAGTTCAGTCCTCAGGCTCCACGAAGCCGTCGACCACAAGGTCGCGGTACTCGGGGTGGCGCCGCAGAAACGCTCGGACGTAGGGGCAGTACGGCCGGATCCGCGCGCCCTTCGATCGGATGTCGTCTAGGGCGAACTTCACAAGGCGACTCGCCAGGCCGAGGCCGGAGTAGCCTTCGTCGACCTCAGTGTGGTCGAACGCGTAGACGGACCCCTCGTCCTGGATCCGGTAGAGCTCCATGCCGATGCGCTTGTCCGCGTCGCGAAGCTCGTAGCGATGCCGCTCCGGCACGTGAACGATGTCGATCTGGTCGGTCATCCGTGATTCCTTTCTCGTGCGCCTCTGCGGGGGCGAAGGCGGACGTGGGGGAGCGCGGGAGCTGGAAGGGGGCCCTCCCCGCGGGCGAGCTCGACGACGGGTCCGAACCGCGCGTCGTCGTGCGCCGCGCTCTCTTCCTCGCCCCTGCTCGCTGTCTCGGCCCCGATTTCGCGCTGCCATGCCGCGCGGTATCCAACGATCTCGTCGTGGTCCCGGCCGACGAAGTTCCACCACATCGTGATCTCCTCCCCGAAGGGAGTCCCGCCGAGAACGAGAAGACGCAGCGGCTCGTCGCCCTCATTGGCGAGCCGAAGGGCGGCCCGATCAGGGGCCAGATAGGCAAGCACGCCCTGCGGCACCCTCGTCCCCTCCACGGTGACGTCGCCGTTGTCAGCGAGGACGCCATGTTCGTAGGTGGGGTCGACATCAAGCACGACGGCGGTGTGCGGCTCGAGCGTGAGCTCTGCGCCGAGGAGGGGCGAATAGGTCCGCACAGGGGAGACGGACCCGAGGAGGGATCCGAGGAACACGCGCGCCTCGCCTCCGTGTCCGCCTCGGACGTCCACGAGTGCGACTGGTTCCGGCACATAGCGCTCGAATCCCGGGTCGGTGTGGCGGGAGGCATCGGGCAAGGCTGTCCAGAGCTGGGCGCCGTGCAGAACGGTGGTTCCAGACGTCGAATACTCGGAGTGATTGATTCCACGGCCGGCCGTCATCAGATTGAGCTCCCCCGGCCGGACGAGCGCCTGGTGACCCGCACTGTCTCTGTGCTCGATCTCGCCCGTGAACAGCCAACTCACCGTCTGGAGCCCAGTATGCGGATGAGGGGGAACACGCATCCCTCCTGTGCGCGAGACATCGTCTGGGCCGTAATGGTCCAGAAAGCACCACGCGCCGATGAGGCTCCGCTCCTTCGAAGGCAGGGTCCGCCGGACGGCCATGGCCCGCGGGCCGCCGAGGGGCACATCGCGGGGAACGATCAGTTCGACCGCGGCGCTATCCACGTTGTCCGCCCCGCACAGTGTTTCCTGGGGCTCGAGTTCGAGATTGCTCATGGCACTGGCCTCCTCCGCCCGAGCCTAATCCGAAGTGGGCTCGGGTTGTGCACTTTCCAACAGGCCGTATCCCCAAAGTTATCCACAGGTGTGGATTAGCCGCTGCATTAAGGGGGTTGGGCGCCTGGAAGGCCCTACAGAGCGGGAAAAGCTGGGAAAACTACAGCGCTGTAAGTTACCCACACTGTGGAAAACCCGTGTGGACAAGGGGCGGCGAGAGCCTCTTGACCTTCGCGATACGGCGACCTAAGCTGGTTTTATTCAACCAAATCGTTGATAAACAGAGCGGTTGATTACCTGATGGTCCATCCGAAAGGCATCCTGTGGAGACTGCAACCGCTAATCCCAAAACCGCCGAGGAAACCCGACTCAACCGCGCTTTCGCTGCTCTCTCGGATCCCCTGCGCCGGCGCCTTGTAGCACGTCTGGCCCAGGGAGACGCCACGGTGAACGAACTTGCCGAACCGTTCGCCGTCACCCTGCAGGCCGTCTCGAAGCACCTCAAGGTGCTCGAAGAAGCCGGCCTGATCACGCGCAGTCGCGACGCCCAACGCCGCCCCTGCCATCTGGACGCCGCCGCATTGGGCCGCCTCACGGCTTGGCTGGACGGCTACCGCCAATTGGTCGAGGAGCGCTATGAACGCCTCGACGCCCTTCTCGCATCGGAGGAACACCATCATGACCACGACCAAGACCACCCAGGTCAGCGCTGAGCCCGGACTCCCGTTTGTGGATGTGATCCGCGAGTTCGACGCCCCCGCAGAGCGCGTCTACCGGGCGCACGTCGATCCGGAACTGTTCAGCCAGTGGATCGGGCCCCGCAGATACGCGACGACGATCGACCGCTTCGACGCCCGGAGCGGCGGTTCGTACCGCTTCGTCCAATCCGACGACGACGGGCTTTCCTTCGCCTTCCACGGGTCCTTCCATGAACTGACGGAGCCGCGCCGGATGGTGCAGACGTTCGAGTTCGAAGGGGCGCCGGGCCACGTTTCACTCGACGCAGCCGAGATCGAGCCGCTCGAAGACGGGCGCTGCCGCCTCACGGTGCACTCGACGTTCCAGTCCGTCGCCGCGCGCGATGCGATGCTCGAGGCTGGAATGACGGACGGAATGAACGAGGGCTACGAGCGCCTCGACGAACTCCTGAGCCGCGAGGCCTGAGCGCGGGGTCTGAGCCCCAATCAGTCCCTAGCCTGCTGAGTCCACAGCCACTCCAGGAGCGATATCCACAGCTGGGGAATGCGCGGTGGGAGCTGGGCTCTCACAAGGAGCTCCAGCTCCCGTCAGCACTGGGATCCCCGTGGTCTAACTACAGATCTGTAAGTTGTGCACACTGTGGATAGCCACTGTGGAAAACCGGGACCAAGTGTCCACAGCGGGACTACGTGCCGACGGTAGAGGGCTGCGTGAGGCCCAGGCCTCCGGCTCGGACGGCGGTCACGATCACGAGGATCGCCACCACCGCGACCATTCCGCCGATCTGGACTGCGAGGCGGTACCGGCCGCGGGGCGCGTAGGCAATGATCGCCGTCGTCACCCCTCCGGTGACAAGTCCGCCGAGGTGCGCCTGCCAGGCGATTCCCGGGACCACAAACCCCAACACCGCATTGAGGGCGATGAGGACGAGGAGCTGGCGGACGCTGCCTCCCCGCTGGCGAACGACGACGAAGAGCGCCCCGAAGAGCCCGAAGATCGCGCCCGAAGCCCCGATCACAGCGGTCATGGAGACCGGGGTCAGGAGGAAGAATCCGACCGAGCCGCCGAGCGCGGAAATCAGGTAGACCAAGAGATAGCGCCATCGTCCGAGCACCGGCTCGAGCACCCGCCCGAAGATCCACAGGGTGTACATGTTGAGCCCGATGTGAAGGATGAAGCTCTGCGAGTGCAGGAAGGCGCTCGTGAGCATGCGCCACGGCTCGGTGCCGGTGAGGACGGTCGCGTACGCGAAGTCCTGGAAGACGACGTCGTTCGGCAACAGCCACTCGAGAACGTAGACCAGCACGCACAGGCCGATGATCGCCCAGGTCACGACGGGCTGGCCCGACCGCCGGAGGTTTCCTCCGTACGGACCACGAGGCCCCTGCGCCGCGAGTTCGCGCACGCAGTCGACGCATTGAATGCCCACCGCGGCCGGCCGCTGGCAGTCCGGGCATGCCGGACGCCCGCACCGCTGGCACCTCACATAGGAGACGCGGTCCGGATGGCGTGGGCAAACCGGGGGAGCGGCCGGCTCAGCGGGGGGCATTCCGTAGCTCATGCGGAGGGTTAGAGCTGCTCGACGTCGATCGAGCTGATGACGACGTCCTCGACCGGGCGGTCCTGAAGGCCCGTGCGGACACCCTCGATCTCGTCCACAACCTTCTTCGACTGCTCGTCCGCAACCTCGCCGAAGATCGTGTGCTTGCCGTAGAGCCAGCTCGTGTCGACGGTCGTGATGAAGAACTGGGAGCCGTTGGTTCCCTTGCCGCCCTGGACGCCCGCGTTCGCCATGGCGAGCTTGTACGGTTCCTTGAAGTTCAGCTCCGGATGGATCTCGTCGTCGAACCGGTAGCCGGGGCCTCCGATGCCCTTGCCGAGCGGGTCGCCGCCCTGGATCATGAAGTCCTTGATGATGCGGTGGAAGATCGTGCCGTTGTAGAGAGGGGTCCCCGTCTTGTCCTCGCCGGTCTCCGGGTGGGTCCAGGACTGCTCGCCCGTCGCGAGTCCCACGAAGTTCTTCACGGTCTTCGGCGCGTGATTGCCGAAGAGGTTGACCACGATGTCGCCGTGGTTCGTGTGGATGGTGGCCTTGGCGGTTGCATTAGCACTCATGCCGCCATTGTTCCACGGGCACGTCAGAGGTTGCGGGGCACCCTCGGGCGTTCTGCGGTGGGTGAAATCCGGGAACCCCATGGCACGGAATGCCTCGTTTTCGTAGCATACGGCGTCTCGCTCTCGTAGGCTGGCGATGGACCTAGCAGATATCTGGAGGTAGCTGTGAAGAAATCATTGGAGAAGACCGTCACGACCAGCGTCGAGAACGCGCGCGATTGGGCCCAGCCCCGCGTCGACGCGGCCGTGGAGTGGGCCGTCCCGAAGATCCAGCAGGGTCTCGATGCCGCCTCCCCGAAGGTCCAAGAGGGCCTCAAAACCGCCGCGAACAGCCTGGCTGAGGGCGTGGCAGTCGTGACCCCAAGGATCCAGGAGGGCCTTTCGCACCTCGGCCCGAAGATCAGCGAACTCGTCGACACCACCTCGCCGCGCATTCATGAGGCTGTGGACAAGGCCGGTCCCGTGATCAAGGACGCTGCTGACCAGATGCTTCCCCGCATCTCGGAGGGCCTCGCGACCGCGGCAGAGACGGTGAACCGCAGTCTTTCCTCGGCTCCGGGGCAGGTCGACGCCGTTGCTCAGAAGCTCGCAGAGTCCGGCATCGTGCGCCAGGCCGACGCCGCCACGAAGCAGGCAGTTGCCGCGGCGCAAGAAGCCGCTCATCAGGCAACGAGCCAGCCCGGGAAGAAGAAGGGGCGCGGCTTCCTCGTGTTCGGTGTGGTGGCAGCCGCGGTCGCCGCGGGCGTCGCTGCCTGGCGCGCGGCGAAGCCGGTCGAGGACCCGTGGAAGACGCCCGTTCCGGTCAAGCCCGTCCCGGTGACGCCGCCGTCGTCATCTTCGTCGCAGTCTGTGGCCTCGGCGCCTCAAGGAAGCACCTCGGCTCCTACGGCCTCCACTCCGACGAAGGAGACGGCTGAGGACACCGTCGTATCCGAGGCCACCGACGCCTCCGGTGCCGCCGCCGAGCCCGCCCCTGTCTCCGCCGTCGACACCTCGATGGGCCCGGAGGCCGCAGAAGGCGAGGAAAGCGATGCCAAGGGCGAAGCCAAGCACGTCGCGAAGGATGCCACGGCGGCGATGCGCGACATCCACAACGCCAGCCAGGACGGGGAGTCCTAAACACCTCGCACGCAGGCACGGAGGACTTCCGTGCTGACACGGAGGGGATCCGCTCACACGGGCGGGTCCCCTCCTTGCCTTTGCTAGATTGGCCAGTGATGGCACCCAGACCCGCCCTCTCCGCGTCGACCTACGCGATCGGACGCCCGAGCGTGTCGATCGTGATCCCCGCGTACAACGAGGAGAGCGTGATCCGGCAGTGCGTCACTGCGGCGATCTACCAGTCGGTGCCCGCCCTCGAGATCATCGTCGTCGACAACCTCAGCACCGATGCCACCGCGAAGATCGTCGACCAACTGCAACAGGAGTACCCCGAAGCGGGAGTCCGTCTCCTCTCCCAGGACGCCGAGCAGGGGCTGATCCCCACCCGGAATTTCGGGCTCGATGCCGCACGCGGTGACATCATCGGTCGCATCGACGCGGATTCCGTCCTCGAACCTGACTGGGTCGAGGAGGTCATCTGGGCGTTTGCTGACCCCTCAGTGCAGGCTGCTACGGGTCCCGTCGTTTACTACGACATGCCGATGCGTCGCTTCGGGCTCAAGGCCGACGACAAGGTGCGGCAGCTCATGCTTAGGCTCGCGAGGCACCAGTACCATTTCCTCTTCGGCTCGAACATGGCGTTGCGCAAGAGCGCATGGGAGGCCATTCGCGGGGAGGTCTGCCTGGACGAGAACGACGAGATGCACGAGGACATCGATCTCTCCCTTCACCTCGCCGAGCGCGGCATGCGCATCCAGTACTGGCCCGAGATGGTCTCCGGCATGTCCGCCCGGCGGCTCGAGGACTCGCCGCGGGACTACCGCTACTACGTGACCCGCTTCGACAGAACCTACAAGGCGCACAACGTCAAGAAGATTGCACTCAAGGCGCCCATGGTCGTCTTCTTCTCCATCTACTTCCCGGCGAAGCTGCTCCGTGCAGTGCACACGGCGAACACGGCGGCGGCCAAGCGGGCGGGAATCGGCTAGTCCGCGCCGAGCTCCGGCTCGACCGGGCGCTCGCGCCTGGCCCTGCGCTGTCCGAGGACGACAACGGCTAGCCCGGCCAGAATGCAGGCGAGCCCCGCGTAGGTCCCGGCTGGCAGCACCTGATGGAGAAAGACCCCTGCGAGAATAGCCGCGCCGGGGATCTCGAGCAGGATGATCATCGAGACGACAAGCGGGCTCAGCATCGCGACCAGATGGTTGAAGGCCGTGTGCCCCACGATCTGCGCTGCGATCGTGATCGCGAAGATCCCGGCCCAGCCGATCGGCTCGAACCCACCCAAGCGTTGCCCGGAGATGAGCGCGAGCACCGCGACGATGGCCGCGCACACGCCATAGCAAAGGGTTGTGTAGGTCCCCGTGCCCATGGTCCGCCGCGCTTGGCCTCCGGCCATTGTGTAGAGGCCTGCCAGGATTCCGCCTGCCACGGCGAGCAGATCTCCGAGCAGGGCCTCGTGCGTGCCGCCGACGTCCAATCCGGTGATGGCTACGACTCCGAGGAAGGAGATGCCCAGGCCGACGACCACCGCCCGCGGGAGCCGCCGGCCGCGCAGTAGCGAGAAGACGGCAATCCACCCCGATTGGAGGCAGACGAGGGCGGTGGCGGCCGCGACCGAGGTCAGCGTCAACGAGAGGATGAAGCACACGAAATGGAACGCGAGGGCGGTGCCGGCAAGAGAGGACCACAGGTACTCGCGCCGCCCGAGCAGGCGGAACTGGCGCGGCTCGCGGATCGCCACCGGCGCGGCCATTACGACGGCTGCGAGAGCGTTGCGCCAGAACGCGATGGCGAGCGCCGTGACCGAGCTGCCAGCCATCGTGGCTGCTATGAGGGGGCCGGAAGAAGAGACGCCGAGCACGCCAAGGGCCGCGAGAAGGAGGGTCACCCGACCACTCTAGGCTCTGGCCAGCTCAAGCCGTGCGCCCGTCATGCGCCCGTCAGGGTCGGCTCAACGCTCCGGCCCGCTTGTGCCCGCTCGGGTTCCGTGTCTCCGCTAGACACGCGGATGCGAGACTGATTGGGAGTTCACAACCGGGCGGGAGCGCGGGTGACGGCACGAAAAAAGGTCCCGGCTCCACTCTCTTCAAGTGGAACCGGGACCGTGCGGTGGAGGCAAGGGGACTCGAACCCCTAACCCCCTGCTTGCAAAGCAGGTGCGCTACCAATTGCGCCATGCCCCCGCGGTACCCGCAGGACTCGAGCTACTCGACGTTGTCCGTCGTGGTGCTCCAGACCTTCTTTTGGGCTTCGGATTCCTGCATCTTCTTGACAACAAAGGCGCCCGCAGCAGCAGCGATCGCGAGTGCAATCAGCTTCTTCAACAGGCACCTCCGAAGGTGGAAAAGCAGGTTCCGTGGGCGTACCAGGACTTGAACCTGGGACCTCTTCGTTATCAGCGAAGCGCTCTAACCGCCTGAGCTATACGCCCCGATCGACCGTACGACACTAAGGTCCGTATCGCCCTCGGGCCGAGATAAGACTCTACAGCACCGAGGGCAGCCCGGCCAAATCCGGACTAGTCGTCAGTGAGGGTGACTCCAATGCCACCGACGAGCGCCGAAGCGAGGTTGTAGAGCACTGCCGTGAGCATCGACAGGGCAGTGAGCAGCACAACGTTGACCACTGCGATGATCGTCGCGAACGAGGCCACTTGGCCCAGCGAGGCAACCTTCTTGAGGTCGAAGCCACCGCTCTCCGACCCGGCAACCTGCCCGAGGAGACCATTGATCTTGTCGAAGATGCCGGTGATGTCGAGGACGGTCCACAGGACGATCGAGGCGACAACGGTCACGATCCCGAGGGCCACCGAGAGGAGGAACGCCATCTTGAGGACCGACCACGGGTCGACCTTGCTCACCAGGAGTCGAGCGCGCCGCTGCTTGGCCTTGGGCGCAGGGCGAACGAGGCCCTGAGTCGGGGCACCGCCGAGAGGCGGCCGCTGAGCCGGACGGGCCGCCGGGCGCTGACCCGCTGCCGCCGGGCTGACGCTGGGCCGTTGGGTCGCAGCTGCAGGAGCCTGCGCGCCACGAGGCTGATAGCCTCCGGACGACGCCGGTGCCGCGGCTGGCCGCTGCGGGGGCCGGGCCGGTGGGGTCACCTGGTAGCCCCCGGGACGGGCTTCATTCTCGGGCGTGCTCACTCGTTACCTCCGGGGTTCTCGACAGAGTCTCCGGTCAACGTTACGGCATCCTGAGCCTGCTCGCTGTCGTCGACCGGTTCGATCTCGGCATCGACTACCTCGCCCTCGACGGCCTCGGTGAGCCCACGCTCGGTGTTCCTCGCCACCGCGATGATGCGGTCGCCGTCGTCAGGGCGGGCAAAAATGACGCCCATTGTGTCGCGACCTGTCGCGGGCACACCCGATACGGCGGAACGGACGACCTTGCCGCCCTCCATGACGACGAGGACCTCGTCCTCGTCGTTGACGATGAGCGCGCCCATGAGGTGGCCGCGGCCCTCCTGGTACTTCCCAACCTTGATCCCGAGGCCGCCGCGCCCCTGGCGGCGGTACTCGTCGACGGCCGTCTTCTTCGCGTAGCCGGCCTCGGTCACGATGAAGACGTACGAATCCTCGCGCACGACGTCCGCGGCGAGGAGTTCGTCGTCGTCCCGGAACTTCATGCCGGTCACGCCGCTCGTCGCGCGGCCCATCGGACGCAGCGCGTCGTCGTCCGCGGTGAAGCGCACGGACTGGCCGTGCCGTGAGACGAGCATGAGGTCGTCGGTCTCTGAGACGAGCTGGGCGGAGACGAGCTCGTCCCCATCGCGCAGGTTGATGGCGATGACCCCGGCCGTGCGGTTCGTGTCGTAGTCCTCGAGCCGTGTCTTCTTCACAAGGCCGTCCTTCGTGGCGAGCACGAGGTACGGGGCCTGCTGGTAGTCGCGGAGATCGAGGACCTGGGCAATGCGCTCGTCTGGCTGGAACGCGAGGACGTTCGCGACGTGCTGGCCCTTCGCGTCGCGTCCGCCCTCGGCGAGCTCGTACGCCTTCGCGCGGTACACGCGGCCGAGGTTCGTGAAGAACAGGAGCCAGTGGTGCGTGGTCGTGACGAAGAAGTGCTCGACGACGTCGTCCCCGCGCAGCTGAGCGCCCCGAACTCCCTTGCCGCCCCGGCCCTGCTGCCGGTACTGGTCGCTGCGGGTCCGCTTGACGTATCCGCCGCGTGTGATGGTCACGACCATCTCTTCCTCGGGGATGAGGTCCTCGACACTCATCTCGCCGCCGAAGCCGGCCAGGATGCGCGTCCGGCGGTCGTCGCCGTACTTCTCGACGATCGTGCCGAGTTCCTCCGAGATGATCGCCCGCTGGCGTGCCGGGTCCGCGAGGATCTCGCGGTACTCGGCGATCTGGGCCTCGAGCTCGTCGTTGCGGTCCTGGATCTTCTGCCGTTCGAGGGCAGCGAGACGGCGAAGCTGCATGTCGAGGATGGCACGCGCCTGAAGCTCGTCGATCTCGAGGAGCGCGATGAGACCGTCGCGGGCCTCCTCCACCGTGGGGGATCGGCGAATGAGGGCGATGACCTCGTCAAGCATGTCGAGGGCCTTGAGCAGGCCGCGGAGGATGTGGATTTCCTCCTCGGCCTTCCGCAGCCGGAACTGAGTGCGGCGCACGATCACGTCGATCTGGTGGGTCACCCAGTGGCGCACGAACGCGTCGAGCGAGAGCGTGCGCGGCACGCCGTCGACGATCGCGAGCATGTTCGCGGGGAAGTTGTCCTGGAGCTGCGTGTGCTTGTACAGGTTGTTGAGCACAACCTTCGCGACCGCGTCGCGCTTCAAGACGATCACGAGGCGCTGACCTGTGCGGCCAGAGGTCTCATCCCGGAGGTCGGCGATGCCGTGGAGCTTCCCGTCCTTGACGAGCTCTGCGATCTTCATCGCGAGGTTGTCCGGGTTCGCCATGTAGGGCAGTTCCGTGACAACAAGGCACGTGCGCCCCTGGATCTCCTCGACGTTGACCACGGCACGCATCGTGATCGAGCCGCGGCCCGTGCGGTAGGCGTCCTCGATCCCGCGGCGGCCGAGGATCGTCGCGCCGGTCGGGAAGTCGGGGCCCTTGATGCGCTCAAGGAGCGCTTCGAGGAGTTCCTCCCGGGAGGCCTCCGGGTTCTGCAGGTACCACTGGACGCCGTCGGCCACCTCGCGCAGATTGTGCGGCGGGATGTTCGTGGCCATGCCGACGGCGATGCCCGAGGAGCCGTTGACGAGCAGGTTCGGGAACCGCGCCGGCAGGATCGTCGGCTCCTGGTTCTTGCCGTCGTAGTTGTCCTGGAAGTCGACGGTCTCCTCGTCGATGTCCCGGACCATTTCCATGGCGAGCGGGGCCATCTTGGTCTCGGTGTACCGAGGTGCCGCGGCGCCGTCGTTGCCGGGGGAGCCGAAGTTCCCCTGGCCGAGCGCGAGCGGGTACCGCATGACCCAGTCCTGGATGAGGCGCACGAGGGCGTCGTAGATCGCCATGTCGCCGTGGGGGTGGTAGGTGCCCATGACGTCGCCGACGACGCGCGCGCACTTGTTGAACCCGCGGTCCGGACGGTAGCCGCCGTCGAACATCGCGTACAGGACTCGCCGGTGCACCGGCTTGAGGCCGTCGCGCACGTCGGGCAGCGCGCGGCCGACGATGACCGCCATCGCGTAGTCGAGGTAGGAACGCTGCATCTCCGTCTGCAGGTCCACCTGCTCGACACGGTCGATGAGGGCTCCCTCGGCGAGCGGTCCGGTGGGCATGCCGTCCGGTCCGAGGCCGGGAGTATCGGGAGTCTCGTCGCTCATGAATGTCTCCTCTGGTTGCTCTGGTTCATCTGGCGGGACGCGGGCCCGGCGTCAGATGTCCAGGAAGCGGACGTCCTTGGCGTTCTGCTGGATGAAGTGGCGGCGGGACTCGACGTCGTCGCCCATGAGCACCGCGAAGGTCTGATCGGCCGCGGCGGCGTCCTCCATGGTCACCTGGAGGAGCGTGCGTCGATCCGGGTCCATCGTGGTGTCCCACAGCTCCGTGTAGTCCATCTCGCCGAGGCCCTTGTACCGCTGGATGCCGTTCTCCTTCGGGAGCCGCTGGCCGTTCGCGAGGCCCACCCGGATCATCTCATCCCGCTCGCGGTCGCTGTACACGTAGTCGTGCGCGTGGTTGGACCACTTGATCCGGTACAGCGGAGGCTGCGCGAGGTACACGTAGCCGTTCTCGATGAGCGGCCGCATGTAGCGGAACAGCAGGGTCATAAGCAGCGTCGTGATGTGCTGCCCGTCGACGTCCGCATCGGCCATCAGCACGATCTTGTGGTAGCGCAGCTTGGCAATGTCGAAGTCCTCGCCGATGCCCGTGCCGAAAGCCGTGATCATCGACTGGATCTCAGCATTCCCGAGCGCCTTGTCGAGGCGCGCCCGCTCGACGTTGAGGATCTTGCCACGGAGGGGCAGGATGGCCTGCGTCTTCGGGTTGCGCCCGCGCTTGGCGGAACCGCCGGCCGAATCGCCCTCGACGAGGTAGACCTCGCACTCCGACGGGTCCTTCGAGGAGCAGTCCGAGAGCTTGCCCGGCATGCCGAACGATTCGAGCGGGCTCTTGCGGCGTGCGTTGTCACGGGCCTTGCGAGCCGCCATGCGAGCCTGCGAGGCCTGAATCGCCTTGCGGATGATGTCGCGGGCCGGCCCTGGGTTGCGCTCGAACCAGTCGCCGAGTTGGTCGGTCACGACGCGCTGGACGAAGCCCTTCGCCTCCGAGTTGCCGAGCTTCGTCTTCGTCTGCCCTTCGAACTGCGGCTCTGCAAGCTTGATGCTGATGACGGCGGTCAGGCCCTCGCGCACGTCGTCGCCCGTGAGGTTGTCTTCCTTCTCCTTGAGGATCCCCTTGTCGCGCGCGTACCGGTTCACCAGCGACGTCATCGCCGCGCGGAAGCCTTCCTCGTGGGTGCCGCCCTCGTGGGTGTTGATCGTATTCGCGTACGTGTGCACCGACTCGGCGTAGGCAGTCGTCCACTGCATCGCAACCTCGAGGGCCATCCCGCGCTCACTGTCCGTGCTGTCGAACGCGATGACCTCTTCGTGGATGACCTCGATCTTCTTCGAGGAGTTGAGGTGCTTGACGTAGTCGAGCAGGCCCTCGTCGTACTTGTAGTCGACGGTCCGGTGCTCGGGAGCATGCTCCTGCTCGTCGGCGAGCTCCTCCTCGTCGACCTGGGCCGTGCGCTCGTCCGTGAGGGTGATGCGCAGGCCCTTGTTGAGGAACGCCATCTGCTGGAAGCGTGCACGGAGCGTCTCGAAGTCGAACTCGACGCTGTCGAAAATCGAGGGGTCTGGGTAGAACGTCTGGATCGTACCGGTCGCGTCCGTCTCTTCGCCCTCGACGAGGCTGCCCACCGGGTGCCCGCCATCGCGGAACGACATCCTCCAGACATGGCCCTGCCGGCGCACCTCCGTGTCGACGCGGGTCGAGAGTGCGTTCACGACCGAGATGCCGACGCCGTGCAGGCCGCCCGAGACGGTGTACCCGCCACCGCCGAACTTGCCGCCCGCGTGCAGGATCGTCATGACAACCTCGACGGTGGGCTTGCCCTCCGTCGGGTGGATGTCGACCGGGATGCCGCGGCCGTTGTCCTCGACGCGGACGCCGCCATCCTGCTGGAGCGTTACCTGGATGTGGTCGCAGTACCCGGCGAGGGCCTCATCCACCGAGTTGTCGACCACCTCATAGACAAGGTGATGGAGGCCGCGGGGACCGGTCGATCCGATGTACATGCCAGGGCGTTTGCGGACTGCTTCGAGGCCTTCGAGCACCGTGATGCTGCTCGCCCCGTATTCCCTAGGAGCATTCGGCGGGTTGGTCGCATGCTCGTTGGACACGTTCGCTGCGCTCTCGTCAGCCACAGGCGGTCTCGACCCCTCTTTTGGTAGGCAGGCTTAACGTCTCAATTCTACCGGGTTCGCCGCGCGATCCCGGACACACGCGCCCGGCCGGTGCCCATGGGAGGCCTTTAAGGGGCGAAATGGCGGCTCAGCGGGCGGGCGTCTAAGGGGGAGTGTGGGTCCCGGCCCGAGAGAGGCACAGACAGGGATTTCCGGCTTCCCATGTCAAGAGTCCCGAGGGAGATTTATCCGTACGTGTCGCGCGGGCCCCGGCCGCGGACATTCCGCATCCCCTTCCGCCAGCTCGGCGCCGCCGGGCCGAGCACTTGGAGCGTGCGCACGACGTCGGGGCCAAGCTCGCGCGCGAAGCGGTCCAGGAGTGCCGTGCTCAGCAGGCGAAGCTGGGTTGCCCAGGCGGTCGAATCGCACCTGACCCGCAACGTCGTGTCCTCGAAGCTCTCAGGAGTGCAGTGCGCCGCGACCTCGCGGCCCACGAGTTCCGGCCAGCGGGCCATGACGGAACCGACCGCCACGGGAGAGGACCAGCCGCGCTCGGCAACCATTCGCTGGACGACGCTGCCGAGCCCGAGCGGATCGCGACCCCCATAGCCTGGCTCACCTCTGCGCCGCGTGCCTCGCCGGGCGGGAGATCCGGGAGCGGCAGGGACGAGCGAACCCGTCGTCCGGGTCCGCGTCTCACCCCGGGCTTCTGCGGCTTGGCGGACCCGGTTGAGCGCCGCTTGGGCTGCGTCAACCTCGGGTTGATCAGCGTCCGCCATCACGCGCCCTCGAGACCGGGTTCCACGGCGCTGGGTTCCACGGCGCTGGGCTCCGCACCCCGCGAGTGCGCGGCGTCGTCGGCCTCTTCGGTGCCCCCGGGGACAACGCGGACGCGTCGCCCAGAAAGCTCAGGCGGAATGTCGCCGTCGACCGCCGCCGTGACGAGGACCTGTTCGGCCCTCGCGACGATCGCGGCGAGCCGCGTACGCCGGGCGACATCGAGTTCGGCGAAGACATCGTCGAGGATGAGGATCGGCTCGTCTCCCTCGACGGTCGAATCGTCGAGCATCACGTAGTAGGACGCGAGGCGGAGGGCGAGCGCGAACGACCACGTCTCCCCGTGCGAGGCGAACCCCTTCGCGGGGGCCTGGCCGAGGAGGAGCTCAAGCTCGTCGCGATGCGGGCCAACGAGGGAAAGCCCGCGTTCGAGTTCGGCCGGGCGGGCGGCCGCAAGCGCAGCGAGGTACCGCGCGCCGATCTCGTCAACGCTGAGAGTCTCGAGCTCAGCCGACAAGACAGACGACGGCGCGGAGCCGCCGCCGGGGTCGCCCTCAGGGGAGCGCTCAGGCAAGCGATCAGCGGACTCAGCATCATCATCCGGCACGAAACCCTCGATGGACGAGCGGTAGGCGAGCTCGGCTGCCTTCGAACCATCGGTCAACTGCGCATACGCGGCCGCGACGTGCGGTCGCAGTCTTTCCACGAGCGCGAGGCGCGCGGCCAGCAGCTCGGCGCCGACCTTCGCCAGGTGCTGGTCCCAGACGTCGAGCGTCGACTCGACGGTGGCTCCGTGGGCGTCAGGGACGCGGCCACCGCGAGAGCGCGACGTGCGAGCGGACTTGAGCAGGGCATTCCGTTGCTTGAGAACCCGCTCATAGTCTGAGCGGGTTCCCGCGTGGCGCGGCACGAGGACAGTGAGGAGCTCGTCGAGGAACCGGCGGCGTGCCGAGGGATCGCCCTTGACCAAGGCGAGATCCTCGGGCGCGAACAGGACCGTTCGGGCGATGCCGAGCAGTTCCCTCGCACGTCGCGGAGCGCCCCTATTGATCCTAGCCCGGTTCGCCTTGCCCGGATTGATCTCGAGCTCAAGCTGCGACCGCTGCGCGCCCCGCACGAAACCTGCACGGACGATCGCCTGGCTCGCGCCGAACGCCACGAGTGGGGCATCCGAGGAAACTCGGTGCGAGGACAGCGTCGAAAGGAGGCCGAGGGCCTCCACGACATTGGTCTTGCCGACGCCGTTGGGGCCTACGAGGACGGTCGGCCCCGGCTCGAGGGTGAGGTCGAGCTGCGGATAGCTCCGGAAATCCGTGAGCGAAAGCCGTTCGACGTACACCGGGACGAGACCGTCCTTTCCCCGACCCTGCTACTTGGCAGGACGCGTCGCGTGGCCACCGAACTGGTGGCGCAGCGCGGAGACCATCTTCATCGCAGGCGAGCTGTCCTCACGCGACTCGAACCGTGCGAAGAGGGCGGCCGTGATGGCCGGGGCAGGGATCGCGTTGGCGATGGCTTCCTCGACGGTCCAGCGCCCCTCGCCCGAGTCCTCGACGTAGTCACCGATGTTGTCGAGTCCCGGGTCCTCCTCGAGAGCCTTGACCAGGAGGTCCAGGAGCCACGAGCGGACGACGGTGCCCTTCTGCCACGCGCGGAACGTCCCCGGGAGATCCGTGATGATGTCCTTGGCCGCCAGGAGCTGGTACCCCTCGGCGTACGACTGCATGAGGCCGTACTCGATGCCGTTGTGAACCATCTTCGCGTAGTGGCCGGCGCCGATCCCGCCCACGTGGACGAAGCTGTCCGCGCGCTCGCCCTCGGGGCGCAGCGCGTCGAAGATGGGCATAGCAATTTCGATGTCCTCGGCTTCGCCACCGGCCATGAGGCCGTAGCCGTTCTGGAGCCCCCAGACGCCACCGGACACACCGCAGTCGACGAAGTGGATCCCCTTCTGGGCAAGTTCAGCCGCGTGCCGCTGGTCCTCGGTGAACCGTGAGTTGCCGCCGTCGATCACGAGGTCGCCCTCGGAGAGCTTCTCGCAGAGTTCCTTGACCACCGCGTCCGTGATCTCACCCGCCGGGACCATGACCCAGACGACGCGCGGAGTCGGCAGAGCAGCGACGAGGGCCTCGATCGATGCGACGTCGGCGACGTCCTGGTTCCGGTCGTAGCCCGTCACCTCAAGGCCGGCGCGGCGTGCCCGCTCGCGCATGTTGAAGCCCATCCTGCCGAGGCCGATCAATCCAAAGTGCATGGTGTTCCTTTCGACGAGGCGTGTGGTTCCGAGCTAGCGGGATCGCCGCCTAGTTGGGGAGACGGACTGGCATGACGAGGTAGCGGTAGCCGATCTCGTCGTCGCCCTCGAGCTCCCGCTGGGCCGTGAGCATCGCGGGCTTGGGCGCACTCGTGAAGGAGAAGCGCACGTACGGAGCTTCGATGACGCTCAGTCCCTCGATCAGGTAGTGGGGGTTGAAGGCCACGGTGATGTCCTCGCCAGTGAGGTGGGCCTCGAGTTCTTCGGAGGCCTGCGCGTCCTCGCCCGTGCCGGCGTCGAGCGCCACGAGGCCGTCCGAGAACGCCAGCCGGACGGGGGTATTGCGTTCGGCGACCAGAGAGACGCGGCGCACCGCCTCGACGAGCTCCTGGGTGGAAACGATCGCGTGGATCGGCGTGGTCTCGGGAAAAAGCGAGCGGATCTTCGGGTAATCGCCATCGACGAGGAGCGACGTCGTGGTGCGGCCGCCGCTTTCGAAGCCGATGAGGCGCGAGTCGTCGTCTGCGAGGGCGATGTTGAGCTCGCCTGCCCCGCCTAGGGTCTTCGCCACTTCGTTGAGGGTCTTTGCTTTGACGAGTGCGCTCGTCGACACAGACGGCGACGCCGGCTTCCACGGGATTTCACGGAGCGCCAGCCGGTACCGGTCGGTTGCGAGGAGGGTGATGAGTTCGTCTTCGAACTCCATGCGAACACCGGTGAGGATCGGCAAGGTGTCATCTCGGCTCGCGGCGATGATCACCTGGGAGACGCCTCGGGCGAACGCGTCCCCGGAGACGGCTCCTGTCAGGGGTGGCAGCGCCGGAAGCGGCGGGTATTCCGCTTCGGGCATGGTTGCGAGGTGGAACGAGCTTCGGCGGCACGTGAGCGTGACCTTCGAGCCGTCAGTCTCGACGTCTACGGGTGCGGCAGGGAGACTGCGGCAGATATCGGCCAGGAGGCGCCCGGAAACGAGGATCGTACCTTCGGTGCTGATCTCAGCGGGGATCTCAAGCCGTGCGGATGTTTCGTAGTCGAAGCTGCTCAGGCTGACAACGCCGTCGTGCGCTTTGAGCAGGAGGCCGGAGAGGACGGGGACCGGAGGCCTAGGGGAGAGGGAACGTGCCGCCCAGCTCACTGCCTCGGTGAGGACATCCCGCTCGACTCGGAACTTCACGGAAGGGTTCCCGCCTTTCAACGATTTCGGTGCGTGGCGCTGCGCAGATTGGTGCATGGCCCTGTGCGCACTGGGGACAGCTTAGCCGCAAGATCGGCGGCTCGTTCAACGGCCGGTGGTCTTCAGTGGCTTGGATGGGCCAAGCGCGTGGAGGCGGGGTTCCTGTTGTCTAACGGATCTCAGATTTTTTGGGATTCGTGGTGTTAATAACTGCTGTGGAAACTGTGGAAAACCCTCTTCTGACCAGCGACGACGCGGGGTCAGCTTGTTCACGAAGTGTTGAGTGCGTGCGGATGGACAGGCGACCGGCTGTGGAAGCCCAGATTCTTGTCATTCGCTCTCTCCACAACCCCTGGGGGACTTTTAAGGCCATTGAAGGGGGATGTGCACTTAACCGCCCACAGGGTTGTCCACAGCCTGCTGTTAATAAGGAATGACAAGAAAGCTGTTCGGCTTCCGACAGTCCCTGCACAGGGCGGGACGAGGCCGTAATGCGGCTGGCGTCAGACCCCCCGCTGGGCCTGCTTGATCTTGTTCGTGAGCTCGGTGACCTGGTTGAAGATTGCCCGTCGCTCCGCCATGAGCTCTCGGATCTTCCGGTCGGCATGGATCACGGTCGTGTGGTCGCGGCCGCCGAGGACCTGGCCGATCTTCGGAAGCGACATGTCCGTGAGCTCACGGCACAGGTACATCGCGATCTGGCGCGCGGTCACGAGAGTCCTCGTCCGGGACTTGCTGTTGAGCTCTTCGATGGTGAGCTTGAAGTAGGCCGCCGTCTCCTGGAGGATCTGGTCCGCTGTGATCTCGAGGGCGGAATCGTCGGTGATGAGATCCTTGAGGACCATTTCGGCAAGGGCAACGTCGACCGGCTGCTTGTTGAGGCTCGCGAATGCCGTGACCCGGATGAGTGCGCCCTCGAGTTCGCGAATGTTCGAGGCGATCCGGGAAGCGATGTACTCGAGCACATCGTCCGGTGCGTACAGGCCCTCACTGTTCGCCTTCTTCCGGAGGATCGCGATACGGGTCTCGAGGTCCGGCGGCTGGATGTCGGTCAGGAGGCCCCACTCGAACCGGGACTTCATGCGGTCCTCGAAGCCATGCAGGGCCTTCGGCGGTTGGTCCGAGGTGATGACGACCTGTTTGTTGCTGTTGTGGAGGGCGTTGAACGTGTGGAAGAACTCCTCCATGGTTCCCGTGCGGCCCGCGAGGAACTGGATGTCGTCGATGAGCAGGAGATCGACGTTGCGGTACGTCGTCTTGAAGCTGGTTCCCTCGTCGTCGCGGATCGAGTTGATGAAGTCGTTGGTGAACTCCTCCGAGTTCACGTAGCGCACCCGGATACCCGTGTAGAGGCGCCTCGCATAATGGCCGATCGCGTGCAGGAGGTGCGTCTTCCCGAGTCCCGAGTCGCCATAGATGAAGAGCGGGTTGTAGGCCTTGGCAGGAGCCTCGGCCACCGCAACGGCCGCCGCGTGCGCGAAGCGGTTGGATGCCCCGATCACGAACGTGTCGAACGTGTACTTGGGGTTGAGCCGGCCGAACTCCTGAGACGTGCTCGGCGGGGTGGGGGCAGGGCGGAGGTCCGGGATGGCTTCCTGGCGCTTGACCGGCTCGAAGATCTCTTCCCGCGCCGGCAGCATCTCGGTGTCGACGTCGATGGCGCAGCGGACGTCGTCTGAGAAGACGAGGCGGAGGGCCGTATCGAGCGGCTCTTTGAGCTGAGTCTGGAGGACCTCACGGGTCAGCTCGTTGGGGACGGCGACGAGCAGCGTCGATCCGATGAGTCCTTGGGCCTGGGCGAGGGCAACGAATCCGCGCTGCCGAGGCGAGACGCGGTCGTCTTCCTCGAGCAAGCGCACGACGCGCCGCCACGAGCTGCCAACCGTGTTGGCCTCGTTGGCCTCCTCAATGCCCATATGCCCTTCTCGCCGCCTTCTGCCAGTGGTTTCGCCGCTCCCTTTGTCCACATGGCTGTCCACATGCAGGAGGGGGGCGCACTGAGCAAGCCTAGAGTACGGAGAATCCAGATGAGAACTGGGGAGAGAGGGTCAGTGAATTACACTGATGGAGTTCACCGCGCCTGCCGCACCAGCTCGCTGTCCACAGGCTGCACGTGCAATTCACCACAGCTGGGGAAAAAGAACCGAGAGCTGGCTTCGCAGTGTGAGACAGCCTTCGAGGCGTAGGCCGCGGAGAGCTGGCGTTTTCGCGCGCCAGTTTGACGGCCGGACGGCTCCTGCCCTAACGTCATTAAGTCCTTTGTGTCTGTCTACTGTCCTGTCGCATGCCCTCGGACGCCGTTGGAATCAGCTGATGCTGCCCATGGCGACCGGCATGAGGCGCGGCGGGGCGGCAGGCACCGCCTATACAGCGTCCGCCAGAGCCACCCGCGCCCCCTGGGCAGACGCCCCGGAACCACTGGAGTGACAACCGTGAGCAAGCGGACTTTTCAGCCAAACAACCGCCGTCGTGCCAAGAAGCACGGCTTCCGCCTTCGTATGCGTACCCGTGCCGGCCGTGCCATCCTGGCCGCCCGCCGCTCGAAGGGCCGCTCGGAACTCTCGGCCTGACGCCGCACCCGGCTTGGCCTCAGCAGTGACGCGGCTCTAGCGGTCAGGATGCTTCCTGCCCGGCATCGGCTGCGCACGAGCGCAGACTTCTCGCATACCGTACGTTCCGGCGTCCGACAAGGGCGCCGGAACGTCGTGCTGTATGCGGCCCTTTCGGACGACGGCGCTCCCTCGCGGTTCGGCTTCATCGTCTCCAAGGCGGTGGGGAACGCTGTCACCCGGAACCTCGTTAAGAGGAGGCTGAGGGAAGTTGGCGCAGAGACCCTGAGGGAAAGGCCCACGGGTGTCGACGTCGTCGTGCGCGCTCTGCCCGCCGCGTCGTCCGCGGACTGGACCGCCCTCCGCAGCGACTACGCATCCGCACTCCGCGGGGCGCTGCGAAGGCTTGAGCCGTCGCAGGAAAGCGGGGCTTCGCCCGACGGAACGGAGGTTGGCTGATGGCTGCGGTGAGCGACGCCGCTGGTGCGCGCATGCCCTCCAAGGCCGCGACCGTCGTCGGACGCGCTGTATGGGACCTCCCTCGCAACCTGCTGATCCTGCTGCTCACGGCGTACCGAGCCGTCATCTCGCCTCTCTACGGGCAGGTGTGCCGGTTCTATCCGTCCTGCTCGGCCTACGCGCTCGAAGCCGTCACAGTCCACGGGGCTGTGCGAGGATCTTATTTGGCAGTTCGTCGGCTCGCGCGCTGCCACCCCTGGAATTCCGGAGGGCTTGATCCGGTGCCCGATGGGCACCGGCACTGGCCCGAAGGCTGCACGCCGCGGATCGTGGTGCTGAACCACCCCGACCGCTACTGGAAGGACGAGTCGGACTCCGGCCCTGCCAGCGATGACGACACGAGGAAATAGGGAAAATTCATGGACCCGTTAAGCGCCATACTGCTGCCCTTTGAGTGGCTGGTCTCCTTTGTGATGGTGGCCTTCCACGAGGCGCTTTCATTCCTGGGCATGCCATCGGGGAACGGTTGGACATGGACCCTCTCGATCATCGGCCTCGTGCTCGTGATCCGCGGAGCCCTCATCCCTGTCTTTGTCCGCCAGATCAAGGCGCAGCGGGGCATGCAGCTGCTCCAGCCGGACCTTCAGAAGCTTCAAGCCAAGTACAAGGGCAAGACCGACCAGCTCTCGCGCCAAGCCATGGCACAGGAGCAGATGGCCCTGTACAAGAAGCACGGCACGAACCCCTTCTCGGCCTGCCTCCCCATGGTCATCCAGATGCCGTTCTTCTTCGGGCTCTTCCGAGTTCTCTCGAACGTCAGCAGCGCGCAGAGCAACAACCCCGGCATCGGGGCGATGACCACCAGCCAGGTCAACCAGTTCCACGGTTCTGAGATCTTCAGCGCCCCGCTCTCGGCCTCGCTGCTGCACGGCGGTGGCGGGAATGCCGTCGTCGTCGCCATCCTCTCGATCTTCATGATCGTCGCGATGACCGCCTCGCAGTTCATCACCCAGAAGCAGATCATGGCGAAGAACATGTCCGACGCTGCGATGCAGAGTCCGTTCATGCGCCAGCAGAAGATCCTGCTCTACATCCTTCCGCTTGTCTTCGGCATCGGCGGCATCAACTTCCCGATCGGTGTTCTGATCTACTGGACGATCAGCAACCTCTGGACCATGGGCCAGCAGTTCTACGTCATCCGCCGTATGCCGGCCCCCGGCTCGCCGGCAGCGCGGGCGCTCAACGAGCGCCGCGCGGCGAGGGGCCTCGCTCCCATCGACGTGACGACCGGCAAGACCATGAAGGCCGAAGATATTCCGGAACCCGTGCAGCCCAAGGGGCAGCGCCAACAGCCTCAGCGCAAGAACAGGAGGAAGAAGTGAGCCCTGCTGAAACTGCCGCCGAGCGTGGCACCGAAGACATGGACTTCGAAACCAACGAGGGCGAAGCCGAGACGCCTGCAGTCGATCCCGAGGGTGCCGAGGACGCAGGCGACGACGCCACCGCGACCCCGCTGAACCGTCTCGAGGAGGAGGGCGACGTCGCCGCCGACTACCTCGAGGAACTCCTCGACATCGCCGACATCGATGGCGACATCGATATCGAGGTGCGAGGTGGGCGTACCTATCTTTCGGTCATCGCCGATGAGAGCAGCAACAGCGGTCTGACCGCGCTCGTGGGCCAGGGCGGCGAAGTGCTCGACGCTCTTCAGGAACTCACTCGCCTGGCCGTGCTCTCGCAGACCGGCAACCGTTCGCGCCTCGTGCTCGACATCAACGGCTACCGTGGGCAGCGCGCGAAATATCTGCACTCGCTGGCTGAGGAGGCGGTCGCCAAGGTGAAGTCCGACGGCGAGGCCGTGCACTTGGTGCCGATGAGCTCTTACGAGCGGAAGATCGTGCATGATGCCGTGGCAGATCTTGGACTTGTGAGCGAGTCCGAAGGCGAGGGCGCCAAGCGCCACATCGTCGTCTCCGCTGACTGACGTGGCAGAGGACTTGGCTGCCACTCCGTCAGCGGGCGACGGCGGCCTGCCGCGCCTTGAGGGGCGGGAACTCGTCGCTGCCGAGAAGATCTTCGGCGAACGGCTCGACCTTGCCGCCCGGTATGTTGAACATCTTGCGACCTCGGGCCTCGAACGAGGGCTCATCGGACCGCGTGAGGTTCCTCGGCTGTGGAGCCGGCACGTTCTGAACTGTGCGGTGATCGAGTCCGAGTTCGCGGCCGAAGCGACGGTGGCGGATGTTGGCAGCGGAGCCGGACTGCCTGGGTTGTGCCTCGCCTTGGCGCGGCCAGATCTCACGCTCGTCCTCATCGAACCGCTTGAGCGGCGGGTGGTCTGGCTCGAGGAAGTCGTCGCGGACCTCGGTCTTGAGAACGTGCGTGTACTGCGCTCTCGTGCCGAGCAAGCGGTGGATCATGTGACGGCGGACTACGTCACTGCCCGAGCCGTCTCGGCTCTTTCGAAACTGGTCCCGATCACCCTTCCATTGTTGCGTGGATCGGGGTCGCTTGTGGCGATCAAGGGCCGCAGCGCCAGCGAAGAAGTCGAGAGCGCAGCCAAGGCAATCAAGAAGTATCGAGGGCACAGCCCGGAAATCAAGGTCCTCGGCGAGGGTCTCCTTGAGGAGCCGACGACGGTAGTACGGATCGCCGTCGGCACCGCCTGATCCGGGGCGAGGGTGGGGCTACCCGCTAGGCTAGAGTGAAGGACATCGACGCGACCCGGGAGTGAGTGAACAGTGGCTAGTGACGAGTCATCGGCTCAGCGGATTCCGCCCTTCGTGGCCCTAGGACCCGCTCGATCGACGACTGTAGCACCGTCACCTTCTTCTAAACTCGCAAAGGTTCCATCCGTTTCACGTGAAACCTCCTCTCCCAAAGGAGCGTCGGGCAACGGGTCCGCTATCACCATCGATGAATCGAGTCCGATTGGTAGCCAACTGGCGAACGAGACTAAGCGCCGAGAGCGCTTGAGCCAGCGCAAGCTCCGGCGTCCGGGCGCGACCCGCATCTTTACGGTGTCGAATCAAAAGGGAGGCGTCGGCAAGACCACGACGACGGTGAATATCGCCGCTGCCCTCGCTGCGTCTGGGCTCAACGTCCTGGTCATCGACATCGATCCGCAGGGAAATGCGTCGACTGCGTTGGGGATCGAGCATCATGCTGAGGTCGAGAGCATCTATGACGTTCTCATCAACGATGTCTCTTTGGGTGAAGTAGTCCGATCGTGCCCGGATGTCGAACGACTTGAGTGCGCGCCCGCAACAATCCACCTTGCAGGCGCCGAAATCGAGCTCGTCTCGCTGGTAGCCCGTGAGCAGAGGCTCCGTCGTGCGATCGAAATCTACGCGAAGGAGCGGGAGGCGCAAGGCTTGGAGCGCCTCGACTACATCTTCGTTGACTGCCCACCCAGTCTAGGATTGCTCACCGTCAATGCGTTCTGCGCTGCCAACGAGGTGCTCATCCCGATCCAGTGCGAGTACTACGCTCTTGAGGGCCTAAGCCAGCTGCTGAGCAACATTGAAATGATCCAGAAGCACCTGAACGCAGATCTTCGCGTCTCGACGATTCTGCTGACGATGTATGACGGCCGCACCAACCTTGCCGCACAGGTTGCGGCAGAGGTACGGGAACACTTCCCCCAGCAGGTTCTTGAGGCTGTCGTTCCGCGTTCTGTCCGTATTTCAGAAGCCCCGAGCTACCAGCAGACGGTTATGACCTACGATCCGTCTTCCACTGGTGCTCTCTCCTACATGGAGGCGGCGGCGGAAATCGCTGAGCGCTGATTTGCATACTGGTCATACCCTCAGTTCTGAGGGTCCGAAGGAGGAAGTTCGCGCATGAGCGAGAAGCGCCGTGGACTGGGCCGTGGCCTGGGGGCTTTGATTCCAAGCTCAGGAGCTGCTGCTGGCGGTTCTGGTTCAGCGTCACGCCCTGTCGACCTCTTCTTCCCGGAATCGCGGAATCCCACCCAAGCCGAGGAAGAATCCAAGACTCCCGCGCGGCCTGATACTGGCACGCCCGCGGCGGATGCCGGCACCACTCGTGGGGCCGCCGATCAGGCAGCAATTGAGGCGGAATCGCGCGCTGAGAGTGGATCCCTCGATTCAGCTTCAACTGGCGCCGTTGTGACTTCGTCCATTCAGCGCTCGGGCGCCGCTTCGAGGTCGCTCGAGGAAGAGGGAGTGTCAGAAGGTTCGGAGGCTGGCACTGGCAAGTCTGCCGACGTCGACGCTTCCAAATCGGGTAGCGCGGCCGGAGGCAGAAGCAAGACCCACTCCTCCCAGGGCGCGTCGAGTGCCGACGGTGAAGGAGCCGACGAACTTGATTTGGTTGAAGTCCCGGGAGCTCAATTTGCAGAACTTCCGGTCACATCGATTCACCCCAACCGCAAGCAGCCCCGCAGCGTCTTCGATGAGGACGAAATGGCGGAGCTTGTGCACTCCGTCCGCGAGATCGGCGTGCTTCAACCGATAGTTGTTCGGAAGTCAACCGATCTTGGTAGCGAGAGCTATGAGATCGTCATGGGTGAACGCCGGTGGCGCGCGGTACAGCAAGCTGGCCTTGAGACCATTCCAGCCATCATCCGTGATACGAGCGATGATGACCTTCTCCGCGATGCTCTCCTCGAGAACCTGCATCGAAGCCAGCTGAACCCGCTTGAAGAGGCAGCTGCGTACCAGCAGCTGCTCGAAGACTTTGGGACGACTCACGAAGAACTTGCTGATCGCATCGGTCGCTCGCGTCCTCAAGTTTCCAACACCATTCGTCTCCTTCGGCTGCCTCCGCTTGTCCAACGCCGCGTCGCCGCAGGTGTTCTCACTGCCGGCCATGCTCGTGCTCTGCTGTCGCTCCCAGATGCGGGAGCAATGGAAAGGGTCGCCCAGCGCATTGTGGCGGAGGGGCTCTCGGTTCGAGCAACGGAAGAGGCCGTAGCTCTGTATCAGGATCCGGGGGAGCCGCGGCGCTCGAACATCCCGAAGCCAAATGCTCGGCATGAGCGGCTCGATTTCCTAGCGTCGACGCTCGCGGATCGCCTCGACACCAACGTCAAGATCACACTCGGAGCTCGCAAGGGTCGTGTCAGCATCGAGTTCGCCAGCGTCGAGGACCTCAATCGAATCATGGGCGTGCTGAACCCCGGTTCGGAGTAGACTTCCAGCATTCAGGCAAGGGCCGCTCGCGTAACGGGCGGCCCCTACTATTTGCCCTGGCGTTTCACGTGAAACAGGACCAGGGAAGGTCGTCGGGTCCCGCGGGGGCGAGAAAGGGCTAGGAGCAGACCCTTACGACGAAGAGATCGCGGCGTTCTCGCTTTTGGCTCCCTTCCTAGGTGCTTCGCAGCGCTTCGGCTGGGAAGAGACCGCAAAACAAAGTCCCTGAGGTTGTTGCTCGCGCTTCGATACCTCCGAACGAGCCGACACGGTGGCAGAGTTGGGAGAGAACGGAGGGTTTGAATAGGGTCTTTTCCTTGGTCCTGTCGAGGTGTGCATCCTGTAGGAGCGCCGCAGAGGCCTTAGAACTCATCTCGGCTCCGTTTCAAGGGATTCCATGCAGTGGCACTTTATGAGCAACGAGCATGAGGGGCGATTCGAGCTCGTCTCGCGGATAGGTTCGTATTTGAGAAGAGGGCACCTTTCCCTCCATTTGGGCTAGTCGCGTTCCTCCCTGGGTGGGCGTAGCCACAATACGCGTTTACCTCGCGCGCGGTAGGGGTGGCTGCCGATAACCGGGGTGTAAGTGAGCCGATAGGGATGCAAAGACGCCCTCATTCATTGTCGGTTCAAGAGGCGAAAAGCCCGGGCGATCGCGGTGATCGCGGTGGGGCGCACATGCTTGGCTGGCTTCAAAAGCTCGACGATTTCGATCGGCGACGTCCGGACGAGCTGGACCTGAATCCATTCCCGCTCTCTGGGCGCGGAGGGCTCTATTCGGACCTCGTGCGGCACCTCTGGGCGGTTCTGCAAGGTTGGACGGCTGCGACGAGCAACTGCATATCCCGGTTTCCACTTGCGTCCCAGAATTCGTGATGAGCCCCTGATGTGCGGCATTGGTCAGGGGGGAGCTGGGCCTCAAGAGAGATCTTGGCCCATTACTGATTCGGACCGAATGCCAGGTCGGCTGTAGGGGCCCTCAGATGCCCACGGGAGAGTGAAATAGGCGGTCCGTGGGTTTGCCCGACAGGGGGTCCCTGAGTTTGTTGGTTCACGGCGTCGCCACCTCTGCCTGACGTAGCAGCGGTGTCAGCTCATTTCCCTGCGGTGAAGCGGGCCCGACGGCCACCCACGGTGTGTTTCACCTGCCACTGCGCGTTTCACGTGAAACATCTCCGGCGGCCAGTGGGGTCGTTCTGACTCTCCGACTCACTGCGAACCCAACATCAGACGAAAGCTGTCCTGCGGTGTGAGAAGCGCAGAGGAACGAGACGAATGAGCCGGATCTGCCTGAGAGCACCGCCGGCATGCTCGCGATTGAAGGATAGGACATGATCGGTTAGCGCGTCGGACGACTAAAGCCCTCTGGCTACCACCCTCGTCTGGGGAGGATTGTCAGATTCCCGTGAAGGACGAAGGCTCACATCGCCGGCCTGTGGCAGATGAAGCGGTCAGACGTCGCGGATAGTTGTCAAAGGAATTGCTGTGGCGGCAGCTTTGCCTAGTAGCTGAGAGAGCCAACCTGGGGGCGGAGGGCCGTTATTATCGAGGCTTTCGCGACCAGACCTGCCGGTTTCCCTGGAACAGGGATGGACGTGCCCCCCAAGAACGGTGAAGTTCCCCCACCCCTGAGGTGGATAGGAATTGGAGTCGCGGACGCCGGACAGTGTCCATCGCACAGACCAGAGCTGCATTGGATGCTATGACAGTCTCACGCCCTTTTGACGCGGTTTAATCAATGCCCCTCCAAGAGGAGCCTCTCCAAACGACATGCGCCTGAACCTACAGATGCCCTGGGTCCGTCACTTGCCATCGTGTGCGGGCCCAAACGAGGGCATCCGGTGCCGTCCACGCACGGCGGGCGGTCCGGCTGAATGCTGGCCGGGAACGAGCCGGGATTCCATGGGGCAGTAGTCCTGGGTGAGGTGAGTGATGCGCCAGAGAGGCGATCCCTGCGCGGCTGCGTGGACGCTTGGGAGAGGGAATCAGAGGTGAGTCGGTGGGGCGTCCGTGCGATGCGCGGTTTCGGTCGCGAGGGGGCGCCGCGTCGGAGCGGGTGCCGGCGCGGATGCAGCGGTCACGGGTCTTCCTTTCCCTGCTGAACCTTCAGTCGCCGCGGGGCTTCGAGCTATGGGATCGGCACTGTTCGGAAGGTAGGACAAGGACCCAGAGGAGGAGACACAAGTAGCAGGTATGCATGTTTCACGTGAAACGCCACCTTCCCCGCTGTCAGGAGGGGGTGGTCGGCGAAAGCGGGTAGCCAGTGTCCTCGCTTTGCTGGACAGAGGTGTGCCGCTGCGCCAAGGCATAACGACATGTGAGAGGGGCGAGCAGCCGTCGGAATCATTGGTATCCGTTGTGGAATCTGCTGTGGATAACCGGCGCAGAAAACTCCACAGGCGGCCCGCCGCGGTGTGGATAACTTGCTGGTCGAATGCGTAGAACGGAAGCGCCCGCCGAACGGGTTCGAGCTCGCCGGTCTGCAAGGATCGGCCCCTGCGCCGCGATCGTCCACATGAGGAGTGAACCAGCGTGAGGAATACAGGAGGGAGGGCAGATTTTGCGCTCTGGGGTGCGAAATCTGTGCGAAATGAAACCTTTGCGGGGCAACTGAGATCGGGGTCTGGCGACCGCGTTGGACTCTCGTCGGCCTGGAGCTCTGTGAGCTCTCCTTCGGGTCTGATCGCCATCTTGCGTGAGGCAATTGCGTCTTTGGGTTTCCCACAGCCCGATGGGCCCGCTTGTGGATAACTTCTGTGGACCATCATGTGGATAACGTGGTGCGGCTTCGTTGCTCGGCTCTCCGAAAGATCCACTGCGAGCTATGAGGGGCCGCGTCCCGTTCAGATCGCTGTCGCCCTACGTGAGGGCCGGACGGTCTACAAGGGACGTCTAAGAGTCGGACCCCCACGCGTGCGCTCGAGCGGCAAGGCAGATGGCCCGGCCACACGTATACATGATGGAGGCGCGCGACCGAGGGAAAATTACGCTACTGCAGCGACGGTCGGCGCCGGGGTCGGGAGTTCGGAAGTCTGGAACCTTGCTAGTACTCAGCGGGAGAGCACCAAAGCACCTTGAGGAGGAAAGCTCGCGGGGGAGCTTGAGACCCGACCGGGAGAGACTTGGGTAGCGGGGATTGGGTGTCCCTTTGGGGCAGGACAACCGTTAGCCGGGAGGGCAGGACAAGCGTTGGCACCGGGCAATCGGAGTAGGCCGCTGCTATCGCCCATTCGTCACTCGAAGCGGGCGGGCATCGTCCCACTAGACGGTGTGCTGGAGATCGGTTGGCAGCTGACACGGGCATCTGCCTGCTCGGTGGACCTCTAGGCGGGCTGATGGGACAAAGAGTAGAGGACGTGGGGCGTGGGGTAGTGGTCTGGTCTCTTTGAGTGGAGTCGTGGTCTGCTGAGGGGCTCGACTACGACGACTGGTGGCGCAGGACATCTCGGCGATTTGGTGCCCCGAGGAGCACTGCCAGCTGATGCGGTAAGCCCGTCCGCTTACGCCATATGGGCCTGCGAGGCCAGCCAGGTTGGCCTACGCGGCCAGATTGGCGAGACGTACGCGCTGTTTCACGTGAAACAGCCGGCCGAGCTTTTGTCGGATCTGAGCTTCGTTCAATACCACGATGGAGGACGATGGCGGTTTGGCCCAGGATCGGGTTCGTGGTCATCCTTCTGTGAACCCGGATTGAGCTCCCGTTGCGGCGGGGGTGACAGCGATCCGGTCTTGCCGGAAAGATGGAGGGCTCGACTGGCCAAAATGGGCGTTGACGCGGCGAGCGGCCTAGAACGACCACCCAGACGTACCGAATACTGGCGCAACATCACGTACGGATCGTCCAGGCTCTCCCGGTCTAGGCTCTCGCGGGCCCATGGCACTGATAGGCCTAGACAGAGCGGTCAGCGCAGCGCGTGGAGCGATGGATTCCCGTCAAGGTGCAATGTTCTCCGCAGGATCCTGCGATTGCCGCTCGCGTCGGACATCGCCGTACACCGCGCTGGCGCCCGATGATGCGCGGCCCCATGGACGAGCATGATCGGCGAATGGGCCCACCTCGCGACGATGGCAAAGGCTGGGATCTACCCGACTGATCGAGCTGAGAATTGAGCGGGAGAGAGAACCCTTCCGGCCTTGATGGGCAATGGGCCCCATTTGGTCAGTTTGCGCAGAACGGCGCACGAAAGTGCCCGTTAGTACAGGATCTGGCGTGTGCAGGTGAAGGATCGTACCGATGCTTGCAGATCAGCCCCGGGGACTTTCCATCTCAGGAGGCGTCCGTCTTGAGCGGGAAGGGCGCATGAGCGCTTCACTCGAGTCCGGTAAAGCCCAAGAGTATCGTTCTGACTCCTGGTTTTGACCGCGTCGAGACGGGGCCCGGATCGAACAGATGAGCGGCGGCAGCAGTGCTCGAGTGTCCGCGAGAAGGAGGCGGCCGACGCCTCAGTGCCGGTTGAGAGGCGGAACGGGCGGAACATCGGGCCGCTGCGCTTTGAGGTTTACGAAGTTGCGAGCAGCCTGACCCGCTCCGATTCCCTGATCCTCCTGGGTTTCGAGAGCCGCTTCTGCCGGGCCAGTCGCCAGAAAGCAAACTCGTTTAGTCGATTCGAGCCCCACAGTCGGCCGGCGCGCCCGAACGGGCGCAGTAGCGGGATGCCTACCGGTCACAGACGGCATGCAGAACGCTGGGCAGCTCGCCTATATCGTTCGCCTATTTCCCCTGTAGAGCTTGCTGATGATGTTTCAGCTGTCGCGGCTCTTTCCCACTCAAGAATCGAAGGTGCGAATGGGCATGCCACAAGTAGGCTTTTCGTAGCCCACGTTCGCCTGCACTATTTTGGACTGCCGCTTGCTGTTTCACGTGAAACACCGCGATGAGGACAGAACCAACGTGAAACAGGGCAGCGAGAACAAAAGGCCCCCATCGTGGAAGCGCTACTGCCCGCTGCTGCCTCGTAGATGGCTGAGCAACGTGGTCACCCCTCTTTGTGGGTAGCTCGGGCTAGGACCTTGAGCAAATGCGCTTGAAGTTTTGCCCAGAACCTGAGAATTGCACAGTCCCGATTTGTTGGGCGTGAAACCCTCACCCGTCGCCGGGCTCGGGTCTGACGAGGCGCGCTAGCCGATCTAGGCTGCCGTGAACTTCAGTCGGTCGGTCCTTTCCCAGCCGCCAACCGCCGGTCGCGCTCTCGTTTCACGTGAAACAGGACGGCTCATATGAGGATCCAGGAGACCAAAACAAAAAGCGAGGGACGCGGGCACGCCGCATCCCTCGCTTTTGCGCCGGAGGCTACTTGCTCAGAACCTCAGACCACTCCTTTTCGAAGTACTGCTTCGGCCGAGCACCGATCACAGTGCCGGTCACCTTACCCTTTTCGAAAAGGTAAACGGCGGGGATAGAAGTAATCCCGTATTCGGCGGCGATATTCGGGTTGTCGTCGACGTTCACCTTCACGACCTCGACCTTGTCCGAGTACTCGACGGAGATGTCGTCGAGGATGGGTCCGACCTTGCGGCAGGGACCGCACCATTCGGCCCAGAAATCCACAATGACAGGCTTCTCGGCGAGGAGAACCTCATCCGTGAACTGGGCGTCGGTGACGTCTTTGGCGTTGCTCATGTCTGCCTTCCGATCAGAGGGGATAAATTAGGCGTGCTGGGTTGCGAGGGTCGGCACTTCGAGATTTGCAAGGTAGTGCTCAACGTCCAGAGCCGCAACGCAACCGGATCCGGCTGCGGTAATGGCTTGTCGGTAGGTGGGATCAACGACGTCTCCAGCCGCGAAGACCCCGGGGATACTCGTACGCGACGTCCGACCCTCTACTGCGATCGTGCCTTCGGGGGTGAGGGCCAAAGTGCCCTTCACGAGCTCTGTCCGGGGATCATTGCCAATTGCGACGAAGATCCCAGTGACGTCGAGCTCAGACTCGGAACCATCGACGGTGCTCCGGAGAACGAGGCCGGTTACCTTGTCCTCGCCACGAACGTCGGCAACCTCGCTGTTCCAGGCGAACTTGATCTTTTCGTGTGCAAGAGCGCGATCGGCCATGATCTTTGACGCACGCAGCGAATCGCGGCGGTGCACAACGGTGACTGAGCGCGCGAACTTGGTGAGGAAGAGAGCCTCCTCCATTGCCGAATCTCCACCGCCGATGACCGCAATGTCCTGATCCTTGAAGAAGAAGCCGTCACAGGTAGCACACCAGCTAACGCCGTGACCTGAGAGCCGCTTCTCATTCGGCAGGCCGAGCTCCCGGTAAGCCGACCCCGTCGCGATCACCACCGCACGAGCCAGATGCTCCTCACCGTTGCCGAGCACCACCCGCTTGACCTCGCCTTCGAGATCAACCGACGCGACATCCTCGAACTCGATCTGCGCGCCGAACTTCGCTGCCTGCTGCTCGAGCTTGTCCATGAGCTCGGGCCCCTGAACCCCGTCCGGGAAGCCCGGGAAGTTCTCGACTTCGGTGGTGTTCATCAGCTCACCGCCAGCCGTGACCGAACCAGCGAAAATCAACGGCTTCAGGTTGGCTCGCGCTGTGTAGATGGCCGTTGTGTAGCCGGCAGGGCCTGATCCAACGACGATGACGTCCCGCACCTCGGCGGCGTTGCTATCGGCAGTGCTCACGGGCGTATAACCTCTTCTTCTGACGCGCTGGACTCAGTACGTTCACAGCTCACAACATGTCGACGAGCGCCGGTATTCCGGGAACCGTCGCCCTTCAAGCGTACCGAAACGCCGGCGCGCGCATTGAACTGGCATGAAACGTAAAGGAAGGACACGGAAAGGGCGCCCCAGCTCGTAAGCTCGAGGCGCCCTGGCCGCGGCGGCCATGGCCGCCGTCGTTCGTCTTACTGGACCTTGATCTCCGCGAGTCGGAGGCCGTAGGGGTACACCTTGTAATTCGCGAGCCGCGGCAAAGCGTTGATCTGGATGAGGACGTACTGCGCCTTCACGGCCGACGGCAGCTGGAACACGAGCTGTGGCCCATTGAACGAGCTCGTGCCAGCCAATGCCGCCCCACCGAGATCTGGGGTCGCGTTCGTGTAGACGCTCACGCTGCCCCCGGTTGCACCGAGCTGGTCGAGCTCGACCTGCTTGATATCCGAGACGCTCTGCAGCTTCACCGCGAGCGTGACGCTCTTGGCGAATCCGCCCCAATCCTCGCGTGCGAACTCCATGTCAGACCAGTAGCTCGCAGGATTGCCGTCGTAGGTCGCGACCAGCTTCGCGTCGAATTGATCCGCGAACGTCAGATCGCTCGGGTTGAGGCGCGAGACAGAATCGATGACTGGCGCGACAACAGGAGCTGGCGCGCGCGTCTGCCCAGGCGAAGGGGTGGCCTGGGTTGGCTGGGCCACCGATGGTGCGTTCGACGCCGGCTTCGAACCGCTGGCCTGCGGCTGGAAGACGCTGCCAAGCGTCGTGAATGCGAAAATGAGAGCCGCGATCAGCACGATGGCGAGAATGCCGCCGACAAGCCACGGCACCGACTTCGGACGCGTTGACTCATCGTCCTCTTCCAGCTCGTCGTCGCGGTCGAAGATGCGGTCCGAGCCACTTCCCCAACCGGCTCCTCGGGCCTCGGCCGGGAAGGCCGTTCCGCGGGTGGGACCGGACGGGCCTGCCGGTGCGGTAGGTGCCTTCTGTACCGGCTGTGTCGCATCGCCGTACTGCGTCGATTGCTCGTACTGTGCTGGTCGCTCGTACTGGGCCGGCTCTCGGTGTGACTCGTTGTATCCGGCCGGCTGTCCGCTGGCTGGAGTCGCAGGAGCGCGGTTGTCCGGACGTGTCTGAGGGCCAGCATCTGTGCGGTCCGACGTGCCGGAGGAGGCCGGCCAAGGTGTCACCTTCGGCGGGTTCGGGATTTGCGACCCGGCTGCGGCAGCTGCTGCCGCAGCCGCAGCAGCGCCTCCGCCCGGCGCGCCACCCGACCGACCGCGCGACTCTTCGGAGGGACCCTCGGCGGATCGCGGCGGCGCGGCGGGGGGCGGCGGGACTGGGCGGGGCTGCGCGGCCGGTGCTGGCCGTTGCTCACGGGGAGCCTCCGGCCGGGCGTCGTCGGGGTGCGCGTTCGGGTAACGGATGTAATCGTGGTCGCCATGCTCGTACAGGCCGTCGTACGTCTCCGGCTCGCGTGAACGCGACTCGCCGAAGATCTCGCTCCCCAAGGTGTCCGTGAAGAATGGTTCGACGTACGGCGCGTCCTGGGCCACGATCAGGTCGAGCAGGTCTGCGGCTGCGGCGTGGTTCGTAATGAGGTAGGTCGCCTCATGGCTTGTTCCGAGATCCAGCACCTGGATGCCGACGTGACGTTCGCCGGTGGCGACTTCCCGCGCGCTCTGGGCGAGCTGTTGGGAGTTGTGCGGCGCGGAAACGAGGATGCTGACGGGACGGTTGAGGATCTGATCCACTCCGTCGAGGACCAGGTCTCCGTCATGCGACTCAATGATCGAGGACGTGACCTTGTACCGACCGCCGAGCACACTGCCGACGTCGATGGACTGGGACACGGGTACCTCCTGGACAGTCTGCCCCGCCAGCCCGGACACGCCGGGCGCTTGCTATCACTCGATCCTAGCGGACGGCACCCCCACTGCTTGTTTCACCTGGCTCCGTTGATGCATCCAAGGGCATCGGTCAGAGGTCACGGAAGTGGGGATTGCGCCCCGGAGGACCCTGATAGGTCCTGCGCCCCGGCAGGGGTTCCTGCCGCGAGGACCCGGGCCGGGCGCGGTACATGCTCGGATCGAACTGACCCGAAATCCGCGGAATGATTCCCGTGTCATCCGAGAGAGTCGGGGCGCTTTCGCGAAGAGCATAGACCGGTTCCCTCGAGCGGGCGGTCTCTTCGGCGTACCCGTAGTCAGGGACGTCGTAGCCCGAGTCGTCATAGCCAGTGGAGCCATATCCGTGGGCCGCGCCCTCGTAAGGGGTGCTCTCGTACGCCGCGCCCTCGTACGCACCGGCTTCATAGCCGTGGGGAGCGCCGTCGTAGCCCCCGCCCTCGTAGCCGTGCGCGGCGTCGTCGTACGCAGCCGCCTCGTAGCCCGCGGCCCCCTCGTAGCCGGCGGGAGCCCCGGCGTCGTGCGCTGGCTGGGCGGGCGACGGCGCGGCCCCCCTTCGGCCGGTGAGGCGCCCCATGATCGGGCGCAGGAGGTCGCGGAGCTCGGTCACGCCGAAGATCCGGAGCAGGGCGAGGTAGACGAGCAGCATCGCAACGCCGATCACGATGATCGAAAGCAACGCCGCGAAGCTCGAGCTCCAGATGAACCCCCTCGAGGAGAGGCCGCCCAGCAGCCACACCGCGAGCCCTCCGGCGACGGCCGCGCCAAGGGCGGCGTAGCCCATGCGGATGTAGGAGCGGGCCACGGTCACACCGTCCAGGTTGCCGAGCTTGCGCCGCAGGTAGGCACCGCTCAGCACGACGGAGAGGATGTTCCCGACCGTGTACAGCGTGGCGATGGCGAAGATGATGTAGCGAGCCGGCAGGAACTGGATGACCGTTGCGCCGACTACGTTGAGGATGCCGAGCCAGACCTGGACCTTGAAGGGGGTCTTCGCGTCCTCGTAGGAGTAGAAGACGCGGGACATCATGAAATTCGCGCTGAGGAACGGCGTGCTCAGCGCGAGGATGCTGAGGGTCTGGGCGAGCATGACGCCGTCGGTGGCTGATCCGCCGGAGAAGAACCGGCCGAGCGGAGCCGCGAGGGCGAACAATGCCAGGGCGCTGAAGACGGTCGCGACGGCCATGGTCCGCAAGCCTTGGGAAAGCGCAATCCGAACGCCGCGGCGATCACCCGCTTGGGATGCCGCCGTCATCCGATTGAACAGGACGGTGGCGAGCGAAAGCGCGATGATCGAGTGCGGCAGGAGGTACAGCTGGCTCGCCATCTCGAGGACGGTGTTACCGGGGATGAACTGCCACGAGGGGTTCCCCGCCTGTCGGAGCTGCTCGCGCACGGCGCCCGGTTGGGACGCGATCTTCATGAGGTAGAGGAAGGTCAGCTGGCCCACGGCCGTGGTGGCGAGCGTCCAGATCCCGATCCTCGCCGCCGCACCGAGCCCGACGCCGCGCCATCCGAACTTGGGCCGCAGGCCAAGGCCCAGCCGGCCTACGGGGATGAACAGCATGGCGGTCTGGATGACGACGCCGACCGTGGACGCACCCGCGACAAGCAGGGTCTGCGGGGTTCCCCAGGATTCGATCGTGTGCGGGTTCGCGGCGTTCGTTCCGAAGATCCAGATGAACATGCCGAGGCCAGCGATGGCGACGATGTTGTTCACTAGCGGCGCCCACATCGCGGGCCCGAAGGCGCCGTGCGCGTTGAGGACCTGGGTCAGGAGCGCGTACAGGCCGTAGAAGAAGATCTGCGGAAGGCACCAATACGCGAAGACGGTGGCGAGCGCTAGCTGCTGTGCACTGTAGTCGGACGTCGTGAGCCGCATGACGATGGGTGCACCGATCGTCACGAGCCCCGTGAGAACGAAGGTGACGACCACCCCCAGCGTGAGCAGGCGACTGATGTAGTCCGCACCGCGGTCAGGGGCTCTGCTTGCCTTGAGGATCTGCGGGACGAGAACCGTGTTGAAGACGCCGCCCGCGACGAGCAGGAAGATGAGGTTCGGCAGGTTGTTCGCGTTGACGAACGTGTCCGTGACCGTAGAGCCGAGGCCCAACGCGTACACAAGGAGCAACTGCCGCAGGAAGCCGAGTACTCGGGAGAGGAGCGTGCCGACCGCCATGACCGCGCTGGATCTGGCCTCGGATCGCCCGGCTTGGGCTGCCGTCATCGAACCGTCACTTCAGTAGATGCTCCGGGAGCACTTCCCGGGCGAGGTCCGCGATGCGCCGCTCGTTCGGAAACGAGAGGCGGCGCGAGAGTTCGGAAATGGGCACCCACGCGACGTCGACGGCCTCCTGGTCGGGATCGTTCTCGATGGTCAGTTCGCCGCCGACGGCTTGGAGCAGATAGTGGTGGACCGTCTTGTGGACGCGGTGCCCCGTGACGGTGAACCAGTAGTCAATGCTGCCGAGGGGCGCAAGGATCCGGCCATCGATGCCGGTTTCCTCGCTGATTTCGCGGACAGCCGCGCTCTCGTTCGACTCACGGCCCTCGGGATGCCCTTTGGGAAGGCACCACTCGAGGCGCCCGCCCCGATTGAGCCGCGCGATGATCGCTACGGGAAGATTCGGATTGTCCGTATCGACGATGACCCCGCCCGCCGAGATCTCCTCGACGGTCGGGAGCGAGTGAATATAGGTATGACCCGCCGGGGCGACGTGCGGCCCGATCGCGGACGGCAGCGGCGCACCCCTCCTCTTCTGAGGATCGCTCGGCAGCGGAATCACCATGCAGTCCACTCTAACCAGAAGCCTCTCGCGATGACTCATGGTCCGCCGCGTCACTCGGATCTGTAAGTGCCTCTCCGATCTGCGAAGCTTTAAGGGCTATGGCAGGAGAAGACTCGAACTGGGCGCGCACGACGGCGCCTGAATCACCGTCCGTCGGCTTCGCCGTCGAGCCCGTGGCGCTCGAAATCGGGCGCCGCTTCGTCGACGCCGGTTTTGAACTTTCGCTTGTGGGCGGACCAGTGCGGGACCTGTTCCTGGGCCGGAAGTCCCCAGACTTAGACTTCACGACCAACGCCACGCCTGATGAGACCCTGTCTGTGATCAAGGGTTGGGCTGACGCGTTCTGGGAGATCGGCAGGGATTTCGGCACGATCGGACTGCGGAAGCAAGGCTTCCAGATCGAAGTGACGACGTACCGCGCGGAAGCCTACGACCCGGAGTCACGCAAGCCCGCCGTCGCGTTCGGCACCTCGCTCGAGGACGACCTCGGCCGCCGCGACTTCAGCATGAACGCCATGGCGCTCCGCCTCCCGTCACTCGAACTCGTGGACCCGTTCGGCGGTGTGCGCGACCTTCATGCGGGCATCCTCCGCACCCCCGGGGCCCCCCAAGATTCGTTTTCGGACGATCCGCTGCGCATGATGCGCGCGGCGCGTTTCGCCTCACAGCTCAAGGTGGACGTAGCGCCTGAGGTTCGTGACGCGATGACGGCAATGGCCGGCCGCATCTCGATCGTCTCGGCTGAACGCGTCCGCGACGAGCTGGTCAAGCTCATCAACGGAGCCGCGCCCCGCACCGGCGTCGACCTCCTCGTCGACACCGGGATCGCCGACGTCGTGCTTCCCGAGGTGGGCGCACTGCGGCTCGAGGTGGACGAGCACCATCGCCACAAGGACGTGTACCAGCACTCGCTCACCGTCCTCGAGCAGGCTGCTGCTCTCGAGACTGGTCCCGACGGGCCAGTGCCCGGCCCGGACTTCGTGCTGCGCTTCGCGGCACTCCTGCACGACATCGGGAAGCCGGCAACACGCCGCTTCGAGCCCGGTGGCGCCGTCTCCTTCCGGCACCACGACGTCGTCGGATCGAAGCTCGTCAAGAAGCGCATGCGCGAGCTGCGTTTCGACAACGAGACCATCAAGGCGGTCGCACGCCTGGTCGAGTTGCACATGCGCTTCTACGGATATGGGGACGCCGGCTGGACCGATTCGGCTGTTCGCCGCTACGTCACCGACGCGGGGCCACTGCTTGAACGGCTCCACCGGCTCACGCGCTCCGACGTCACGACCCGCAACCAGCGCAAAGCGGACCGGCTCTCGTTCGCCTACGACGACCTCGAGCACCGCATCGCCGAACTCGCCGAGCAGGAGGAACTCGCCGCGATCCGCCCCGACCTTGACGGGCAGCAGATCATGCAGATCCTGGGGGTCCCTCCCGGACCGCTCGTGGGGCGGGCCTACCGGTACCTGCTCGAAGAGCGCATGGAGAACGGGCCAGCCAACGAGGAAGAGGCGCGGGCCAAGTTGCTTGAATGGTGGGCGGCGCAGCCGGAGAACGCTGAGGGCGCTGTAAAGGCTGAAGGCGCTGTTAAAGAGGAGAAGGAGAGCGAGTGAGCACCGAGGACTTCGGACTGCCGAGGCTGTGGCTTCTGCGGCATGGTGAAACTGAGTGGTCCAAGAGCGGCCAGTACACCGGGCTCACAGACCTTCCACTCACCCCCGAGGGTGAGGACCAGGCGCGAGCGGCGAAGGCAGCGCTCGACGGTGTGCACTTCGGGCTGGTGTTCACCTCGCCGTTGCAGCGGGCGCGAAGGACGGCGGAGCTCGCCGGCTTCCCGGAGGCAGAGCTCGAGCCGAACGCGGTCGAGTGGGACTACGGCGACTACGAGGGCGTGCGCTCGGCCGATGTGCGGCGCACGAATCCGAGCTATCTCATTTGGAAGGACGGCGTTCCCAACGGCGAGACTCTCTCCGAGGTGGCGGCCCGGGCGGACCTGATCGTCGATCGCGTTCTCCACTCCGGAGCGGAGAATGTGCTGCTGGTGGCCCATGGTCACTTCTGCCGAATCCTCACCGCACGGTGGCTCGGCATGGTTCCGGTGGAAGGCCGTCATTTCATTCTCGGTACGGCTAAAGTCTGCCGTCTGGGGTGGGACAAGAAAACGCCCGCCGTCGAGGCATGGGGACTTTAGCCGCCGCGATTCCCAGATTTTCTGATTTTTCTCTTGCCTTTTCTTCGAAGGGTGAGTTAGCTTTGCTTTGTGCTTCTGAGGCTCACTGGCCTCAATCACCCGGTACCGGCGTATTAGAGCGCTGGGCCATTCGGTAGCAGAGGGGGTAGGGACAATGATCACCACTGAGGCGTTCTTCCGCGGGATCTTCGCCGTGCGCCGCAACCGTGGCCTGCTCCCGGCATTCGGCGCGGCACGGGACTGACTCCCGCCCACTCAGAAGAGCTCCACTCCCTCCGAAAGGCGCTTTTCCGCCTTTCGGAGGATTGATTTGACGCGCTTGTACCCTACCCGGGCTCTGATCCTGGCCGCGCTGAGCTCCGCCGTCGCCACTCGCTGACGCCGAAATCCTGCATTTCGAATTCTCCTTTTCGTTGCCGCTAATGCCGATCTCCTGTGATTTCGTGCACCCATTTTGCCTGGCAATGATAGGGCTCCTTTCCGTGCCCCAGCACGCTATTCTTGCGTGCCCTTTTCCAAGGAATCACCATGCCTTCGCCTCGCCATGCCCTGCGCTTGGACCCTCGAGTCAGTTCGGAGCAACAGCCTGCCCGAATGCCCGAGGGGCGCCGCCCGTCGTCGTACGTCTTTTCACTCCCCAAGGAGGTGACCGCCATGCTGGATCGCGTTTTTCGCGCTCTCTCCACCAAGATCGATGCCGGACGCATTGAGGCGCACCGCGCCGAAGTGCATCGCGAAATGTCACTCATGTTGACTCTGCGGTAACCTCAGGCGAGAAGCCGCGGCTTCGGGCATAATCCGTGTCACGGTACATGCGTGCTCAAGGAAGAGGGGACAATGCGCAGGAAACTCATTGCCGCGTTGGCGGCGCTCACAGCAGCCTTCGGGTTGGCCTTCGCCGCCGCGCCAGCGCAGGCGAGCACGGGCGGGACCGCAGACGGAGACACCCATGGGAGTGTGGCGCTGATCGTCTTCTACACGGCCGAAGGGCGCTTCCGCTGCTCGGGGGCGCTCGTTTCGCCCACCGTGGTCCTCACAGCCGCGCACTGCACGGACGGGACGATCGGCAAGACCCTCGTGACCTTCAACTCCGTGATTGCCGAGCAGTCGCCGGCTGGCTTCCCCGATGCGAACCCCAGCGTTGGCTACACGTCCGCTGACCTTGCAGGGCGCATCTCGGGTACGGCCCAGACCGACCCCGGGTTCTCGAATTTCACGGACAAGAACAACTGGAACGATGTCGGCATCATCAAGCTCGACACCCCCGTTTCGCAGCCGTTCTATTCCCTTGCGGCGCCGGGCGCGCTTGACGCGATCGCTCCCGGGGACGTTCCGAAGACTGTCGTGACCGCCGTCGGCTACGGCGCGGAGCTCGCCAAGCCGGATTCCGGACCGCAGCGGCGGGTGCCCGTCTCCTACCCGATGATCCGCCGCTCGGTTGATATGAACCTCCAGAGCGTCGGCCCGCAGATCTTCACGACCCACGCCAACGTGAATCCGGCACAGGGAACCGGCGGGATCTGCTCGGGCGATTCCGGTGGTCCGATCTTCCTCGGCGATCAGATCGTGGGCCTGACGAGCTTCGGCAACAAGAACTGCCTCGCGCTCGACGGTCTGCAACGCGTTGACGTCGCTTCGATCCAGTCGTGGATCACCAGCATGGAGGGCACCACCGCTGCCTCCTAGGGCAGGTTTCGCCGTCCAGCAGCCCCCGGGTCACCCCGGGGGCTGCGTTCTGTTGAGGCTTCGGGGATCTCGCGCCGGTGCCCCGCGTCGACCACGACGACGAGAAGTACCTCATCCTGAACCCGGTAGAGGATGCGGTAGTCGCCGGTGCGTACGCGCCATTCGGGGCGACCAGTGAGCTTCCTTGCGGCAGGTGGACGCGGTTCCTCGGCGAGCAGGTCGATTGCCGCTTGGATACGGCGCTTTGCCTCAGGCGAAAGCTTGCGAATCGCCCGGATTAGAGAAGAACCTGACGGTTCTGTATAAAAGCCTCGAAACCTTCCACAGCCCTGGATCTCAGGGACTTCCGGCCTCCCCCGGGGTTGTCAGACCTCCCCGGTATGCTCGGAGCCATGGAACCGACCGCGGACGACGGCGGCCGCGCGCCTCGCGGCGTCATCTCGCCGAGCCGAAACGATCCCCTCGTCCACACGCTCTCCGAGGCAGTCGGCGGCCCAATCGGGAATCACGCCGCCCCGGGGCTCATCCGCAGCGGGTGGTGGACCGTCGAACTGGTGCTCATCATCCTCACGGTGATCGCGGCGATCGGCGGCGTCCTCATCAAGGGCTATTGTCAGGCGGTCGGCTGGAACCCGCCGACCGAGTTCTACGCGACGTGCTACTCGGACTTCCCGACCCTCTTCAAGGAGCGAGGCCTAGCGGACGGCGTCCTTCCCCTCTTCTCGCACAGCGCACTCTTCGAGTACCCCGTCATCACGTCCCTCATCGCGGGCTTCACCGCGCTCCTCGTTCCCGGGGTGGGTGCCACGGACGCGCGGGCGACAACCTATTTCGACATCAACGCGATCCTCGTCGCCGTCATGTGGCTGATCACCGTGATCGCGACGGCCCGCTCGAATCCCCGCAGGCCCTGGGACGCCGCCTTTGTTGCGCTCGCCCCCGGGATCATCCTCTCGGGGTTCATCAACTGGGACATGTGGGCTGTGGCTCTGCTCGCTTTGGGCTTGCTCGCGTTCTCGCGCAACCATCCAGCGCTCGCGGGGGCCGCGATCGGCCTTGGCACGGCCACCAAGTTCTATCCCGTCCTGGTCCTCGGCGTGTTCGTGCTGCTTGCCCTCCGGACCGGCCGCTGGCGCCAGACCCTCGTCACGATTGGGTCGGCGGTGATCGCTTGGTTTGTCGTCGATTTCCCGGCAGCGATCGCGAACCCCCGCGACTGGTCCTTCTTCTTCGCGTACTCGACGGACCGTGACCCGAGCTTCTCATCCGCCTACTACTCGTGGAACCTGCTCGCCGACCGCATGCATCTGGCAAAGCTCTCGGCAGCTACGACCAACACGATCTTCGTGGTGGCGTTCGGCCTGTGCTGCCTGGCCATCGCCTTCATCGCGCTCCACGCTCCGCGCCGGCCCCGCGTCGCCCAGCTCGCCTTCCTCGTCGTCGCCGCGTTCATCCTCACTGGAAAGGTGTACTCGCCCCAGTACGTCGTGTGGCTTATTCCGCTGTTCGCCCTTGCGCGCCCACGTTGGCGTGACTTCCTCGTGTGGATGGCAGGTGAGGCCCTGCACTGGGTCGCGGTCTGGATGTACATCGGGTGGACCACGAGTAACGGGCCCGTCCAGAACAATATCGACACCCCGTATTACGTATTGGCGGTCGTCGTCCACATGATCACGCTGCTCTACGTGTGCCTCCATGTGGTGGCGGACATCTACGATCCGGCCACCGACCCGATTCGCCGGAGCCGGGAGGATGACCCGCAAGGCGGCGCGTTCGACGGCGCACCGGACCGGTGGACACTCGCGAGCCTGTGGAAGCCGCGGCAGCCCGCGGAGAGCAGCGCCCCCTGACGTTGGCGCGCCAGTTCGATCTCGAGTCCATAGGAACCGGCCTCGTCGTCGCCCAGGTCGAGGGCCAGCTCACGCGCGCCCTCGCGCCTGAGGGGGCCGCCGCCGTCGTGCAAGCTCCCCCAGGGACCGGGAAGACTACGCTCGTTCCGCCGCTCATTGCCAATCTCGTCCTCAGTCGCGCGGACGGCGCCCTGCCGCCTCGCGTCGTCGTCACCCAGCCAAGGCGAGTCGCGGTGCGCTCGGCCGCCCGGCACCTCGCGGCGCTCGATGGCACTTCCCTTGGCGAACGGGTCGGTTACACGGTTCGTGGCGAACGGAAGATCAGCTCGAGAACGCTCGTCGAGTTCGTGACACCGGGCATCCTCCTTCGGCGGCTCCTCGCTGACCCTGGTCTCGAGGGCACCGCGGCCGTGATCCTCGACGAGGTGCACGAGCGCGGCCTCGAGACGGATCTGGCCCTCGGCATGCTCGCGGACGTGCGCGCACTGCGGGGCGATCTCAACCTTGTCGCGATGTCGGCGACCGTCGAGGCGCCGCGCTTTGCTGCGCTGCTTGCGGACGACGGCGGCGAGCCGGCTCCCGTGATCGACTCACCTGCAGCGTTGCATCCACTTGAGGTGAGGTGGGCGCCGTCGTCCGCTCCCCGCCTCGACGATCGTGGGGTGAGCCGGGCATTCCTCGACCATGTCGCGGAAACCGCCGCACGCGAACACGCGAGCTTGCTTGCCGCCGGGGAAGACGTTGACGCCCTCGTCTTCCTGCCGGGCGTGCGCGAGGTGCGCGCCGTCGCGGAGTGGCTGCGGGCGCACCCTTCCGGCGTGACACGGGAAGTCCTTGAGCTGCACGGGCAGGCGCCCCCCGCCGAGCAGGACCGCGCCGTCGGCGGCCGGCAGCCGGGCGAGCCACCGCGGATCGTCGTGAGCACCGCCCTCGCCGAATCGTCGCTCACGGTTCCCGGCGTCCGGCTCGTCGTCGATTCGGGGCTGGCCCGAGAGCCGCGGCGGGATGCGGGGCGCGGGATGACGGGGCTCGTGACCGTCTCCTGCTCGCGCGCGTCGGCGGAACAGCGCGCAGGGCGCGCCGCACGTCAGGGACCGGGCCGCGTGGTCCGGTGCTACGACGAGCGTTCCTACGCTGCGGCACCGCCGCAGTCGCTCCCGGAGATTGCGACGTCTGACCTCACCGAGGCGGCGCTCGTCCTCGCATGCTGGGGCGCACCGGGCGGCCACGGCCTCGCGCTCCCGGACCCGCCGCCGTCGTCCGCTCTCGAGGACGCGCTCCGGACGCTCGATGGCCTCGGTGCGCTGACCCCAGAAGGCCTCGCGACTGATCTCGGGCGGACGCTTGCGCGTATACCCGCCGATCCCCGTCTCGGCCGAGCCCTGCTTGAGGGCGCACCGCTTGTCGGCGCCCGTGTCGCCGCCGAGACGGTTGCCCTCGTCGCGCGAGACCTTCGGCCTCCCGGAGCGGACCTCGGCCGCCTCCTCGCGTCGCTTCGGTCGGGACGCGAGGCGTCTGCTCGAGCGTGGGCCGACGACGTTCGGCGCTTCGAGCGCATCGCCCGAGAGAACTCAGGCTCAGGCGAGAACTCCGATCCGCTCGTTGCACAGCTGGAAACCGACGCGGAGAAGGCGGCCCTCGTCGTCGCCCTCGCGTTCCCGCGCCTCGTGGCGAAGCGAGTTCCCGGGGCCGAGGAACGCTACTTGCTCGCGTCCGGAACGCGGGCCGGTCTCCCCTCGGGGAGTTCGCTCGCGGGGCACGAATGGCTTGCGATTGCGGACGTGACACGGGCTGACGGACGCGACGCGGCGGGGACGGGGGCAGTCGTGCGCGCTGCCGCGCCGCTCAATCGCGCGTCTGCAGAATTCGCGGCGGCCCACCTTCTGAGCGATGACGTCGAGGCACGCTTCGCTGACGGGCGCGTGGTGGCCCGGCGGGAGGTGCGCCTCGGGGCGATCTCGCTCACCTCGACTCCTGTGCGGCCCTCACCTACTGAGGGGCGGGAAGCCGTCGCCCGCGCTCTCGGCACTGGCGGCCTGGGGACTATCGGGTGGTCGCCCGCGGCCGACGCTTTGCGCCGCCGGCTCGCGTTGGTGCATCGGGAACTCGGCGAACCGTGGCCGGACGTCTCGGAGGCCGCGCTACTTGCGCGGCTCGATGAGTGGCTCGGCCCAGAGCTCGAGGCGCTGGCCAGCGGCGCGCCGATGCGGGCCGTTGATCTGGCCGACCCCCTCCGAAGGCTCCTGCCATGGCCCGCGGCTGCCCGGTTCGACGAGCTGGCCCCCGAGCGCCTCGAGGTTCCGAGCGGATCACGCGTGCGGATCGAGTATCCGGAGGTGGGCGAAAGCGGAGTGGACGACGGCGCTCGGCCGGTTGTCGCCGTCAAGCTTCAGGAGTGCTTCGGGTGGGCAGAGACACCGCGCCTCGTGGACGGACGCGTGCCGGTGCTCTTCCATCTGCTCTCACCGGCGGGCCGCCCCGTGGCGGTGACCGGCGACCTCGCCTCGTTCTGGTCGGGCCCGTACGCGCAGGTGCGCGCCGAGATGCGGGGGCGGTACCCCAAGCACCCGTGGCCGGAGGACCCTTGGACGGCCGTCGCGACCGGGAAGACCAAGCGGCGGTTGGAGGGGCGGTGAGGGGTCGCCGGTCTTCTCAGGAGGCCTTCGGAACCGGAGGCGTCTGGGAAAGCGCGGAATCGGCCTCGTCTGCGCTCTCCTCCCGGGCCCCGGGTTCGAGCTCTTCGTCGGCCGGGACGCGCCAACCCAAGGTCCTCGAGAGCTCTTGGGCGCCTCGTCTGGCGAAGGCGGTCCACTCTTCGGCGGCCCGCCGCGCCCAGCGGGATTCGGGCACAGACACCGAAAGCGCAGCAACGACAGTTCCACTGTGGTCCCTGATCGGGACCCCGACGCAGTTGACCTCCGGCGACGATTCCCCGGCCTCGTAGGCAGCACCAGCCGAGCGTGCCTCGTTGAGCTGGGCGAGCAGCACCTCGCGGTCGGTGATGCTCTGCGGGGTCAGTTGCGGGAGGACGGCCGGGATCCGGGTGTTGAGCTCGTCGGCGTCCAGGGCGGACAGCAACGCCTTGCCGATCGCCGTGCAGGAGGCGGGCAACCGTCCGCCGGCACGGGAGACCAATCGGACTGGCAGCGGGCTGTCGATCTTCACGAGGTAGACCACATCGGACCCCTCCAAGACACCGATGTTGACGGTCTCCTGGCAGCGTTCCGCGACCTGCTGACCGATCTGGCGGCCAGCTTGTCGCAGATCGAGCCGGTCTCGGTACGCCTGGCCGAGCACGAAGGAGGAGACGCCCAACGCGTAAGAACCGTCAGAATGCCGGTCCAGATACCGACGTTCGGCCAGCGTGGCCAGAAGCTCGTGTACGGATGCCCGCGGCAGGCCGGTGAGACGGCCCACTTCCGCTCCTGTCAGGCGCTGGTGGTCGAGGAAGAGCTCGAGGATGTCCAGGCTGCGGAGCACAGCTGGGGTAAGTCTGGGCATCTAGGCCTCCGCCTTTGCGGCTTCTCGGTCACGGCTGCTCGGATCGTCTTTCCGTCTCAAAGACTAGCCCTCCCCGTGGGCCATGACTTCCTGGCGCTGGCGGCCGATCCCCTCGATCTCGATCTCGACCGTGTCTCCGGGCTGGAGATACGGGAAGCGGCCCGAGAGGGCCACGCCCTGTGGAGTTCCCGTGCAGATGAGATCGCCCGGCTCGAGCACCATGAACTGGCTCAGGTCCCAAATGAGGGTCTCAACGTCGAAGATCATGTCCGCGGTGGAGGATTCCTGACGTGGCTCTCCGTTGACCCAGCTCCTGAGCATCAGGCCGCGGGCGTCGACCTCGTCCGGGGTGACGAGGTACGGCCCCGTGGGGCAGAACCCCGGAGAGCTCTTGCCTTTCGACCATTGGCCGCCCGAGACGCCCAGCTGGAATTCGCGTTCGGACAGGTCATTGACCGTGACGAATCCGGCGATGTGGTCCGTGGCATCTTCCTTTGAGGCCAAATAGGACGCGCGCTTGCCGATGACGACGCCGAGCTCGACTTCCCAGTCCGTCTTCCCAGAGCCCTTGGGCAGGACAAGCGGATCGTTCGGCCCGACAACCGTGTTCGGGTGCTTGAAGAAGACGATGGGATGCTCCGGCGCGGAGGAGCCTGATTCTGCCGCATGCGCCGCATAGTTCTGGCCGATGCAGATGACGGCGGCAGGCCTTGCGATGGGCGCCCCGAAGCGCACAGCCTCGCGATCGATTCGTGGAAGTCGCCCTGCGGCCAGGGCTTCGGCTGCCTTCGCTGCCCCATTACCGGAGAGGAACACGCCGTCGATGTCGTCGGTGATCTTCTCAAGGCTGAACAGGGAGCCGTCCTGGCTCACGGCGGGGATTTCGGCTCCAGGGGAGCCGATCCGTGCGAACTTCACGCGGGATTCCTTTCGATGGGGGGCGGTGGGAGTGGCGCTGTCGAGGGGCTGGCCGTCAGCTTCGGGCAGCTATGCCAGCGTGGGAGGGACGGTTTCCGTGCGACAGCGCCCGGAAGGGCTCCTTCCCGACGCGCACGGTGTTCCGGAGACGGCCAACCTGGTCGATCTCGATCTCGATGAGGTCTCCGTCGGCGAGGGCGAAGTCGAGTTCCGGAACGATGCCGGTTCCGGTTGCGAGCATCACACCGTCCGGGAAGTCCAAGGGATGGAACAGGTACCGCACAAGCTCGGCGAGGGGTCGTGCGAGCTGCGCGGTCGACGTCTCGTCAGCGAAGACCTCTTGCCCTTCGCGGACAACGCGCATGCGAATCCTGAGGTTCGACGGATCAGCGACATCGGCCGCCGGCACGAAACCCGAGCTCACCGAGCAACCCCCAGCGAACACCTTCGCCTGCGGAATGTAGACCGGATTCTCGCCCTCGATCGACCGCGAGCTCATGTCGTTGCAGACGGCGTAGCCGACGATCTCGCCGAACGCGTTGCAGACGAGGGCGAGTTCCGGTTCAGGGACGTCATGGCCGGAGTCCGAGCGGATCCCGACAGGCTCGCCGTCGGCGATGAGGCGCCAGGCCGGAGACTTGGCGAAGAGCTCGGGGCGCTCGGCAGCGTAGACCTTGTCATAGACCGTTGCCTCCGCGCTTTCCTCCATGCGGCCGTCCTTGCTCCGCTGATACGTGACGCCGGAGCACCAGAGCTCACCTCGCCCGTCGAGCGGCGGAAGGAGGACGGGATCCCCGTCCACGCTCCCCGATTCTGCCGCTGCTTCAATGAGGCGGGCAATTTCATCGCCGGTGCGGGAGAGCAGGTCTGCAATCGACCGGATGCCCTTCATCGGGTGGAGCTGGCCGGCTTCGAGGACTCCGACGAGGGGCTCTGGGTCGGAGTCGCCTTGATATCGGACGACGGCGCGGCGGGGCGCCTTGAGGTCGGCGGGGGCGGCGCTGCTGGGGAGGGTCATCGAGAGTTCATTCTCCTTACATCGAGGTCCCGAGGAGGCCTCGGGTGATCTGGAAGGCCACGTTGCCGGCCGCGAGGGACTGCGGCGCATGGTGCCCGGACAGCGTAGAGGCGAGGACGGCGAGGATCGTCGCGCTCTGCTCGGCGGGCGAGCCGACGAGTTCGGCGTCGAGATCGTCCTGCACGTGGGCGATCGTGGGCGGGTCCGAGCTGACCTGGAGCACCGGTGCGAGCCGGTGGCCGCTGAGCGGAGGGCCGGAGACGTGCACCAGGACGGCGTGCGCCCCGCAGGCCACTAGGCCGGTGGCGGTCTCGGCCCAGTCCTTGGTCGGCGCGCGCATGATGTGCCACCCGGGTGCGGTGGGCTGCTGGCCATGGGCGAGTGTGGGCGTCCACTCTTCGGGGTCCTGCCCCGTCTGCTCCGCGACCAGCCCCCGGAAGCGCGGGTGCGCGAGCAGGGCACTGCCCGCGGGCAGGATGACTGTGCCGCCGTCGTCGACCACTCGCTGCCCGGCGCTCGCCAGCGCCGCGGCCGTCTCCTCGGTGAGCTCGCCCCGCGCGTCGAGCCCGACCGCAATACCGGCGAATGCCGAATCGGTGTCCGGATCGATTTCGGGCCGGGCAGCGGGAGGGACGTTTGGGGAGGTTGAGCGGAACCATTCGCGAACGGCCTCCGTTGCGGCTTCCACACCGCCCCCGAGCTGGATGCTCGCCCAGCCGTACCGGTCGGGGTCCGCCCCGATCTTGCCGAGCTCGTCCCGGAAGAAGTCGTTGTGCGTCTTCTCGCAACCGTGCTCGAGCAGGAGAGCCATGGCCACGTTCGGGTGGGTCAGAGAACCGGTCATGACTCGCGAGAACGTTGAGATGTTCGCCCCGCTGGAGACGCCGCAGCCCTCGGTGTGGGGCAGGGCGACAATCCTGTCCACGGCACCGCCAGCCCAGTCCTCGGCTGCAGCCCGCTCGGCGATCAACCGGCTGACCTGCCCGGAGCACAGCGAGGTGGGGAGCACGAGGGCCACGCGCTCTGTTGCCGGCGCTGTAGTGTGCGAAGACGCGGAGGCCAGCTTGGGTTTCCCCTGCGCGCCTAGGGGAAGGCCGGGGAGTGGGGCGTCCCGCTCCTCATCCGGGGCATCGGGTGCATCGTAGCCGTCCCGACCGTCGATCCTGATCGAGATGCCGGGGCGTGGGGCGGTCTGCTTCCAGTCGCGCCAGATCGAGACCTGGCTGTGGCCGGCGAGTTCGCCCGCCGTCCGCTGCCCGGAAGCGACGTTGAGGGTGAGGTCGAAGACTTCGCCGACGAGCTGCTCCATCGGGATTCCGTCGAGGTAGGCCCCGGCGTTGACGTCCATCTCGTTGGGCATGAGGTCGTGCCGGGCCGTGGTCGTGACGAACTTCAGCGTGGGGACGAAGGGGAAGTTGGTGATCGAGCCGTTGCCGGTGGTGAAGAAGATGAGGTTGCACCCGGAGGCGATCTGGCCCGCGACGGACTCGAGGTCGTTGCCGGGACTGTCCATGAAGATGTAGCCGCTCCGGTCGCAGGGATCCGCGTAGCCGATGACCTCATCGAGGCGGACCTCCCGAGGCAGCTTGCGGGCCGCGCCGAGGGATTTGAGCACGATGTTGCTCAGGCCCCGGTAGAGGTTCCCGCCCGAGGGATTGCCCTCGGCCGTGTGGCCGTGTAGGGCCACCCGCTGCTTGAATTCCTCCACCTTCTGAAGGAAGCGCCGCGCGACATCCATTGACCGCACGTTCTGCAGGACGTAGGGCTCCGCGCCGATCAGCTCATCGGTCTCTGCGAGGACGGCGGTTCCCCCGTGGCGGATGACCTCGGCGCCGACCAGCCCGGCGAGCGGGTTGGCCGTGATGCCCGAGAAGGCGTCCGATCCGCCGCACTGCAGCGCGATCGAGAGGGCGGTGAGCGGCTCGTCGCTCCGCTCTGTCTCGCTCACGACGGCGATCCAGTCCTCGATCAGCTCGGCCGCCCGCTCGAGATCCCGAGTGAAGCCCCGGGTGCGCTGGAACGTCGCGTACAGCGCGGTGAGCGGCTCGCGGCCGGACTCGCGGTGGTGGGCGAATACGTCGTCGGCCGTGATTGCGGCGCCGGGTTCGTCGACCACGAGCACGGCACCGACGTTAGGGTGACTCAGGCACCCCGCGAGCACCCCGAGCAGGAACTCCCGGTTGTTGGGCGCGGTGTCCTCGCCGCCCTCGGTGTGAGCGACGGCCACGACGCCGTCGAAGGTCTCGCTCGTGCGGCCCTTGAAGCGGGCGGCGAGCGCTTCGGCGAAGCTCGCGCTTCGCGAGGTAACTCCGACGACGATGATGTGGTTGCGGGTGCCGACCTTGCCGTCGTCCCGGCGGTACCCCTTGAAGGTGCGCGGCGGCACCCCTGCCGGGAGCACGACTTGCTGGCCGACGTGCACCGCGGACTCGTCGAGCTCGTAGGGATCGAGCATCACGTTGGCGGCAGAGGCGGTCTCGGGCAGGCCTTGGACTCCCCGGCGGCCGAGGGCTTCGAGCACGGGATCAGTGCAGACGTAGTCGCCGGGAGCGAGGGGGCGCAGGGCGCTGGCGAAGGGGGTGCCCCAGGACAGGATCGGTTCTCCTGCGGCTGCCGGGCGCACCATGAAGCGGTGGCCCTCCATGATGCGATGCGGCAGGACAGTCTCGCGGTCGTCGCCGAGGTCCAGGACGGTCCCGGCCTCGAGCACGCGGCTTGCGACGGCGGCATTGTCTCCGGGCTCCGGGAGCACCGCCACTGTTTGCAGGGGAAGGGCTTGGGCGCTCATGCGCGTGCTGCCTCCGTGGCGCTGCTGATGGCGAAGACGCTCCGGCTGCGGGCGAGCCGCACGAGAGTTTCCCGGACCGCGGGGTGCATCCGTGGCCACGGGGCTCGCATCGCGTCGCTGCCGATCACGCCGCCCTCCTTCAGGAGCACCTTGCACGCCGCTGGCCCGCACTGACGGTTCTCGAAGTGGATGAGCGGAAGGAGAGCTTCCCAAGCCTCGGAGGCTTCGTCCTCGTGCCCCGAGAGGTAGTCGTGGACGATCCGTCCGAGCTCGTGCGGGACCGATGCCGAGCACATGGTGCCCACGGCGCCTGCGGCGAGGTCCGGGATGAGCGTGACTCCCTCCTCGCCGTCGAACAGGCCGGGGAGGGCGTCGCCGGCCGCAGCCTTGAGGGCCCGGAGCTTCTCCGCTGCACCCGCGACCTCGATCTTGACGTACTTCACTTCCTCGATCTCCCGGGCGAGCTTGGCCAGGAACGGGACCGAGAGCGGCGTGGGGCTCATAGGGGCATCCTGGATCATGATCGGCACCCCGACGGCGGCCACCGCTTCGAAGTAGTGCAGCATCTCCTGCTCACCTGCGCGGATCGTCGCGCCGACGAACGGAGGCATGAGCATGACCGCACTCGCCCCCGCGTCGCGTGCGGCCCGGGTTCGTTCGACTGCCACCCGAGTGCTGTAGTGGCTCGTCGTGACGAAGAGCGGAACGCGCCCCGCGGCCTGCCCACTCACGAGCTCAAGGACCCGCTGGCGTTCGCTGTCCGTCAGGGAGAACTGTTCGGAGTAGTTCGCGTGCACACAGATTCCGTCGACCTCTGCGTCGATGAGATGCTCGACCACCCGTGCCTGGCCCGCGAGATCGAGCCCGCCGTCGTCGTCGAAGATGGTGGGCATGACGGGAACAGCCCCGGTGACCAGGGTGGTCCCGGCGGAGTGGGAGATCATCGGAGGTCGCTTCCTTCCTTCAGTGAGGTGACGTCGTGCGGGGATGCGATCTCGATCGCGTCCGCGGGCACGGGCAGGGGCTCGAACCGTTGGCAGATGACCAAGTAGCAGAGCGCACCCACCACCACGATTCCACCGGTGACGACAAGTGGCATGACGAAAGCGGCACTTCCGGCCCCACTGAAGAGCCCGAAGAAGATCGGACAGATGATGCCGGCGATATTCGAGGCGAAGTTCTGCAGGCCTCCGATCGAACCTACGGTGGCTTCGGTGGGTGCCACATCTGAGGGTAGGGACCAGATGGAGGCCGCCGCAATGGCGAGGCAGCCCATCGAAACGCTCAGGAGGGCGATGGCGAGTGCCGCGCTCGGTACGACGGCGGCGAGGGCGATCACCGAGGCGAAGATCATCGAGCACACGATGGGGATCTTGCGGCCCCTCGTCGGGCCGTACTTCGCGGTCAGCACGTCCGAGAGCCATCCGCCGAACTGCTCGGCCAAGAACGCGACGAGCGGGGGGATCATGCCGATCCAAGCGATGCTCAGCAGGTTCATCCCTCGCGCCTGCACTAGGTAGGAGGGGAACCAAGTGACGAAGAAGTAGAACGCGAAGTTCAGGGCGAAGAACCCCAGCATCATGCCCCAGACCGTCCGATAGCGCAGGAGCTGGACCCAGCGCACCTTCCGTCCGCTGGTCTGGCCGTCGCCCGAAAGCCGCGCACCGCCGTCGAGGATGAGCCGCTTCTCCGCCTCGGACGCTCGGTGGTGTTTCTCCGGATCTCGGTAGTAGGTAAACCAGCCGATGACCCAGAGCAGGCCGAGGCAACCCGAGAAGACAAACGAGGCCTGCCAGCCCCAGTAGTAGATCAGCAGCGAGACTATCGGGAAGGATAGGGCCGTTCCGAGCCGGGAACCCGAATCGTAGAGTGCAGCTGCGCGAGCGCGCTCACGCAGCGGGAACCACCTTCCCACTACCTTCCCGAATGCATTGGGCCCGACTGCCTCTCCGATGCCCAGGCCTAGCCTGAAGGCGAAGAGGGACCCGAAGCCTGTAGCAAGGGCGTTTATGGCTGTGAAGAACGACCACCAGATGGTGGCGAAACCTGCGGCAATGCGGGGTCCGACGAGATCCACGAGGCGCCCGCCGATCAGCTGTCCGGGGGCGTAGGTGAAGAAGAACGACGAGAGCAGCAGGCCGGTGGCTGCCTTGCTGATGCCGAGATCGTGCTCCATGAACGGCAGCGCTACGGAGATGTTCGCTCGGTCAACGTAGCTGATCGCCGTCCCCAGACACAGCAGCGTCGCGATCACCCACCGCGCGCGCGTGATCGGCCTGCGGTCGACGGTGACTCGCGTTTCCGAGTTAGGCGAGGGAAGAGAGGGCATGGTCAACCCTTTCGGCTGGATGGCTTTGGATTCGATATATCGAACATCAATCGAGATATCGAATCTGAGCGTAACCTACGCCACATCAAGGGTCAACGAGGCCCAGGGGCCGTCGTCGCGCCGAGGATTGGCCGAAGCGATGGTCGTCGAGGCCGAACTGCCCCGAGCCCCCTCCTGGGGAGGGGTTGCGGTCATTTAAGCCAGCGCCACCTGATCGTCCTGGCCCTCGGTCATGGCCAGTCGCTGCCTCAGGATGTCCTCCTGCACGAAGTTCTCATCGAGGAGGGCACGGACGAATCGGTGGTCCTTCTCGCGATTGGCGATCAGCTTCGCAGCGCAGAGGTCGTGGGGCTCGAGGCAGAGCCCGGTCCGGCCGTTGGTGTTGTCATTCTCGACGGGCACAAGCCGGTCGGGCCATCCGGAGGGGAGAACAGCGGTGTGAGGGCCCACTCCCTGAATGTAGAAGCCGTGTGTCTCGTGGAACATAGACATCTCTCCGATGACCGAGTCCAGCTCTGTCGCCAAGGATTCAGCGTCATCGTCCTCAAGTGGGCAGATGTCAACCTCGTCGGAAAGGGTGGCTTCCTCCGGGAGGTCGTCCTCGTCGTAGCTGCCGAGGATGGCCTGGCTGCCGATGACGATGACCGCGTCCTGCCGAATGATCTCCGTCGCGGCGCGGATCGCGTGCTCGAGCTGGTCACGTCGCACGGGCGACCGCCTTGTGGATCGCGACAAGGCGGGCGGCCTGGCTGAGAGCTCCTGCGAACGGCGTCATCTGCCGGAGGTCGATGGCGCGCTCGTCGGTGCCCAGCATCCTATCGATGAGGGCGCTTACATCGCCTTCGACGAGGCGCTCCCATTCTTCGACCCATCCGCGCGCGTACTCGTCGCGGCGCCGGTCCTTCATTCGATCGATGTTCCTGCGCGCGACCTCAAGGATCGGGGCCGGGTCTTGCCGCAGTCGGTCGGCAATCGCCCGATGGAGCTCCCACGAGACGCGCTGCTCCCGGCGCTCCATGGGCGGTCGGCGGCGCTTGGCTTTTTCGATGGAGTCCTGGACGACCTTCGGGCTGCATCCTAGCCTCTTCGCTATGTCCCGGATAGAGAGGCCCTCGGCCTGAAGTCCGAACATCGCCTCCTGGCGCCTTTCCGCGGCCCGGAGCATCTCCCAGCGGGCACGGTGCGACTCCTGGGCGCAGCGGTCCTCCTCGGCGAGGAGCGACTCGATCAGCTCATTGGACACGGCTGTATGGTAGCCCCTACAACTCGAGAAGCTAGGCGTGCTGCCAGAAGGATCCTTGCCCATGGAACCGCCGGGCAAGACGGTCAGCGAGACGGTGCGGTCGAAACTCGCGTGAGCCACGAGACGACTTCGGCGGTCACCTCGTCGCGATTTGTCTCGTTGAAGAGTTCGTGGCGCGCCTCCGGGTAAAGGCGGGTTTCGACGTCGTGCAGGCCGGCTTCCCTGTAGCGGTCGGCGACTTTGTGGACCCACCTGCCATCGCCCCCGCCGACGGGATCGGCCTCGCCCGAGATCAGCAGGATCGGGAGATCCTCCTTGACGCCCGCGAGCTTTTCCGGGTCGGCCGCGGCCGATCCAGACGACCAGAACCCATTCGAGGCCTTCTCTGAGAGGTCGAAACCGCAGAGGGGATCGTCGATGTACTTCTGCACCTCGTCCGCGTCACGGCTGAGCCACTCGAAGCCCGTCCGGTGCTCGAACGGCTCGTTGAACGACTGCAATCCCTCCGAGTCGCTCTCCGCAGCGGCGGCAGCGAGCTCATCTAGCGCAGAGGTACCAGAGAAGACGACGCCGTCGTAAAGGTCCGCGTGGGTCAAAATGACCTGCTGGCCGGCCATGGAGCCCATCGAGTGGGCAAGGAGGAGTACCGGGGCACCTTCACGCTCTCGGACCCAGCCCCCAAGCTGAGCGAGGTCGTTCAGCAATCCGTCCCAGCCAGCTTCGCCGAAGTCTCCCAACGGCACCGACTCTGACACCGACTCTCCGTGTCCACGGTGGTCCGATGCGTAGACCGTGAAGCCGTTTCGTGCGAGTTCTTCTGCGAGACGGGCATAGCGGTGCTTGTGCTCGGCCATGCCATGCGAGATCTGGACCGAGCCCTTCTTCTCCCCGACGGCCTCCCAACGGAGGACTGAGATGCCCAGCCCGTCAGCTTCCGAACGGACAGTAAGGCGTTCTGGCTGCATCAGCATACTGAGATGGTAAGGCGGGGAATACAAAGTCCTCGGCAGCAAGGCGCGGACGTAAACTGGCGGCGGCGGGAAACCGCCCTATTCCTTGGTTGCCGGGAGGACACCGTGGACGCTCTGCCAGCACTGACCCAGCAACTCGATCCGTTTGCTCTCTACCGAAGTCTGCGGGACGAATCGCCAGTCCTGTTCGACGCTCAACGGCAGGCGTGGAATGTCTTCCGATACGACGACGTCCAACGCGTCCTCTCGGACCACCACGTCTTTTCATCGCAACTGGCGGGGAGCCGGGGCCCGGGCCAAGGCGGCCTTTTCGCCTCGAGCCTGATCAGCACCGACCCTCCCCGCCACCGTCAGCTGAGGTCGCTCGTGACCCAGGCGTTCACCCCGCGCGCCGTCGACGCGCTCGCTCCGCGGATCACTGAAATCTCCGACGAGCTGCTTGGGCGGGCGGCAGCCGCCGGGGAGATGGACCTGATCGACGACTTCGCCTACCCGCTGCCCGTGATCGTCATCGCGGAGCTCATGGGGATCCCGCCCGAGGATCGCGATCGGTTCCGACGATGGTCGGACGTGGTAGTGAGCCAGACGCGGGCGGGTGCCCCGGCGCCAGCCGCCGGCCACAGCGAGGCCCAGGAGGAGATGGGTCATTACTTCCTGGACATGATCGAGCACCGGCGCAGCGACCCGGGTGAAGACCTGATCAGCCGGCTGCTCGCCGCCCAGATCGAGGGCGAGCATCTGTCAGTGCCGGAGTTGCTCGGATTCTGCGCGCTGCTCCTCGTCGCCGGCAACGAAACCACGACAAATCTGCTGGGCAACGCGGTCCTTACCTTCTTGGAACGCCCGCACCTCGTGGAGCGGCTCCGGGCCGACGGCGACGCACTTCCGGCTGCCGTCGAGGAGGTGTTGCGCTTCCGCTCTCCCGTTCAGTCCATGTACCGCATCGCGGCCCAGGACGTAACGCTCTCGGGCCAGCAGATCCCCGCGGGCGCCCGTCTGGTGGCCTGGATCGGCTCAGCGAACCACGACGAACGGCAGTTCCCCGCCCCGGAGGAGTTCGACATCGACCGGACGCCCAACCGCCACCTCGCCTTCGGCCAGGGCATCCACTTCTGCTTGGGAGCGCCCTTGGCCCGGCTCGAAGCCCGCATCGCACTCACCGCACTCCTGAGGGGGCTCCCCGGCCTCGCCCTCCGGTCGGCGGAAGACCTGACGCGAATGGACAGCTCGATCGTCTATGGGCTCAAGCATCTTCCGGTCGCTTGGGCGACCACCTGATCCCCGTCAGTACTCGCCCTTAATCACAAAGAAGGAGCCGCGGATCGTCCCCGCCAACTTCGACTTCTGCCGGGCAAATTTGAAGGTCCCGGCAAGTTCTTCGGGAACTTCCATGCCATCGGAGAGCTTGAACCCTACAGCCCTTTTCGCTCCCTCTTCAATCCCATACATCACGTTTATCGAGAGCCCGGATTCGTAGAAGACGTAGGCCATGCGAAGACCGTCGACCTCAAAGGAGGTCACCTCGAGCGGGCGGGAAGCGATGACGAGGTTTCGCTCTTCGGAAAGGATGCGGTTCACCCAGTCGAGGATTTCCGGGGCCTCGTTCGCGGGCGTCACGGTGAAAACGTGATCGTACTTGTTCTTGTAATACCTCGCCTCGTTGGCACGCAGTCCTGCCAACGCCTCGGCGACTGGGGATGATTCCAATCCGACGGTGGAGACGTCCTTGAAATCTACGGCGTACGGCATTGTGGCCTCCTGACGATCATCGGTGTTGTCTTCACACTAGGTCCCGCCCGGCTCCGGGCGCTTCTCGATTCCTGACCGATTCAGCCAACCGGCCCAGTCGTCACCATGACATCCATGCGTCCGGTCTGCACGGTCTCCCCGTGCTGGTTGCGCAGGGTCAGCTGGCGCTCGACGATGCCATATTTGCCCGAGCTCGTGGCCCGCGTGGACAGGATTTCGACGGTGCACGTGAGCGTGTCGCCTATGAAGACCGGCGCGGTGAATTGCCACTGGTCGATTCCCAGCAAGGCGACCGCGCTCCCCTCGAAGACGCCGGTGCGGGCGATGAGGCCGAGACAGAGGGATGCCCCGAGCATGCCGTGCACAATGCGCTGCCCATACCGCGTGTTCTTGGCGAATTCCACGTCGGTGTGCACTTGGTTGTTGTCGTTCGTCCAGGCGGCGAATGACATCACGTCCGCTTCGGTGATCGTGCGGCCCGGCGTCACGAAGATCTGTCCGGCCTGCAGGTCGTCGAGGTACAAGGGCATGGGCGAATGTTCCTTTCCGTTTGGCCTTTCATTTTCTCCCACCGCTAGAGGACGGGCTCCTCAAGGCACGCTGGCATCTTCTTCCGCGCGAGCCATGGGGCAGCGCGGCATGCGATGCCTAGAATGCGCTATGGCCAGGACCCCTTCGGCCGCCCACGGCACCTTCGATGCGTCTGTGGCCGGCCGCTTTCCCGAGTTCGATTCGCTGAGCGACGTCGCCGAGGTCCGCAGCGGCGAGGATCTAGTCTTCGAGGAGCAATTCTTCGACACCGAGGATTTCCGGCTCGGCTCCCATGGCATCGTCCTCTACCGCCGGACAGGCGGCCCACGGGAGGGCTGGCACCTTGAGCTCCCCGACGGCCGGAGTGCCGTCGAGCCTCTGGGCTCGCACCAGTCCCTGCCCGCCTCGCTGACGGACGGCCTTCAGTTCTATCTGCGCGGGCGCCAGCTTGTGAGGAGCGCGGACGTGACCGTTGTCCGGCGGATCGCCCTGCTCATTGCGGACGACGGCGGCGAACTCGCGGAGGCAGCCGACGAGCACCACCGCGCGGAGCCCCTCATTGCCGACGGCGGACCAAGGGCGTGGCGGTTGTGGGACTACGAGGTGCGCGAGCCGAGCAACAAGCGGCTGGCGAAGGAACTCCGCACGGCTTTCGCCGAATCGGGAGCGGAGCCCGGCGGCCGCAGCAGTTCGCTTCTGACGCTCGCCGCTTCAGTTCCCCGGGTCACCCGTGATGAGGGCCCTGCACAGCGCAAGCCGGGGAAGGTGCAGCGCGCGTTCGTGGAGTATGTCGCGGAGCTGCTGGAGAGATGGGAACAGCTCGATCCCGAGGTACGCCTCGCCACACCCGACTCCGTCCACAAGCTCCGCATCACGATGCGGCGCTTGCGCTCGTGCCTCTCGGCCTTCCGGAAGGACCTCGACCCGGAGGCCGGACGGGAGCTGCGTGATGAGCTCCAATGGTTCGGCCGGGTCCTCGGGAGGGTGCGGGACGCCGAGGTCATGCGCGAGCGCCTGCGTGGCCGGGTGGAGAGCGAGCAGGCCGAGCTGGTGCTCGGCCCGGTGAGGCGGTCCTTCGACGAGTCGCTCGGCGCTGAGCACGCCGAGGCGTCGCGCGAGCTCAAGGACGCCCTTGGCTCGGAGCGGTACTTCCGGCTCCTCGACGGCATCACAGAGCTGGTCGACTCAGCTGGGGAGGTCGACGGAAAGTGGGCGACCAAGGCGACCGTCTCCGGCGTCGTGCGCCGCGATGCGAAGCGCCTCCGCGCTGCCGTGAAGACGGCGGAGGGAACCGAGGGCACCGATAAGCACGACGTCGCACTCCACGACGTGCGCAAGGCGGCCAAGCGTCTTCGGTACTCGGCGGAGGCGGCCGCCCCGTTCGGGGCGAAGAAGGCTGCGCGACTCGGCCGCCGCGCGCAGAAGATCCAGAAGACGTTGGGCGAGCATCAAGATTCGATCGTCACCGCGGAACTTGTTCAGCGGCTTGGGGTCGAGGCATACGGACGCGGCGAGAACGCCTTCACCTACGGTCGGCTCCATGCGAGGGAGCTCCAGCTCGCGGCCGAGGCGGAGGCGCGCTACGACCGCCTCCGGCGAAAGCTCTCCGCGAAGCTCGGCGGCGAGGGGTGAATTGGCCGTGGCCACAGTGCTCGTGACGGGCGGCTCTGGATTCGTGGCGGCCCACGCCATAGTGCAGCTCCTCACCGCCGGCCACAGCGTCCGTACAACCGTTCGCTCGCCGGACCGTCGGATCGCCGTCGAGCGGATGCTCGCGATCGCGGGAGCGCCGCATCAGGAGCGCGTCACGTATCTGACGGCCGATCTGAGGGCTGGCAGCGGCTGGGCCGAAGCTGCCCACGGGGCCGATTACGTGCTCCACGTGGCCTCTCCGTTTCCGAGCGTCCAGCCGAAGGACGAGAAGGAGCTGATTGGCCCTGCGCGGGATGGTGCGGGGCGGGTCCTGCGGGCAGCGCGCGACGCCGGAGTGCGGCGGGTGGTGCTGACGTCGTCGTTCGCTGCGGTCGGCTACGGGCACCCCGACAAGCAGCACGTCTTCGACGAGAACGACTGGACGGATCTGAGCGCTCGCGGAATCAGCCCGTACGTGAAGTCGAAGACCATCGCGGAGCGCGCCGCCTGGGACTTCGTCGAACGCGAGGGCGGGATCGAACTCGCCGTCGTGAACCCCGTCGGGATCCTCGGGCCGGTGCTCGGCCCGCACCTTTCGAGCTCCATCCGGATCGTCTCGACTCTCTTGAGCGGCCAGCTGCCTGCCGCTCCGCCCATGTGGATGAACATCGTCGACGTTCGGGACGTCGCCGACCTCCACCTCCGGGCGATGATCGACCCCCAAGCCGCTGGGCAGCGCTTCCTCGCCGTCGCCGGGCAGCCGATCTCCTTCCACGAGATCGCGCTCGCGTTGCGGGACGCCCTGGGGTCGGCAGCGTCGAAGGTGACTACGCGCACGGCGCCAGCTTGGGTGTTCAAGGCGCTCGCCGTCGTCGTCCCTCCCGTGCGTGAAATCTCATCGCAGCTCAACATCATTCGGGCCGCCAGCAACGAGAAGGCGCGGCGGATGCTCGGGTGGGAACCGCGCTCGAACGAGGAGGCCGCCGTCTCCTGCGCGGAGAGCCTTCTGCGCCTGGGAATCGTCCGGGCCCGATGAGCCAGCCGATGAACCGCCCGAATCTGCTCTTCATCCTCTCCGACGATCACGCCCCACATGCGATTTCGGCATACGGGAGCAGGGTCAACACGACGCCGGCCATCGACCGGATCGGCAGGGAAGGAGCGCGCCTCGGCTCGGTGTACTGCACGAACGCGATCTGCAGTCCCTCGCGCGCCACGATCCTCACGGGGACCTACAGCCACATCAACGGCGTTCCCGGGATCTTCGCCGAGTTCGACTACCGCGTGCCCACGTTCGTGGACGTGCTCCATGGTTCGGGCTACGCGACAGCGCTCTACGGGAAGTGGCACCTCGGGGAGTCCCCAAGGGCCAGGCCCCGCGGCTTCGACGACTGGCTCGTCTTCCCAGGCCAGGGCGACTACCTCGACCCCGTCATGATCGGCCCGGAGGGCGAACGGCGACTCCACGGGTATGCGACTGACCTCGTGACGGATCTCGCGCTCGACTGGCTCATCAACCGCGATCCGGGCCGCCCCTTCGCGCTCATGGTGCACCACAAGGCGCCCCACCGGCCGTGGATCCCGGACGAGAAGCACCGCGACCTGTACCCAGTCGGCTCCATCCCTGAGCCGGAGACGTTCGACGACGACCACGCGAACTTGGCGGAGTGCGTCCGCTCCGTGCGCATGAGCATCGCCGACGACCTCACCGAGGAGGACGTCAAGGAGCCGACGCCGCCGGAGCTCGAGGGCCCCGAGCGTGCGGGGGAGCGGGCACGCTGGAAGTACCAGCGGTACATGCGGGACTACCTCCAGTGCGTCCAAGCGCTCGACGACGGAGTGGGCCGCCTGCTCGAATACCTCGACGCCCAGGGGCTCGCCGAGGACACGATCGTCGTCTACTCCTCCGACCAGGGCTTCTTCCTCGGCGACCACGGCTGGTTCGACAAGCGGCTCATGTTCGAGCAGTCGCTCCAGATGCCGCTGCTCGTGCGGTGGCCCGCCGAGATTCCAGCCGGGAGCCGCTGCGACGCGATCGTCTCCAACGCGGACTTCGCGGCGACCTTCCTCGACTTCTGCGGACTGGACCCTGCCTCGGCGCTGCCGACTTCGCAGGGCCGCTCGTTCCGGCCGCTCCTCCGGGGGGAGCAGGTTCCCGGCTGGCCCGAGTCGATGTACTACCGCTACTGGGAACATCGCGACCCGAGCCACAACGTGCCCGCCCATTACGGCGTCCGAACGCGGACGCACAAGCTGATCCACTACTACTGCGACGGTTTGGGAGTGCCCGGCGCCTCGCCCGAACGGGAGCCGAGCGAGTGGGAGCTGTTCGATCTCGAGGCCGACCCGCACGAGCTCGTGGACGTCATCGCGGACCCGGCGTACGCGTCAGTACTCGCGGAGCTGCGGGACGAGCTCGACCGCCTGCAGGAGTTCTACGGGGACCGGCCCTACGAGGGGCCCGAGACGCCGCACCCCAAGTGGGGCGGATCCTAACCCCAACCCCGCCTCTGGTCGTTTCGGGTACGCCAACTCGCGCCCCTGGTCGTTTCGGGTACGCCAACTCACCTGCGCTTGAAGGCGAGGACGACGACGAAAGCACCGCGCGCCGTCGTCCGCCTTTGGTCTTCGCTAGCCGTACCCGAAAGCTCCGTGGGGAGGAATAGCTGCTCCCGGAACGCGATAAAAGGGGGAGTTGCCGTACCCGAAACGGGAAGGGGCAGAACGAGTGTGAACCGCTGGGCGGCGAGAGTCGCGGCGGAAGTTTACCTCATGATCTCACCGACTTGCGCTCGTACAGCGCTCGTGACCAGAAGTAGCCCAGGGCGATGAACGCCGCACACCAGATGAGCGACGCCGAGCCGTAGCGCGGGTCGGGTGCTTGCCCGGCGAGCAGGCTGCGGGTGGTCTCGATGAACGGCGTGAACGGCTGCGCGTCGGCGAACCACTGTAGCCAACCCGGCATCGAGGCGGTTGGCACGAAGCCGCTGCCGAGGAACGGAAGGAGCGTGAAGATCATAGGAGTATTGCTGGCACCTTCGACGGTCTTGCTGCTCATCCCCATCGCGACGGCCATCCAGGACACCGAGTAGCAGACCAGGGCGAGGAAGACGACGAGCACGAGCCAAGCGAACACCCCGGCCGCTGGCCGCAGGCCCATGAGAAGCGCGACCCCCATGACGATGGCGAGACACAGCAGTCCTTGCACCGTGTTGCCAAGGACGTGTCCGTTGAGGACGGCGGCGCGCGAGATCGCCATCGAGCGGAAGCGGGCGACGATGCCTTCCGTCATGTCCTGCGCGATGCCGATCGAAGCTCCGTTAGCGATCCCGGCGACGCCGATCAGCAGGATCCCCGGGACGACGTAGGCGAGGTATTCCTGGTCTGCTCCCCGCCCGCCCCCGGGGAGGCCCGCGCCGAGGGTGCCGCCGAACACGTAGACGAAAAGCAGCAGAAGCAGCACGGGAATGCCGATGACGAACACGGTCAGGCCCGGGTAGCGCAGCATGTGGAGAAGGTTGCGGCGGAACATCGTCCCCGAGTCGGCGACGGTGGAAGCTGTGGCGGTCATGATTCCTCCCGGGTGATGAAGGCGGGCGCCGATGCGGAGGCGGGCGCGGCGTCGTCGTACGACGACGAACTCCCCGTGAGCGCGAAGAAGACGTCGTCGAGGCTCGGCGCGCGTAGACTCACGCTCGCCGATTCGTCCCCGTCGATAGCCGCGAGCACGTCGCGAAGTCCCCCGACCGTCCCGTCGATCGGGATCTCAGGACGGACGGTGCCATCGCGATCGGTGACGATGAGCACTTCCGTGCCGACCCGAGCCTTGAGCTCGCTGGGCGTGCCTTCGCCGACGACGCGGCCGTGGTCGAGCACGACGACGCGGTCCGCGACCCGGTCGGCCTCCTCGAGGTACTGGGTGGTGAGGAAGATGGTTACCCCGTCGTCGAGCAGTTCGCGGACGATCTCCCACATGGTCTGCCGGCTGCGGGGGTCGAGGCCGGTGGTCGGCTCATCGAGGAAGACGATCTGCGGCGTCCCGACGAGCGTCATGGCCAGATCGAGGCGGCGCTTCATTCCGCCGGAGTAGGTCACGAGCGGCTTGCGGGCGGCCTCGGTGAGGTCGAATCGTTCGAGCAGCTCAGCGACGCGGCGGCGGCCGACGCGTGGGCCTAGATGCCGCAGGTCCGCCATGAGCCTGAGGTTCTCCTCGCCCGTGAGCAGGCCGTCGACTGCTGCGAACTGGCCCGTGAGGCCGATCGCGCCACGCACGCCTTGCGAGTCTCGGCGCAGATCGCGGCCCGCGATTGTCGCGCTCCCTGCGTCCGGCCGCACGAGGGTGGAGAGAATGTGCACGGTGGTCGTCTTGCCCGCACCGTTGGGGCCGAGCAGGGCAAGGACGGTGCCGGCCGTGACATCGAGGTCGACGCTGTCGAGGACCGTCTGCTCGCGGTAGCGCTTCGTCAGTCCGCGGGCGGTGATGGCCATGGTCATGATGCTGCTTCCCTTCTGGTGCCGAGGCCCGCGCGGCGGACGCTGACGTCTGCCCAATTGGAGCGGAGGCGCAGTTCGACGGTGCGGCCGCTCGTCGCCGCCTCGGGATCTGGGGTCAGCTCGTTTCGAACGGCGCCGTGCAGGGACGAGGCGTCGAGCCACGCGGCCAACCCCGCCGGCACGCCGACCTCGACCTCGGCATAACCGTTCTCGATCCGGATCGAGCCGCCGGTCACCTCCCGCACGCGGATGGCCCCGTGCGCGCTCTTGGCGGTGACATCGTCGAGCGCCCGGTCGATGGTGAGGGGACCCGACGTCGTGACTTCGACTGGCCCTCCGGTGGTTCCGAGATCAATCGTTCCGTGCGAGCCACGCACCCGGGCTTCGCCGTCAACCCGGCCGATCCGCACCTGACCGTGTCCGAGAGTTGCGTCAAGCCGGCCGGCGACGCGTTCAATGTCGACGCTCCCGTATGGCGAGACGAGGACCAGGCCCCCAATCGTGTCACCGGTGATGGTGCCGTATTTCGCAGTGATGCTGCTTTCGCCGAGCTCGCCACGAGTCCGCACGGAGCCGTAGGCGTTGTCGACGTCGACCCGTGACCCGGTGGGCAGCTCGACTCGGACATCCACGGAGTCTCCCGGGCCGAACAGGTTTCGCCGGCGCGGGACCCGGATGCGGAGCCGGCCGGCGTCGAAGGTTATGGTCGCCTCGCTTGCGAGAGAGGCGTCCCCATTGCGGCCGGGGTTCGTCGGGACGACCTCCGCGACCACTTCGCCGCGGGGGGAGGCGAGCACTTCGACGTGGCCGACGCCGAGGTCGATGACGGCGTCGATCGGGCCGTCGGTCTTGTATCTGGGCATGGTGACCTCCTGATGCCCGGCCTTCTGTGCCGGGGTCTGCGGGCATGACGGATCGGTCCCGCAGCCGCGGGACGTAGATGAGATGGGCTTGGGCTAGCGGACCCAGCCCATGAAGCTGTCTCCCGAGCGCGGCTCGCGCTGCGCGGTCCGACGGCTCTTTGGTTCGAGGGCGGCCGCGATCGCACGGACCAGCCAGGCGTTGAGAGAGATGCCATCCTGCGCGGCGGCCCGTTCTACGCGGGCCTTGAGCTGATCGGGCAAGCGCAGGGTGGTGCGTGAGGTGACGGTGTCGTCCAGGGCGTCGGCGCTCGGCGAGCTGCCCTCGTTCCCCGTCTCCACCGGTGTGGGCGCCGGTGTTGTGCGCGCGTCGGTGAACTCGACGGTGGGAGGGGGCGACACCACGAATTCCGGGTCGCGACCCCGGAGACGTACATCGACCGAACCCGGGGCGAGCTCGCGGGTGATCTCGCTCGCCGCGTCGCTGAGTGCCTCCAGCAGCGCGAGTCGGGCGGCCGAGTCGAGTGAGAGACTCAGCTGCTCGACCAGTCCCCGGACTTCCTCCCCAGCGGTCTCGGCGGAGACGGCGAGCTGGGAGCGGAGGTCGGCGACGTAGCGATCCAGTTCCATGACGCCATAATGACACCAAAGTGGTGTCAGCTGCAAGAGGGGTGGTGTCAGCTGCTCGGGCGTGCGCGGGCCGGCTGGGCGGGACCTCACGCTCCAGCCCACTTCTCTGCCTGCGACACGTGATGTGGCCGCGACGCGCCGCGCTCCCGACCGATTGGGAAAACACAACCGGGTGGGAGCGCGGGTGCCTGCGGAATCAGGCTGAGAGGCTCCAGACGGTGGGCTTTCCCCCAGCTGATGGCATGAGGCTCCCTTTCGAGAGGAAGACCGAAAACTGTTGGGCTTCCCCAATTCCGGCGGTCGACCACCAGCCGGTCAGAGGGCAGTGCTCGCCGGTGCGCGCAGGCGCCGCTCTCCGCCAGGCAGAAGAGGTGCCCAGACGAGGCGGAATTGTTGTTCTCATGTCATGTCTCCGATCTGATTCGCTTGCATTTCAGGCGACTCGCCGCTGGGAGCGCCCGATCCCTTCGGGCACCCAGACCTCGATGTCGTCGTAGTTGAGATGGACGAAAAGCCGGGAATCGGCTCCGTCTGCCCCCAGCCAGAAGCCGGCCCGGTCGGGCATAACGTCCTCGATGACGCCGTCGCGGAGCACCTGCCCCCACTGCCGGAGTTGGATGTGGGCGCCCTTTGTCGGCGCCCATTTCTCTCGTCCCGGCCTAAGGGGCCGGAGACCTGCCGCGAACTTCATTGCTTCTTCCTCACTTCGGAGTCCGTCACTTCGGGCCCCCTTGTGGCGGGGCGAGCCGAGACGGTCAGGCTCACCTCGACCACCGCCCCGCCGGGGAGACTTGCGACGCCGACGGCGGCCCGTGACGGGCGTCCTCGCTCTCCGAAGACGGTGATCAGCTCCTCTGAGGCCGCGTCCAGGACTCGCGGGTGGTCCTCGAAGTCCGGGCTGGCCGCGACGTACCCGGTCATTTGAACGACCTGTTCAATCCTGTCCAGGCCTCCCAGATGGCGGTTCAGAGTTGCCAGGCAGTTCCGGACGGCGGCGCGGGCGCACTCTCGCGCGTCATCCAGGCTAGGCCCGCCGTCGGTCCCCACACATCCCTTGAAATCAAGAGCGCCCTCGATCGCGTGAGTGTGGCCGGCGGTGAAGACGAGCGGGCCCGCTTCGGTGACAGGGGTGTAGCTCCCGGCGGGTCTAGGGGCCGGCGGGAGGGCCGCCGCGTAGGCATCCAACAGGGCGGGCCGTTGAGGGGCAAGCCCCTGAGGGGCGACATCCGGGTCATGGGTCACAGCATTCTCCTTCCCCTCTGATTATTGTTGACGATCAGACATTATGGGAAGATGAAGTGTGACTAGCGCAACAGATTTTGATCCAGAAGGCCCGGGAGTCCAGCGAGTCCTCGGGGTCGTGAGCCCTTATGACATGGCGCTCGACCGTGAGCTGTGGCGATGGATGCCCGAAGAGGTGACGCTCGCGTTCGCGCGCACACCGTTTCATCCCCTCGTCGTCGACGCGACCATGGCGGCCACGATCGGAGACGACGAGGAGATCCGCCCGACGGCCCGCTGCCTCAAGGCCATCTCGCCCGAGGCGGCCGTCTATGCATGCACGTCGGGAAGCTTTGTGAACGGGGTGGCAGGAGCAGCGAGGATCTCCCAGGCCATCTCCGAGGAGCTCGATGCGCCAGCAGTGAGCACCTCCGAGGCTCTTATCGAGGCACTGGACCTTCTCGGGATAACGCGCCTCGCGGTCGCGACTCCCTACCTGCCGGAGCTCACTGTCCGCCTTGAGGATTTCTTGGCTGAAGGAGGCCGAGCCGTAACCGGCTGCGAGGGTCTGGGCCTCGACAAGCTCATCTGGCACGTTCCCTACCGCGTGACGGCCGATCTCGTCCGCCGAGCGGACTCCCCAGCCGCGGAAGCGGTGTTCGTTGCCTGCACCAACCTGCCCACGTTCGAAATCATCGAGCCCCTTGAGCAGGAGCTCGGAAAGCCGATCGTGACGGCGAACCAGGTGACGGCTTGGGCCGGCCTGCGCCGCCTCGGCCTGTCGCTCCCCGGCGGCGCCAGGCTTGCGGAGGCAAGCGGCAGCCTCGCGGCCTGACGCAGCGGACGACGACGGCCCGCCCTTTCGGGGGCCAGCCGTCGTCGTCCGCTTTTGGCCCGCTTCACCCCGCCTCGGTGAGGATCTCAGCGGGCTTCGAACAGCCTTCCCAGGCCCTCGGCGGTGGCGGGATGCCCGGCGAGCTTGAGCCCCTGCCAGGCCGTCACTTGGTTCGCCGTGAGCACGGGGATGCCGAGCGCCGCCTCGAGTTCGCTGATGATCGCAAGGGTGTGGAGTGCGGTGTCAGGGATCAGGAGGGCTTCTGCGCCAGAGATGTCGGCGGCCCTTGCCACGTCCAGAACCCAGTCGGTACCAAGGAGGCCGGCGTCCTCGCCGCTCGGGACGTCGTAGGTGGACAGCGTCGTGACAGTGATCCCGCCCTTGCCGAGGAACTCCACGAAGTGGGAGGCCACGTCCTCGGGGTAGGTTGCGGCAACGCTGACCCGCGACAGTCCCAGATGGCGGAGCGCTGCAGCGAACGCGAGAGAGGTCGACGACGACGGCGCACCGCTCGCGGCAGCGACCCACCCGGCCTGCTCGGCGCAGCCATCCCACCCATAGACGAAGCTGCCGGAGGTGCAGGCCCACATGACTGCGTCTGCACCCGCCTCGCCGGCTTCTTTCGACGGGGGCTCGAGGAGATCGCGGGATCCCAGCTTGAGGAGCGCGTCGACGTCGTGGTCGGTACTGCCCTCCCACGTGTGAATCACGGGGAAGCGGGCCCCGGCGACGATGCCTTCGAGCTCGACGAACTCGTCTTCGGCGCTGTGGCCCGGGTAGAGGATGGCGACGGTGCTCATGAATCCCTCCTGATGGGTTTGCGAGTGGTCCACTAAAGTCTACAGTTGGATTGTAGACAATCACAGGCGTCCTGACGACGCCGGAGAGGCTAGGAGAACGATGGCCCGCTTCATCACGATCACTCTGGAAAAGCGCGGCGTGACAGCCCGTGCGCGGCTGCTCGACGAGGAGGCACCCCGGACGGCCGAGGCCGTTTGGCAGGCGCTGCCGCTCAAGGGGGACGTGTTCCACGGAAAGTTCGCCCGCAATGAGATCTACACCCTCGTCTCGCCGTTCGCCCAGGAGGAGCCGGGGCCGGAGAACCAGACGATCACGCCCATCCCTGGGGACCTCTGCTACTTCACCTTCGAAGGGGTGCTGAACAACCCTGCTTACGGCTACGAGACCGAAGCGGGTACGAACGAGAGCCGCCTCCTGATCGATCTCGCCTACTTCTATGGGCGCAACAACCTCCTCCTCAACGGTGATGTCGGCTGGGTCCCGGGCAACGTGTACGGGACCATCGTCGAGGGGCTCGAAGAACTCGCCGCCGCGAGCCAGGACATCTGGATGGGCGGCGCCCGGGGCGAGCGCATGGTGATCGAGCGGGCCGAGGAAGAATAGGGCCGCGGGATGTCGATCAACGCAACTCCCACAGGAGAGCGCGAGGCCCTTCGCGAGATTGAGCGCCGGCTACCTGACGTTCAGCAGCCCGTGGCGAGCTATGTTCTGGTGAAAAGGGTGGGAAACCTCGTCTTCACCTCGGGCAACACCCCCTATCGGGAGGGGCGAATGCTCGTGGAGGGCAAACTGGGCGAACAGGTGGACATCGAGCGTGGCAGGGAAGCCGCCGAGATCGCACTGTTCAACTGCCTGGCCTCCCTCAAGGCAGACCTCGGCAGCTTGGACCGGATCGTGTCAATCGTGAACATGACCGTCTACATCGCCTCGGCCGAGGGCTTCCATGAGCAGTCCGCCGTGGCCAATCGGGCCTCCGAGTTGCTGGAGGAGTGCTTCGGCGAAGCCGGTCGGCACACGCGGGCCGCGCTGGGCGTCTACGAACTCCCGCTCGGGGCACCCGTAGAGATCAGCATGGTCGTCGAGATCTGATCCATTTCGTCAAGACGACGGGTGGGGCCGAGTTCTCCGGCCCCACCCGTTTGCTTTTCTCGCGAGATCGTCAGCGTCCCCGCGCGTAGCCCAGCTGCTTGTCCACTCCGTTCGCGAGTTCCTCGCCCCGGCGCCACCTCACGAGGTTGTCGGCGAACTGATCGGCAAGGGTATCCCGCCAACCGACGACGTCGCCGCTCATGTGGGCGGAGATGTGGACATTGGGCATTCCCCAGAAGGGATGCGTCGGGGGAAGGGGCTCTTCGGTGAAGACGTCGAGCGATGCTGCTGCGATCGAACCCGAGCGAAGGGCGTCGACGAGGGCTGGCTCGTCGACGAGCGGTCCCCGGCCAACGTTCACGAGGTGCGCTGTGGGCTTCATCGCAGCGAGGACCTCTCCGTTGACGATCCCGCGGGTCTGCTCGGTCAGGGGCGCGATCAGGACCAGGTGATCTGCCCAGGCAACGTGGCGGGCCAGCTCTTCGGTCGGGACCACGGTCCCGAAGTCGGGATCGTCGTCGCGCGCCAATCGGCCCGCGCCCATGACCTCCATTCCGACGGCGCGCAGGAGGCGCGCGATGGCACGCCCGATGCCGCCGGTGCCGACAACGAGGGCATGGCTGCCGGCTGTGAGCGCGCCCTCCCGGTGCCGCCAGACGCTTTGCCGCTGGAGGTCCTTGCTCTCATGCAGGAGCTTGTCGTGGGCGAGGATCGAGGCCAGGACAAACTCCGCGATGGGCCCGTCGAAAGCTCCCCGGGCGTTCGTGATGACGACGTCGGAGTCGCGCAGGCCGTCGAAGAGGAGGGTATCCACGCCTGCGGCGGCGACATGGACCCAGCGGAGGGAATCTGCGTGGTCCCAAGCGTCCCGGAGGGCGGTCGAGAAGAAGTCCCAGACGAAGAGGATCTCCGCGCCGGGCAAGGCGTCCGGCAATGAGTCCGCCGTGGCCCAGACGAGCTCGGCCTGTTCCTCGAGTTTCTCAAGGTTGTAGGGGGGAGTGGTGGTCGGCGAGGTCAATACGACTACCTTGGGTCGCTCCCGGCGGACGGGGGAATCCTTGAGCTCATTCACATCCTCAACCTTACGCAACATGATTATTGTTGACAATCATTCAATTGGCCCATCAGAATGGTCGACATGACGACTCTCAGCCCCATCCTCAAGCAAGCCACCCCGGTCGTGGTGGACCACGCCCTCGGAAGCTGGATCCACGGCACGGACGGCAAGGACTACCTCGACTTCACCACTGGCATCGGTGTGACAAGCACGGGCCACTGCCACCCGCGCGTCGTCGAGGCGGCGCGCGAGCAGGTCGGCAAGATCATCCACGCCCAGTACACGACCGTCATGCACAAGCCGCTCCTCGAGCTGACCGAGATGCTCGGCGACGTCCTCCCGGCCGGCCTCGACTCCGTCTTCTACGCGAATTCCGGTTCGGAAGCGGTCGAGGCTGCTATCCGCCTTGCCCGCATGGCGACGGGGCGCCCCAACATCGTGGTGTTCCAGGGCGGATTCCATGGCCGCACCGTCGCGGCCGCGTCATTGACGACGGCGGGCACCCGCTTCTCGGCGGGCTTCTCGCCACTGATGCCCGGCGTCCACATGGCACCGTTCCCTTACGCCTTCCGCTACGGCTGGGACGAGAAGACCGCCGTCGAGTTCGCGCTCAAGGAACTTGACTACCTCTTCCAGACTCGCACGGCTCCCAATGACACTGCCGCCTTCCTCATCGAGCCCGTGCTGGGCGACGGCGGCTACCTGCCGACCCCGCCTGCCTTCATGGAAGGGCTGCGCGAGCGCGCCGACCGCCACGGAATCCAGCTCATCTTCGACGAGGTGCAGGCCGGTATCGGCCGCACTGGAAAGTTCTGGGGTCACCAGCACTCGTCCGCCACTCCGGACATCCTCATCACTGCAAAGGGCATCGCCTCGGGCTTCCCGATCTCCGCGATTGCTGCGCCTACCGCGACCATGGCCAAGGCATGGCCCGGGTCCCAAGGCGGGACTTACGGCGGCAACGCCGTCTCCGCCGCGGCGGCTGTTGCGACCCTGAACGTCGTCAAGGAGGAAGGCCTCGTCGAGAACGCCCGCGTCCGCGGCGATGAGCTCCAGAGCGGCCTGAAGGAAATCCAGAGCCGCTTCCCCGCGATCGGGAACGTGCGCGGCCTCGGCCTCATGCAGGGTATCGAGTTCACCCTTGAGGACGGGACCGCGGACGCTGCGACGGCTGCCGCGGTCCAGCAGGCCACGACCGGGCAGGGTCTCCTCACTCTTACGTGCGGCCCGTCCGGCAACGTCGTCCGGCTCATCCCCGCGCTCGTTGTCACGCAGGACGAGATCACCCTCGGCCTGCAGCGCTTCGAGGCCGCCGTTGCGACGGTCACCGGGGCGGTCCCCGCAGCCGCTCAGTCCTGAGGCTCGGATGCTGGAAACGCGCACCCGAACCTCACTCCTCGGCGAACTTGCGGCGGCCGGGGTGCCCGTGGATGCGTCGCCGCGGCGGCGTGCGGAGTATTCCTATGACGCCTCGAACTACCGGGTCGAGCCCGTCGCCGTCGCCTTTCCGCGCACGGTGGAGGATGTCGTGGCCGCAGTGGGGGCGTGCCGTGCGAGCGGCACGCCGGTCATCGCCCGGGGTGGCGGGACTTCGATGGCGGGCAACGCCGTCGGCCCCGGGCTCGTCCTGGACTTCTCGCGGCACATGCACCGGGTTCTCGCCATCGACGAGGAGGCCGGGACAGTGGACGTGGAACCCGGGGTGATCCTGGCCGTGCTCTCCCGCGAGGTGGAGCGTGCCACAGGCGGCCGGCGCACCTTCGCGCCGGACCCGTCGTCCAAGAACCGCGCCACGGTCGGGGGAGCGATCGCCAACGACGCCTGTGGCAACCACTCCGTGCGCTACGGCCGCACCTCGGACCATGTGGCCGAGATCGACCTCGTGACCTCCGACGGGGCGCGGGTGACGGCGACCGAGACGGGACTGCGGGCCACCGATCCCGCCGATAGCTTCTCCGCCGGCCGCGCTCAGGCCCTCACCCGCTCTCTGGAACAGCTCGCGCAGGAGAACCTGGGCAGCTTCCGGCTCGAGCTCGGCAGGATCCCCCGGCAGGTCTCGGGCTACCACCTTGAGAACCTCCTGCCGGAGAAGAAGTTCAACATCGCCCGGGCCGTCGTCGGCTCCGAGGGGACGTGGGCCGTCGTCGTCGGCGCCCGCATGAAGCTCGTGCCCAAGCCAGCGGCGGCGCTGCTCGTGTGCCTCGGCTACGAGGACGTCGTCGACGCCGCCCGCGACATCCCGGCGATCCTCGAGTTCTCCCCGGCCGCCGTGGAGGGCACCGACGAGGCGATCGTCGCTACGATGCGGCATCGCCGGGGGCCGGACTCCGTCCTGGGCCTGCCGGAGGGCCATGCCTGGCTCTTCGTCGACCTCGACGGCGACGATCCCGGCTCGGTGCGCGCCCTCGCGGACCGTCTCCTCGCCCGGCTCGCGGAGAACGGGCGGCTCGTGCAGGGCCGTGCCGCGGCGGACCCTGCCGAACGGGCATCGCTCTGGCGTGTCCGGGAGGACGGCGCCGGCCTGTCCTCGCGCCTCGCATCAGGGGGCGAGTCGTGGCCCGGCTGGGAGGACTCCGCAGTCGCACCGGAGCGTCTGGCCGACTACCTCGCGGACCTGCGCGGACTCTTGGCCGAGCACGGGCTGACGGGGGTCATGTACGGGCACTTCGGCGCGGGCTGCATGCACATCCGCATCACCTACGACCTGCGCAGCGAGGAGGGCAGGGAGGTCTTCCGCAAGTTCACTCGCCGCGCCGCGGAGCTCGTGGTCCGGCACGGGGGTTCGCTCTCCGGGGAGCACGGAGACGGCCGCGCCCGCTCCGAGCTGCTGCCGCTGATGTATTCGCCCGCCGTGATGGCAGCGTTCGCCGAGGCCCGCCGGCTGTGGGACCCCTCGGGGATCCTGAACCCGGGGTCCATGACGGACCCGGACCCCATGGATGCCCACCTCGCCCTGGCAGGCGTGCCGGAGCGCGAATGGCGCACGAGCTTCGACCTGCACCCGGCCTCCTCGGCATCGCACGGGACGGACCCGTGGGTCCACGCGGTCCAGGGCTGCATCGGCGTCGGGCGCTGCCGCGCGGACAGCGGCGGGGTGATGTGCCCCAGCTACCGGGCCACCCGCGACGAGAAGGACTCGACGCGGGGCCGGGCCCGGGTGCTGCAGGACATGGTCCGCGGCGCCCGCACGGTCGAGGAGGGCTGGAAGTCCGAGGAGGTCCGCGAGGTGCTCGACCTGTGCCTCGCGTGCAAGGCCTGCTCGACCGACTGCCCGGCGGGGGTGGACATGGCCACGTACAAGTCGGAGTTCTTCGACCACTACTACAGCGGCCGGATCCGTCCGCTCTCGCACTTCTCCCTCGGCTGGCTCCCGCGCTGGCTCAAGCTCACCGGCCGTCTTTCGGCACTCGTCAACGCCGTCCTCGCGACGCCGCTCGGCAAGGTCGCGGCCGCGGCGGGCGGACTCACCACCAAGCGAGCCCTCCCGCGGTTCGCGGGGGCGGGCGAGTGGCGCCGCGAAGTGGCCGAGGCCGGCGTGCTAACGGCGGGTGGGGCCGACGGCGCAGATTCGGTGGTGCTGTTCGTGGACACGTTCACGCGCGGCTTCCGGCCCGAGGTCGCCGGAGCGGCTGCCCGAGTGCTCGCGGGCGCAGGCCAGCCGGTCGAGTGCTCCGCCGACGCCTGCTGCGGGCTCACCTGGATCTCCACGGGCCAGCTCGGGACGGCGAAGCGGCTGCTCTCCAAGGCTGCCGAAGCGCTCGACGACGGCACCGACCGGCCGATCGTCGTCGTCGAACCCAGCTGCGCCGCTGCCTTGCGCAAGGACCTGCCCGAATTGGTTCACACCGAGCAGGCCAAGCGGGTCGCGGCACGCGTGCGCAGCTTCGCTGCGCACGTCGCCGACCGGGTCTCCACCGGCTGGGAGCCCTCCCCTGGGAAGCCCGTGCCGGAGCAGGCTGTGCTCCAGACGCACTGCCACGAGTACTCGGTCTTCGGGGCCGCGGCCCAGCGGACAGCGCTCAAGGCAGCCGGCGTGCGGAACATCGTCGACGCCGAGGGCTGCTGCGGCGTCGCGGGGAACTTCGGCTTCGAGGCCCAGCACTACGAGGTCAGCATGCAGGTCGCGGAGAACGCCCTCGCACCCGCTCTGCGGGGCGCCGAGGGAGACGTTGCCGTGCTGACCGACGGATTCTCGTGCGCGAGACAGGTGGACCAGCTCGATTCCTCGAGGCCGGGCCTGCACCTCGCGCAGATCCTGGACCCCGGAACCGCGAGGCTGTCGCAGCCTCCCACTACCCAAATCGCCATGTCACAACGCCCCCTTGGGCAAGTCACAACGCCACAGTAAGGAAGCAGAGGAACTCCTATGACCACTAACCTCAGCGACCTCCGCGCCTCAGAGAAGGCACGCGAGGCGATCGCCAAGATCAGCACCGGAATCTTCATCGACGGGCAGTGGAGCGAAGCCGCCTCCGGCGCCCGCTTCGACGTCGTCAATCCGGCGACCGAGGAAGTCATCGCAACCGTTGCCGACGGCGGCCCGGAGGATGCTCAGCGGGCCATCGAGACCGCAGGCCGCGTCCAGAAGGAATGGGCCAAGACGGCCCCCCGTGAGCGCAGCGAGATCCTGCGCCGCGCCTACGACCTCATCATGGCCCGGCAGGACGAGCTCGCCCTGATCATGACGGCGGAGATGGGCAAGCCGCTCGCCGAGGCCAAGGGAGAGGTCGCCTACGCGGCCGAGTTCTTCCGCTGGTTCTCGGAAGAAGCCGTCCGGATCGGCGGCGACCTCACGACGACGGGCGACGGCAAGAACCGGATCCTCGTCTCGCGCGAACCCGTCGGCCCCTGCGTGCTCGTCACCCCGTGGAACTTCCCGCTCGCGATGGGCACGCGGAAGATCGGTCCCGCGATCGCCGCCGGCTGCACGATGGTCTTCAAGCCGGCGAACCTCACCCCGCTCTCCTCCCTTGCCCTGGTCGACATCCTTGTCGAGGCCGGTCTGCCCGACGGTGTCCTTAACGTCGTTTGCACCACCAAGGCCTCCGAAGTCGTCTCGCCCTGGATGTCCAGCGGGATCGCCCGCAAGGTCAGCTTCACGGGCTCGACCGCGGTCGGCGTGCGCCTGCTCGAGCAGGCTTCGCAGCACGTCATGCGTTCGTCCATGGAGCTCGGCGGCAACGCCCCGTTCATCGTGTTCGAGGACGCAGACCTCGATCGCGCGGTCGAGGGTGCGGTGGCGGCCAAGATGCGCAACATGGGCGAGGCCTGCACGGCCGCCAACCGGCTCTTCGTCCAGCGCTCGGTGGCCGACGAGTTCGCCCGCAAGCTCGCGGACCGGCTGGGCGCGCTCTCCCTCGGGGACGGTGCTGAGCCGGGGACCGACGTCGGCCCCCTCGTGGAGGAGAAGGCCCTGCGGAAGGTCCAGGAGCTCGTCGACGACGCGGTGGGCAAGGGCGCCGTCGTCGTCTGTGGCGGTAGCCGGCCCGATCGCCGTGGCTACTTCTACTCGCCCACGGTCCTCTCCGACGTCTCGCCGGAGGCGGACCTCATGACCGAGGAGATCTTCGGCCCGGTGGCACCGGTCGTGCCGTTCGACACCGAGGATGAGGTCCTCCGCCTCGCCAACGACACCCCGTGGGGCCTCGTGGGCTACCTCTTCACCCAGGACGTCGACCGCGGATTCCGCGTAGGGGAGGCTCTCGAGGTCGGCATGGTCGGGCTCAACACCGGGATTGTCTCGAACCCCGCCGCGCCCTTCGGCGGCGTCAAGGCCTCTGGCCTCGGGCGCGAAGGCGGTCGTGTGGGGATCGAGGAGTTCCTCGAGTACAAGTACATGGCGGTTCCGAAGGCGTAAGTCCGCAGCGGAGCCCACAGCGACGCTCTTACGGCGAAGGCTCCCGACGGTAGATCCGTCGGGAGCCTTCGCTTTTGCCGTTTGTCGTGTGTCTCTGGGTTCTGTCTTCGTCTATGGCCTGACGGCGCGGGAAGGAAGCGTCTCAGGCTCAGGCGGGTTCTGCAGTCGATGCCTCTTCGGGGGCCTCCATGAGCCGAGCCACGGCGTCGTCCATGTGGGCGACGAGGAGCCGGTCTGCCTCCTCCGCGTTCCCGTCCCTGATCGCGGCAGCGATCTCGTGGTGCTCATCCGCACGAACGAAGTGCGAGGCGTAGCGGGTCTCGAGCGCGGTGATGCACATGCGTGTCTCGACCATGAGCGTGTTGTGCATCCGCGAGAGGCGCGGGCTCTTCGCGAGGGCTACGAGAAGTGCGTGGAACTCCACGTCCGTCTCGGTGAGAGCGTCGGCGTCGTCGTCGTTCGCCGCCTTGCGCATTCTCTTGGTCACTTCGAGGAGCTGCTTTCCGCCGTCCTTCGCATCGAGCTGGATCACGCGGGCCGCTGCTGCGCGCTCAACGGCTGCCCGCGCAAGGTACATGTCGCGCACGTCGTCGTCCGTCACTTCGATGACAAAGACGCCGCGGTTGCGGATACTGACGAGGAGGCCCTCCTGGGTGAGGCGTTGCATCGCCTCCCGCAAGGGCCCTCGGCTGACCCCGAGGTGACGGCTCAATTCTGCTTCGTTGAGCTGCTCGCCGGGGGCGAGCTCTCCTTGACCGATCGCCCTGCGCAATTGGCGGGCAATGAGTGCGGGAGTTGTCTCCTGCACTACCGGCGTGAGCAACTGGGCCATGCCCTCTCCTCAATCTAGTGAGACCCCCAAGATGGGCCGATTGTCAACAATCATAACACGTGACCCTGCGCACCTGGAGGGGAAGTTTGACCGGCAAAAAGAGTGGCGCGGATCACATTCCAAAGGTATTGTTGTTGACAATCCTACAGCCTAGGTTGGGGCTACAGGATCCCGCATCCGCGACTCAAACCCTCATTTCAAGCCATCCAAGAGTTAGGAAAGATTGCCGTGCGCATTACCGGTCTTCGCGCCACCCCCGTTGCCGTTCCGTTCGTCGAGGACGAGATCTGGGCGTTCGGAGGACGCCGCGGAATGGTCAGCATTCTCTTGGAGATGGAGACGGACGAAGGAGTGGTTGGACTCGGCGAAGCGGCAGCATACCCGTCCGCGGACATTGTGCTGGCGGTCTTCAAGTCCATCGAGTCGCTCGTCATAGGGGAGAGCCCCTTCAATGTCGAGCGAATCATGAAGCGCGTCAACATCATCGGCACGTGGCACCACGTGAAGTCGACCAGCACGGCGATCGCGGCTGTCGAAATGGCTTGCTGGGACATCGTGGGCAAGGTCAGCGGCCAGCCTCTCGTCAACCTCTTCGGCGGTCGAGTCCGCGACGAGGTCGAGTTCTTCTACTACCTGAGCCACAAGCCCGCCTCAGAGATGGCCGACGACGCCGCGAAGGGCTACGCCGAGGGCTTCCGCACCTTCTACATCAAGGTCGGTTCGATGGAGCCGAGCCAGGACATCGAGCGTGTTGAGGCGATCCGGGCCTCCACTGGCCCCGACGCCAAGATCCGCGTGGACGCGAACGAGGCGTGGTCAGCGGCCGCGGCAATCCGGATCGTCGGTGAGATGGAGCGCTTCGGGCTCGAGCTCGTGGAGCAGCCCATCTCAGGCCGCAACCTCGCCGAGATGGCCTACCTGAGGGGACGGATCAACACCCCGCTCCTCGCCAACGAGGCCTCCTGGACCCGTTACGACCAGCTCGAACTCATCAAGGCCGGCGCGGCCGACGTCGTCTCGGTCGACAACCAGATGGACGGCGGTCTCCTTAACCTCAAGCGAGGTGCAGGCCTGTGCGAGGTTGCCGGGCTTCCGGTGCTCAAGCACAGCCTGGGCGAGCTCGGGGTTGCGGCCTACGCCGCTGTCCACGTCATGGCCTCGACGCCCAACTTCATCTACGCCAACCAGGGCTACGGTTCGTTCCTCGCGGACGACATCATCGCGGGCGCAAGCCCTCTGCCGTACGAGAACGGCTGCCTCGCGGTTCCCGAGAAGCCCGGCATCGGGATCGAGCTCGACGCCGAGCGCGTCGCGAAGTACGCGGAGCTGTACGAGAGCGAGGCTGAGAACTTCTCGTTCCATGAGTCTGAGAAGATCGCGAGCACTCCGCTCATGCCGAAGCGCTGACCAGCTGGCAGACCTGAAAGAGAGCGAGCACCATGACTCCGCAGTCTTCGGCGCCGGCGCCCACGGCAGGCATGCCTCCCGCCGTCGCTCCGACCCCCTTTGTCGACCCTGAGGCTTCTTTCTTCTCACGGGAGGAATTCGACCTGCGCGTGGAGCGCGTCCGGGAGGGGATGCAGCGCCGAGGCCTGGAAGCACTCTTGCTCGTGAGCCCCGAGAACCTCTACTACCTCACGGGACTGAACCACCAGGGCTATTTCGCTTTCACCCTGCTGGTTCTCCCGCTCGAGGGCGAGCCGCTCGTCGTCGCCCGCGCGATGGAGGGCGCTACGATCTCGGCGCAGATCCCGCAGTGCCGCCACATCGCGTTCGCAGACTACGAGGACCCGGCTGAGGTGGCGGCCAACGCTGTCGCCTCGGCCGTCCGTCAGGGGGCCAAGGTTGGCGTCGAGGAATCCTCGATGTGCTTCCCGCTCAACGTGTGGGAGCCGTTGCGTGGACGACTCGAGGGCCTTGAGCTCGTGGATGGCTCGGGAATCGTCGAGGCGTTCCGCCAGGTCAAGAGTCCGGCCGAGATCGAGCACGTGCGGCGTTCCGCCCGCGCGTCGTCGCTCGCTATCGAGGCGGGCCTTGGCACGGTCGCGGCGGGGGTGTCCGAGCGTGAGGTCGCGGCCGCCGTCTACCGCGAGATGATGCTCGCCGGCAGCGAGTACCCCGGGTTCGCCCCCTTGATTCGCTCGCGAGACCTCCTTCTCCAGGAGCACGTCACGTGGCGGCCTCGCGTCATCCAGCCTCAGGACGCGGTCTTCATGGAGCTCTCTGCATCCGTCGCGCGGTACCACGCGCCATTGACGCGCATGGCCTATGTCGGTGAAGCGCCCCGGGGCACGGAAAGGGCCGCAGACATCGCTTCGGCCGGTCTCGAGGCCGTCCGTGAGGCGCTGCGCCCGGGCAACGTGAACGGTGAGGTCTACGCGGCTTGGCAGAGGGTCATTGATTCCGGGCTGGGCCACTCGAATTACCGCAGGCATCACTGCGGGTACGCCATCGGCATCGGCTTCCCGCCTAGCTGGGTCGGAGGGGCGAGCGTGGCAGGCCTGAGGGCCGGCGGTACCACGGAGATCCGAGAGGGCATGGTCTTCCACGTTCTCTCCTGGATCCTCGACCAGGAACCAGCCGACTACGTCATCTCCGACACCATGCTCGTTACGGCGAACGGCGGCGAGATCCTGACGACTACTCGGCGCGACCCCATCGTGGTCCCTTCCTGATGCGCGCGCGAACCCGACAGGACCGTCTTTCAGCGCCAAGGACCTCGAAGGCTCCCCTTGAGGAGTACGCCGAGGTCTACTGGAACAAGGGCGAGCGGCTCGGGCCTACTGTCTACTACAGGGGCCAGGGCCCGCGCGGAGGATCGCCGAGGGCCGTGGGCAACCGAACCGGAGGATGGGCCCTCGAAGAAGAGAGGAAGGGACAATGAACGATCTGGCCCTGCTGACAGCTACCGAACTGCTGGATGGATACCGTCTGGGCGAGATCTCGCCCGTCGAGGCGACGCGAGCTGCGCTCGATGCCATCGAGGAGGGCAACGGGAGCGTCAATGCCTTCGTCTCCGTCCATGCGGAGGAGGCGCTCGCAGATGCGGCCGAGTCTGAGAAGCGCTGGGCGGCCGGCTCCCCGCTGGGGCCGGGCGACGGGGTCCCGACCTCTATCAAGGACATCTTCTACACACGAGGCTGGCCGACGCTGCGGGGGACGGAGCTCATCGACGAGGACCGGCCGTGGAACGAGGATGCGCCCTGCGTGGCGCGGCTGCGTGAGACCGGCGCGGTCCTGCTGGGGAAGACGACGACGCCGGAGTTCGCCTGGAAGGGGGTCACCGACTCACTTCGCCACGGATCCACGGGAAACCCTTGTGCCCCAGGGCTCACCTCTGGCGGATCGAGCGGAGGCAGCGCGGCCGCCGTGGGAATGGGAATGGGCCCCTGGTCTGTGGGCACGGACGGGGGCGGCTCCGTGCGCATCCCTGCCGCCTTCACTGGCACGGTGGCGATCAAGCCCACGTATGGCCTCGTCCCGATGTTCCCGGCCAGCCCGTTCGGCACTCTCGCCCACGCCGGTCCGATGACTCGTACCGTGGCTGACAGCGCTCTCCTCCTCGACGTCATCACTGGATTCGACGCTAGGGATTGGTCCGCCCTCCCGACGCCGCAGGGTTCCTTCATGGAAGGCCTGCACGACGGCGTCGAAGGGCTTCGGATCGCCTTCTCGCCAACGCTTGGGTTCGGACGGAATGACCCGGAGATCGAAGCGCTTGTCCGGGAGGCCGCCGCTGCATTCGAGGGCCTCGGAGCGCAGGTAGAGGAAGTGGATCCGGGGATCGAGGACCCGGTTGAGGCGTTCCACGTGCTGTGGTTTGCGGGCGCCGCGAAGGTGCTCGAGCCTTACGGGGCAGCTGCATTCGAGCGCATCGACCCAGGGCTGCGCCGCAGCATCGAGGAACAAGGAGTCTTCAGCGCTTCAGACTTCCTCGACGCGACGGCCGTGCGTATGGATCTGGGCGTACGGATGGGTCTCTTCCACGAGACCTACGATCTTCTCCTGACTCCGACCCTTCCCATCCCGGCATTTTCCCGCGGTCGGGACGTGCCTGAGGATTGGAGCTCGGAGTACTGGACGAGCTGGACGCCTTACACCTACCCGTTCAACATGACTCAGCAGCCGGCTATGAGCGTCCCCTGTGGATTTACCTCGGCTGGGCTCCCCGCGGGGCTCCAGATCATCGGTCCACGACATTCTGACCGGCTGGTCCTGCGGGCGGCACAAGCCTACGAGTCGGCGGCGGATTGGCGAAGCGCCCTTCCCGCGCCTGTCCGGGCGGCAGCCCACTAGGCATATGAAGGCCCTTTGGAGAGCTCTTGGCTCCTCCAGAGGGCCTTCTTGTTGCTGTGAGTACCAGTAGGATCGTTGACAATCCTACTGTGACCCATCTAACGTTTTTCTATCGCCAATTCCGAAAGCGGGGCTGCATGCCCTGCAGTTCCATCTGGAGGCACTCATGAATCGGCAACAACGAGCGGCGCACCCAACGGCGGGTCAGCGCCCAGCAGCACCTGCGGAAGCTGCGGCATCCGCGGGGACCGTTCACATCGAGCCTGACGCCCGCACCATCCGCCGGGCCGTCGCGGCATCGGCCATTGGCAACGCCACGGAATGGTTCGACTATGGCGTCTACGGATATTCCGTCACGTACATCACCCACAACTTCTTCCCCGGCCAGGCCGGGACCCTGCTGACGCTGAGCACCTTCGCCTTCTCGTTCCTCATCCGGCCGTTGGGCGGCCTGTTCTGGGGTCCGATCGGCGATCGCCTCGGGCGCAAGCGGATCCTCGCCCTCACGATCATCCTGATGTCGGCGGCGACGGCCCTCATCGGCGTCCTGCCCACTGCTTCCCAAGTCGGCCTGCTGGCCCCCGTGCTGCTGATCATCCTGCGGGCGATCCAGGGCTTCTCCACCGGCGGTGAGTACGGCGGCGCCGCGACCTTCATGGCCGAATACGCACCTGATCACAAGCGCGGCTTCCTCGGAAGCTTCCTCGAGTTCGGAACGCTCTCCGGCTTCGCTCTTGGGTCCCTGCTCGGTCTGCTGGGCGAGGCCACGGTCGGAACCCAGTCGATGAACGACTGGGGCTGGCGCGTACTCTTCCTCTGCGCTGTCCCGCTCGGCGCCATCGGCCTCTACCTCCGCACCCGTCTCGCCGAGACCCCTGTCTTCGAAGAGCTCGAGCGCGAGGGGAAGGCTGAAGACAAGGCGACCTCGAGCCTCAAGGACCTTGTGGCCAAGTACTGGCCCAGCATGCTGACGCTCACCGGCCTCGTGATCGCCTTGAACATCGTCGACTACACCTTGCTCACCTACATGCCGACCTATCTCGAGGGCGAGGCGGGCCTTCCCAACCAGACGGTCCTGATGATCATGTTCATCGCGCAGTTCGTGATGATGCTTGTGATCCCCTTCGCGGGTGCCCTCTCCGACCGTGTGGGCAGGAAGCCGATGTGGTACGCGTCCCTGATTGGACTCTTCGTGCTCTCGGCGCCGATGTTCATGCTCATGGCGCACGGATTCTGGGCCGCCCTGATCGGCTTCGCTGTTCTCGGCCTGCTGTTCATCCCGCAGCTGGCAACGATTTCGGCGACGTTCCCCGCCATGTTCCCCGCTCATGTCCGCTACGCGGGGTTCGCCATCACGTACAACATCTCGACGTCGATCTTCGGCGGCACCGCGCCCCTGTTGAACCAGGCCGGCATCGACACGACCCACAACGCACTCTTCCCCGCGTTCTACATGATGCTCGCCTGCATCATCGGCGTGATTTCGGTGCGGTTCATGAAGGAGACGGTAGGTGCTTCCCTGCGGGGCCGGGAGCTTCCCGAGACGAAGCCGCAGACCGTCGTCGGCTTCAGGGGATCGCGCGCTCAGACGCAGCCTGAGTAGTCCTCCCGGCCAGCCTGACTGGTCAACCTGACCTCCCTGCCAGTCCAGCAAGGGGATGCGAGCACGGTCGTGGACCTTCGGGTCCGCGACCGTGCTTTTTTGTCGAAAGGTACACGGTCATATTGTTGACAATGCTACATACTGTCCATAGGTTTGTAATGCAAGTCACAACGTGAGGCGGTCTCTTGCCGCCGTCGGCCAACGTGGGCCGGCTGAAAGGGAGCTGACATGATCGAGTTGTCGCGAAGAAGCGTCTTGAGAAGTGCAGGAGTGGCCGCCCTTGGAGCATCCTTGGCTGGCTGGGCCAGTGGGTGTTCGAGCGTTCCTTCAGGGGGACCGGCAGCGTCGCCGAATGGAAACCTCCTGGACACCGCGAAGTCGCAGGGCTTTCTGCGGGTCGCCATCGCAAATGAACCGCCCTACACTCAGGTGAACACGGACGGCACAGTGAGCGGCTGTGAGCCTGACGTGCTGAGGGCGGTGTGCCAGCGGATGGGCATCAAGGACATTCAGGGTGTTGTCACCCCCTACGCCTCGATGATCCCCGGGCTCAACGCGAACCGCTGGGATGTCATTGCCGCAGGGCTCTTCATGAAGCAGCCGCGCTGTGGCCAGGTGGACTATTCGGAGCCCGTCATCGTCTCGACCGAGTCCTTCGCCACCCCGAAGGGCAATCCCAAGGGCATTACGTCTATTGCCGCGGTCACGTCGAACTCTGGCCTCAAGATCGCGGTGCTTCCAGGCGGGTTCGAAGAGGGCATCCTCAAGACGGCCAAGGTTCCGGATTCGCAGCAGGTCAAGGTAAGCGACGGCCGCAGCGGAATCGAGGCAGTGAAGGCGAACCGTGCGGATGCCTTCCTGCTCCCGACGCTCTCCCTTCGTGCGCTCGCGAAGGATGACGCGGGCTTCGAGGTCACGGCCCCGCTTAAAGACGCCCCTCGCACGGGCTCGGGTGCCGCCTTCAGGAAGACCGACGCTTCATTCCACGACGCCTACAACAAGGAGCTTGCGGCGTTCAAGCAGACGAGCCAGTTCGCCGACATCCTCAACAAGTGGGGCTTTGACCCGACCGTCGTCCAAGGCGTGACGGCGCAGGAACTATGCCAGACCGCAGGATGATCCCGGCCAGCACGCGGACGATCGGAGGCTCCCATGTCTGCAGTCGTTGAGTACTGGCCGCTGCTCTGGCAGGGGATGTGGACGACCGTCCTCGTCACGGCTCTCGGCGGAGTCGTGTGCGTTCTGGTCGCTTTCACGGCGGGGCTTGGACGCCTCTCGACCCACTGGTTCTTCCGGGTGCCGGCAGCAGTCTTCGTCGAGGTATTCCGCGGGACGTCGCTGCTCGTCCAGATGTTCTGGTTCTTCTTCGCACTCCCGTTCTTCGGGATCCAGCTCTACCCGATGACGGCAGCTGTCCTTGCCCTCGGCTTCAACGAGGGGGCCTACGCGGCGGAAGTGGTGCGGGGCGCAATTGCAAGCCGTCCCAAGGGGCAGACGGAGGCCTGCACCGCTCTGGGCATGGGCCCGGCGCTCCGCCTTCGCCGGGTCATCATCCCGCAGGCGATCCCGGCGATGCTCCCGCCCTTCGGGAACGTCATGGTCGACCTGTTGAAGAACACCTCGCTCGTCTCGCTCGTCACGGTCGCGGACCTCACGTTCCGTGCCCAGATGATCCGGAACACGACGGGCCAGACGACGGCGGTCTTCCTCACCATTCTGGTGATGTACTTCGTGCTCTCGTCGATTCTGACCCTGCTGACCGGCTTCCTTGAGCGGCGCTTCGCCCTTGACCGCAAGGCCAAGGCGGCCTGGCGGGCAGAGCGGCGGTTCATGAAGGCGGGGACGGCATGATCTGGGACAACGCCTTCGCCGTCTCGATCATCCCGCAGCTGCTTCAGGGACTCGTCGTCACGGTCGAGATCACACTCCTGGGAACGCTCATCGCCGCACTCCTCGGCCTCGCACTCGCGATCCTGCGCCGTCTGGCGATCCCGGTTGTATCCCAAGTGGTCACGTTCGCCGTCGTCTTCATCCGTGGAACCCCGCTGCTTGTTCAGGCCTATTGCGCATTCTTCGTGCTGCCGGACTACGGGATCAGCGCCGATGCCTTCACCACAGGGGCGATCGTGATCGGGATCAACTACAGCGCGTACATGGCGGAGGTCTACCGCAGCGGGATCCAAGGCGTGCACATCGGGCAGTGGGAGGCCTGCACGGCGCTCGGGCTTCCCGCGACGAGGGTTTGGGGGCGCATCATTCTTCCCCAGGCTCTCAGGACCGTGGTTCCCATGTTGGGCAACTACCTCATCCAGATGTTCAAGGACTCGGCGGTCCTTTCGGCCATCACAGTCGTGGAGTTGCTCGGGACGGCCCAGGCCATCGGGAGCTCGAACTTCCGCTACCTGGAACCGCTCACGATCGCGGCCATCCTGTTCCTGATCATCAGCTACCCATCGTCACGTCTCGTCAACAGATTGGAGCGGCGTTATGCGCCCCAGCACTGAGCCGGTTCCCCTCCAGACCGGCGCCTTGTCCGAGTCGGAGCTCGCGAAGCCAGGCCCGATCATCGCCTTCGAGAACGTGAGCAAGAGCTGGGGTTCGAACCACGTCCTCAAGTCGCTCAACTTCGACGTACAGCCGGGCGAGAAGGTCTCCATCATCGGTCCATCCGGTTCCGGGAAGACGACGATCCTCCGCATCCTGATGACGCTGGAAAGCCCGAGCGAGGGCCTCGTCAGCGTGGACGGTGACGTGCTCTGGAATGTGGCGCCGGGCGAGAAGCCGAAGGAGACGCGCCAGCTGCGGCAGACGCGCCGGAAGATCGGCATGGTGTTCCAGCAGTTCAATCTCTTTCCGCATATGACGGCGCTTGAGAACGTCGTCGAGGCGCCCATCCATGTTCTCGGCATGGAGAAGGCAGAAGCGCGGGAGAGGGCAGCCGACCTGCTCAATCTCGTGGGCCTGAGCAAACACATGAACCACACGCCGCCGCAGCTTTCGGGCGGCCAGCAGCAGCGCGTGGCCATCGCCCGGGCCCTCGCGATGCGGCCGAAGGTCATGCTCTTCGACGAGCCCACGTCAGCCCTCGACCCTGAGCTGATTGGCGAAGTGCTCAACGTGATCCGGAATCTCGCGCAGAGCACGGACATGACGATGCTCATGGTCACGCACGAGATGCGGTTCGCCGAAGAGATCTCCGATCGCGTCGTGATGTTCGATCACGGACGTGCGGTTGAGAGCGGTGCGCCCGAGCAGATCTTCAAGAACCCTCTCGAGGAGAGGACCAGGACGTTCCTCCGAGCAGTCCTCCAACGCTGATGCCCCATTCGGGCTGACGCCGGCGCCCCATTCGCGCTGACGCCGGCGCCCCATCTCAGGAGGAGCAGAGGGACAGGAAGAGCGGTGGCCGATCGACCACCGCTCTTCCTGTCCCTAGCCCCCGTCTGGCCGCTACGCACGCCGGACTCTCACCAGCTTCTAGCTGACCCGGCCAGCGTGGCGGAACGGAACCGCAGCGAGTCGTGCCGTGAATGGCTTGGAAACTGGTGAGACTCCAACAGCGGGGCCGCGCGACTGATCCCGGCAGTTATCGGAGGGAGCTAATGTCCGTGCCGGAGGCCTCTACTGATCAGGCCTGTGCCGGAGGCACAAGAGCGCGTAGGCCCTCGCCGCCGTCACGAGCTCGGAGATGCTGACCGATTCGTTGACCTGATGGGCTTGGTCGTTGAGACCGCCGGGGCCCATCACAATCGTCGGTACGCCGAAGTCGCGAGCGATGAAGCCGCCGTCGCACGCCGCCGTCCAGCCACCGATGCCGCTTTCGAAGCCGCAATCGGCGAGGGCGGCCACGGCATCCCTGACAAGCGGATGGTCCTCGGCTGTCCGGAACCCGGGCATCTCCATGGAGACCCAAGCGCTCACAGAGATCCCGTCCCTTGAGATGCCCGCATCGATGATCCGCTGCTGGAGCGCCGCGAGGATGGCGCCGGCGTCGTCGTCGGGCATGAGCCGCCGGTCTAGCGAGACGGTGCATTCGCCCGCCACCATCGAGGTGCCGCTCCCGCCGCGAATAAGGCCGACGTTCCAGCTGCCCGCACCCAGGAGGGGGTCCTGGTGCATCTGCAGTTCGCGGTGGTCTTCCCTCAGGAGCTCGATGATTCGCGCGGCGGCATCGATCGCATTCCGGCCATCCGCGGGGCGCCCCGAGTGAGCGGACTTTCCTTGAATCGCCAACTCGATGTAGCTGTCTCCGCGGCAGCCGATCACTGTCCCGAGGTCGGTCGGCTCCGCGACGATGCAGCCCGAGAAATTCGCGTCACCGGCGTGGACGCGTGTGTACTCGCGGATCCCGATGCCGAGGTCCTCCTCGTCGACGGTGCACGCAAACATGACCGCACCGGGCAGCTCAACCCCTGCCTCCTTGAGCGCCTTGAGCGCCACAGCAACGGCGGCTAGCCCGCCCTTCATGTCCGTGGAGCCGCGGCCGTAGAGCCTGCCGTCGCGCTCGTATGGCTCGAACGGCGGGTGTTCCCAGCCGTCGCCGGCGGGAACGACGTCGGAATGCCCGAGGAACAGCAGGCCGGGGCTGCTTCCTCCGGGCAGGACGGCGGTGAAGTTCGGGCGTTCGGGCGCGACGGATTCAGTCGCGGTGACCAGGCCCGCACCGAGGCAGAAGGCCTCGAGCACCTTCACCGTGGCATCCTCGGTTCCCCCGGGATTCTCGCCAGCGGCGGCGATGAGGGCGGCGGTGAGCGAGACGAGATCCGCTTCGGTGATCAGTTCGAGGACGTCGTCCTCGAACGAAGTGTTCACGCGCACGTACCGCCCTCCAGCCGCGCAAGCTCGATGTCCATGGCTCGGCGGAGCCGTTGGATCCCTTGATCGGTCCGCTCGGGGGTGCTCGTGGCGAAGCAGAGCCGCAGGGCGTCGTCGAACCTGCCCTCTGCCGAGAGTGCAGGCCCCGGGATGAACGCGACGCCCTCGGCGAGGCCGGTCTCGAACAGCCGGCGTGTTGAGATCTGCGCGTCGGCTCCCTGGAGGGTGAGCCAGAGGAAGAAGCCGCCTTCCGGGTTCGTCGTCGTGACGCGCTCGCCCAGATGCTGGCGGATGCTGGACTGCATGGCGTCCCGCCGCCGTCGGTATTCGGCGCGGAGATCGCCCAAGTGGGTGTCGAGCCGCCCACGCCGGATGAACTCGGCAACGATGTGCTGCGCCGGGACGTTCGTGCACGTGTCCATGGCCTGCTTGGCGTTGATGACGAGCTGCCGCAATGCGGGGTGAGTGTCGACCCATCCCACTCGGAGCCCCGGCGCGAGAATCTTGGAGAAGGTGCGGACGGAGAACAGCAGGGGGTCGCCCGGGCTGAGCGCCTGAAGGCTCGGGAGGTCCTCGCCTTCGAAGCGGAGGAGGCCGTAGGGGTCATCGTCGATGATGACGGCGTTCCACTCGTGGGCGAGCTCAAGCAGCAGTTCGCGGCGCTCGAGGGAGAGCGTAGTCCCGGACGGGTTCTGGAAGTTCGGGATGGTGTAGATGGCCTTGGGCGTCCTGCCCGTGGCGGCAACCAGTTCGGGAAGGGCCTCGACGACGAGTCCGTTCTCGTCGAGCGGAGCCTCGAGGAGCTGGGCCCCGTAGCTCAGCGCGGTCGCGCTGCCGTTGGTGTAGGTAGGGCTTTCGACGATGACCAGGTCGCCGGGGTTGATGAAGATCTTGCAGGCGAGGTCGAGCCCCTGCATTCCGCCCGCGGTGATGGTCACTCGGTCTTCGTCGGTGGGATCGCTCGTCGTTGAGAGATATTCGACCAGCGCGCTGAGAAGCCGGGGTTCCCCTTCCGTCGCGCCGTACGTGAAGGTGTCGTGGCCCATCACCGTGTCCGCGATCTCCCGGAACTCCTCGAGCGGGACAGCCTCATTGGCGGGCGATCCCATCGCGAAGCGGACGATGTCGTGCTTCATCGAAGCAAGGAGGGAGGTGCTCGAGTCGATGACGGAGCCAACCAGGCTTCCGGCGCGTTCGGCGAGGGGGAGGCCTTCGCGGGAGAGCAGTGCGAGGTTCTCGGTGGACATGGCTCACCGTCCTTTCTGGATGAGTTCGCGCGGGAAGCTCGTGAGGACTTCCGCGCCGCTGGGCGCGACCCGGATCGATTCCGAGAGCTCGTAGCCGTAATGGTCCATCCACATCCCGCCGATCAGGTGGAAGGTCATGTTCTCGGCGAGGACGGTCTCGTCCTCGCTGCGGATCGAGATCGTGCGCTCGCCCCAGTCGGGCGGGTAGCCGACGCCGATCGAGTAGCCGATGCGGGAGGGCTTCTCGAGGCCGTACTTGGCGAGGGTCTTGTTCCAAGCGTGTGCGAGGTCCCGCACGGCGACGCCGGGGCGGACGGAGTCGATGACGGTGTCGAGGCCCTCGGCCACCACGTCTGCGAGCGAGGACAGGCGCTCTGGAGCCTTGCCGAGCGAGATGGTGCGCGCGAGAGGGGCGTGGTAGCGCTGGTGTGCGCCGGCAAGCTCGACGACGACGGCCTGCCCGGCTTCGAAGCGATCCTCGCTCCACGTCAGATGAGGAGTGTCCGCGGCCTCTCCCGTGGGCAGCATGGGGACAATCGCCGGATAGTCGCCGCCCACGCCGTCACTTCCAGAGATCTGGGCATGGCTGATAGCGGCCGCGGCGTCGCACTGCCGGGTCCCGACGTCGATCGTTTCGACAGCGGCCTGCATGGCTGCGCCGCAGACGCTCGCTGCTTTCCGCATGAGTTCGATCTCGGCAGGGGACTTCACGGAGCGGACCCAGTTGACCAGCTCGAAGCTGTCGACGAACGTCCATTCGGGAAGGGCATGGACGAGTGCCCGGTAGGCCTTGGGAGAGAAGAAATGCGAGTCCATCTCGAGCCCCACACAGCCTCCTGATGCGCCCGCGACGAGCCCCCGCTCTCGAAGCGAGAACGCGACCCAGTCGAAGGGGTGAACGGTGGGGCGATGGACGTACTGTTCCGGGTACCCGACGATGCACTCCTGGGGCAGCCAGGCCGTGCGGAAGGCTCCGCCAGCATCCATCGCACGCGTGAACAGCACCATCGGACCCTCAGCCGGAACGAAGACGAGCTGGGGAGTGTAGAAGGACCACGCGTTGTAGCCGGTCAGGTAGTAGAGATTGGCCGGATCGGTGACCAGCAGGGCGGAGAGCCCTTGGCGCGCCATCCGCTCGCGCACCTTCGAGAGCCGGGTGCCATATTCCCCTTCAGCAAACAACACGGTGCCTCCGATAGACGTCTTTTCGTTCCTTTGTTGACAATCTACCGGCGTGACGGGACTCACACAAATCTGCTGCCCATGGCGCAGCGATTGGCAGTTGAGGGGCGGATCGCTACGCCACCGCAGTCACTTTCGGGGCGGCCGAAGCTGGGTTCAAGGGAGGATCGAGACCTTGACCGAACCTCCCGTCGGGTTCCCGACCAGATTGATCGCGTCGAGGAATCCCTCCAGGAAGAACTGGTGGCTGCAGATCTCGTCCATCGGCAGAGCGCCTGATTCGAGGAGTTTCAGGGCTGCGGGCCAGCAGTGGGGGCCGAGATGGGCTCCGAGGACGTTGAGCTCCTTGTCGTCCCCGATGATGGACCAGTCGACGGTCGCTTCGGACCGGAAGACGGAATACTCGACGTACGTGCCGAGCTTGCGGAGGATGTTCAGTCCTTGGGGCACTGCGGAGGGGTGGCCGGTTGCCTCAAGATAGACGTCGGCCCCATAGCCCTCGGTCAGGTCTTTGACGATCTGTATGGCATCCTGATTCGAGATGTTGATGGTCACGTCGGCGCCGCACTTCTTCGCGAGGGCGAGTTTCTCGTCGGCCATGTCGAGGGCGACCACCGTAGCGGCGTTCTTGGCGCGGGCTCCTGCGATCATCCCCAAGCCGATTGGGCCGCACCCGGCGACGACGACGACGTCCTCGAACTTGATGTCGGCGCGTTCGACTGCGTGGAGGGCGCAGGAGAGGGGTTCGGCAAAGGCGGCGTGATGAGCAGGAAGGCTCGACGGCGCCGCGTGGACGCGGGCCCGGGCCGGCACCAAGAGGTATTCCGCCATCGCACCGTTGAATCCGCGGAAGCCGAACATCTCGTGCGGGGCGCACATCCAGTACTGCCCCCGGCGGCAGTACCTGCATTCCTCGCACGGAACAATCTGCTCGCACACGATGCGTTCGCCCAGGGATAGGCGGCGCCGTGAGAGCTCTTCCTCGCTTCCTGCCACGACGATGCCGACGAATTCATGTCCGGGAATTATTCCGGTCTCCGCCCAGGAAGGGCGGTTCTCGTCGCCCCAGAACTTGGCGGCCCCGTGATAGCACTTGACATCGCTCGCACACACGCCGACGGCTTCGACTCGGATGAGGAGCTCGTTCTGGCCGGGGCGCGGGACCGGGACCTGTTCGAGGGTGTAATTCTCAGGCCCGTGGCAGACGACGGCGCGCATCGTCGTCGGCAGTGCTCCGCTGGTGTCGACACCTTCAGCAAGACTTGTCATTCTGTTTCGTTTCCTTTCGAATCAAGCCTGTTGATCGTGCTGGCTGCAGTTATTGCCTGTGGTTTCGCCGGGCGACCAGAACATGGACTCCCTTGTCCCGCAGCCGCGCAATGTGCTCCCTGTCTGTGCCGGCGTCGACGATGATGGCGTCGAAACGCTCGAGGGACAGCATTGCGTGGAGGGCGCGCTTCTCGAATTTGGTGTGGTCCGCGAGCAGAATTCGCTTGGCGGCGGCGTCGAACATCGCGCGCTTTACATCTACCGTTTCCTGGGTCTGATGGAAGGCGATGTCGTCGGTGATCGCGGATGTAGACATGATCAGGAGATCCGCGCGGAGCGAGGAGATGGCCTCGATGGTCATGCGCCCCATGAAGGCGCTGCACCAGTTGTAGTACTGACCGCCGAGCGCGAGCAGGGAAATCCCTTTGGTCCCACGGAGATCGTTGACGATGGTGAGGGTATTCGTGATTACCGTCAGCGGAGCTCGGTCCTTCAGGTGTGGCACAACATGCAGAGTGGTGGTCGAATCGTCGAGCATGATTGCTTGGCCCGGCTCGATGAATTCCAGCGCCGCGTGGGCGATGGCCTCCTTCTCGGTGAGCTGCCTGCTCGAACGGTAGACGTCGCTTGACTCGACCAACGCGGTCGAGAGGGCCGTCGCGACTCCTCTGTTCTTCCGGATGAGGCCCCGATTCTCCAGTTCGTCGAGGTCGCGATGGACGGTCATCACACTGATGCCGAAGCGCTCTGCCAGTTGTTCGATGCGGATAGCGCCTTCCGCCATGACGGCGTCGCTGATCGCCCGCTGGCGCTGCAATTGCCGGCTCTGACGTACGGCCGTCGAGGACTCGTCCGGTTTCAGCGTCATCTTGTCTCCTCACCCAGTTCTGAGCTGAGAATCACGCAACGCGGCAGCCTCGTCAAGAATGAGCCCGAACCGGTGGGGATCGTGTGCGAATCGCCCGAGGAAGAGGCCGTCCGTCCTCTCTCGCAGTGTTGAAAGGGTTCCCGGCTGGGCGCTGCCGCCGTAGAGGACGGAGGAGGCTCCGACCCGCCCGTCAGCTTCGAGCACTTGCCTCAGCCTTTCAATCACGGTCCCCACCTGGTCGGCGTCGGCTGCCTCCGCCTGCCCGATTGCCCACCGGGGTTCGTAGGCGACGATAAGGTCGTGACCGCCGTCGGCCGCCGGAAGCTCCCTCGTCACGGCTTCGAGCTCGGCCGCCGTTTCGCGAGCCGCCGTCTCCGGGTCCGACTTCACCGTCTCGCCGACGCACAGGATTGGCGTCAAGCCATTCCTCAGCGCGGCAGCAAGCTTCCGCCGGACAATCTCGTCGTCGTCGCCGAACAGCGCGCGCCGCTCGGCGTGGCCAACTTCGGCGTAAGTGCACCCCACGGCACGAAGGTCCGTGCCGCTGACCGCTCCGGTGAATGCGCCCCGATCCTCCCAGAACAGGTCCTGCGCACCCACCCCTACGGGCGTGTCCCGGAGAGCCTCGACGACGCCGGGTACCGCGGGCAAGGAGGGCAGCACGAATAGGCGCACTCCTCCGTCCTTGAGCGCCGGATGCGTACGGACGATTCCTGCGACGGTCTTCGCCCACTGCACCGTGCTGTCGACGTCCAGATAGAGCTTGAAGCTCACCCCGAGGATGATCGGCCGGATAGCGTCCTGCGCCCCAGGAGACGGAGGAGCAGGCTCAGTCACAGGAGCCCGTACTCTCGTATCCGTCGATGACCGCAACCTTTTTGGCAGAGGCGGAATTCTCGTCGAACTCGTACCCGAGCCACTCTTTCGCGAGGCGCCGTGCGAGCTCGAGTCCCACAACCCGTTGGCCGAACGTCAGGACCTGGGCGTTGTTGCTCAGCACGCTCCGTTCCACGCTGTAGCTGTCGTGCGCCGTCACCGCGCGGATCCCCGGAACCTTGTTGGCGGCGATGGCCACGCCGAGCCCGGTGCCGCAGACCAGGAGTGCGCGGTCCGCCTCGTTGTCGCGGACCTTCTCCGCGGCAGCGATCGCGATTGAGGGGTAGGCAGTATCGTCCTCGGCGTCGACCCCCACGTCGATGACTTCGGACACCCGCGGGTCCTTCTCGAGGTCCGCCTTGAGGGTCTCCTTGTAGTCGTAGCCGGCGCCATCGGATCCGACGACGATTCGCCATGTGCGGCTCATATCAATTCTCCTTCAGGTCGTATGCGTCGAGGACAGCGCCCACCGCCGTCACGGCGAGGGCGAACGAGACGGCACCGGGATCTGGGGTGCCCAAGCTCTTTTCCATGTGGGGCCGTGCACGGCCCAATCGGGGGAGGAGGTCAGCGGTGGCCCGTGCGGCGCTGGTTGCCGCCGCTGCGGCTTCGGCCCAGGCCTGTGCGAGTCCGCGTCGCTCGGAGGTGAGGGCTGCGAGCGTCTCGGAGAAGGGGACGAGCGCATCCACGAGGGTCTTGTCGCCGATTTCGGCCTTGCCCGTGCGCTGAACCGCTTCGCGGGCGGCCGACACCGCTGCGGCAACGGCACCCGCCGCGGGCGCCTCGGCGTCGCCAATCTGCTGTCCCATGGTCCGAAGGGCCAGACCCCACAGTGCGCCGGAGGTGCCGCCAGCCTTGTCCGCCCAGGCGTCTCCCGCCTGGACCAGGACGGTGCCGGGACCAGCATTGGCGGCACTTGCGGCAGCGGCCGCTTCGGCGGCGGCTCTGGCGCCGCGCTGCATGCCGATCCCGTGGTCGCCGTCGCCGGCTATCGCGTCGAGGCGGCCCAGCTCGTCGGCCTCGCGGTCGATCACATCTTTGATCGCGTCGAGGCCCTTGAGGACTTGCACGCCTGCTGCGGCCGCTTCCTCGGAGGCAGCTGCGATCGCCTCCACGTCCGAGGCTGCTTCCTCGGGGGCGAGGGCCGTGGCGACTGTACTGAGCTCGACTGTCCCCTTGCGATAGGCGGGGGTGTAGGCGGGGGAGCGCCATGCCTGCTCGAGTTCGTCGTCGAGCCACACGAGAGTGAGGGACAGCCCGGCCATTTCGAAGCTGGTGGCGTACTCGCCGACCTCGGGGTCGACGATCGTGAGTCCTGCCTGCTCCATGAGCGGCACGAGGGCTCCGTACAGGAGGAAGAGCTCCTCCGACTTGACGGAGCCGAGCCCGTTGACGATGACTCCGACCTTGCTCGTCCCGCCGGCGGTCTCGGGACGTTCGGCGAGGAGGCGGCTGGAGAGGAGTTCGGCGAGGTCCCGGGCGGTGGCCATCGGAACGGTCTCGATCCCGGGCTCTCCGTGGATGCCCATTCCTACGGCCATCGTGCCGGGAGGAACGGTGAAGAGCGGCTCGTCGGCGCCGGGGAGGGTGCAGCCGGAGAATGCGACCCCGATCGAGCGGGTGCGCTCATTCGCGCGGGCCGCGACGGCGGCCACGGACTCGAGGTCGAGCCCCTGCTCCGCCGCCCATCCTGCGGCACGGAAGACCACGAGATCCCCGGCGATCCCCCTTCGCTTCTCCTGCTCGCCAGCGGGCGCGCTGCAGATGTCGTCGGTGACGCGCACGGTCTGGCACGGGATGCCCTCGGCACGCAGCTGGTCCTGGGCCTGATCGAAGTTGAGCGCGTCTCCGGCGTAGTTGCCGTAGGTCAAGAGCACCCCCGCGTCGGACGCGGCCGCGCGGGCAACGGAGACGACCTGTTGTGTGCTGGGGGAGGCGAACACGTTCCCCATCGCCGCGCCGTGGGCGATCCCCGGGCCGACGAGCCCTGCGAAGGCCGGGTAGTGTCCCGAGCCACCGCCAATGACGACGGCGACCTGGCCGGGCGGAGTTGCAGTGGCACGGGCGACCCCTCCGCGCACGCGGCGGACGAGATCGCGGTGTGCGGCGACAAACCCGTCAGCGGACTCGTCGGCGAACGACGCGGCGTCGTTCATTACGTAGCTCATGGTCCCTCTCAGTGGGCTGGGGCGGGGGCGGACGCTCGGTGCATCCGCCCCCGCTTGGCCGCACGAGCCGGCGGCCGGACGTTGTGATCTTGGCGCGGTCAGCCGGAGTAGGTGAACGGCGCCGTCATCTTGTCGACGTTGGCCTTCGTGATCAGGATGCAGTCGAAGGACTGCTTTTCCTGCGAGGGCTTCGTCCCGTTCTTGATGTACGCGTCGAGTTCGTCAACGGCCTTCTTGGTGAAGGTCGCCACAGGCTGCAGGACGGTGTAGGCGAGCGAGCCGTCCTTGACCGCGCTGACCGCGTCCGGGGAGCCGTCGAACCCGCCGACGATGACGTTGGTCTTGCCGGCCTGCTTCAGCGCAGCGATCGCGCCGAGCGCCATCTCGTCATTGCCCGAGATCACGGCGTTGATATTGGGCGTCGCCTGCAGGATGGACTGCATCTTCTGCTGGCCGAGGGCCCGGTCCCAGTTCGCCGTCTGCTTGGCGACTTCCTTCCACCCCGGGTACTGGGAGATGACGGTCTTGTAACCGTTCGAACGCGTCGCCGCGTTGTTGTCCGACGGAAGCCCGTACAGCTCCGCGTAGCTGCCCTGCGTGCCGGCCGCCTTGATCCATTGCTGGGCTCCGATGGCGGCACCTTGGGCGTTATTGGAGACGAGCTGGCCCAGCGCCACGCCGGTCTGGTTGATCTCGGCGTTGACCAGGAACACGGGGATCTTAGCGTTCATCGCGCGCTTGATGTTGCCGATCGAGCCGTCCGCGTTCGCCGGGTCGAGGATGATGCCGGCGGAGTGGTTGGCGATCGCCGTGTCGATGATCGTGGACTCGGTGTTGACGTCACCCTTCGACGCAGCGACCGTTGCCTGGTAGCCGAGGTGCTCGGCCTCGGCCTTCGCGACGTTGCCCTCAGTGAGCCAGTAGGGGTTCGAGGGGTCGTTGACCACAATCGTGATCAGGCCGCCCGCCTTGCCGCTGGAGGAAGCCGAGGATCCGGACCCGGAGGTGCTTCCACCCGAACAGCCGGTCATTGCGACGGCCGCTGTGACGCCGAGCGCCAGTGCTGCGCCAATAGCTTTGCGGAACATATGGATTCCTTCGCTCTCTTTCTTTTGCTTCCGGCTGAGGGGCTCAGACGGCCTTGTTCTTGACGGCTGATGGGACTGCGTCGCCGTTCTGGTTCTCGGGTGCCGAGGGTGGCAGCGGGGGCGATCCGGCGCCCTCGCGGCCGGCGCGGCGGCGTCGCCTGACCTGGATGCCGTTGAGGAGGACGGCGAGCACGATCACGGCGCCGGTGAAGACCGTCTGCACGTAGGCGGAGATGCCGACAATCGTGAGCCCGGCGGCGAGGAAGCCGATGACGAAAGCGCCGAGGAGGGTCCCGCGCACTGTGCCCTTGCCGCCCATGAGGGAGGCGCCACCGATGACGACGGCGGCGATCGCGGTCAGCTCGTATGACGTGCCCTGAGTGGGGCCGGCCGAGGTCAGCTCGCTCGTGAGGATCACGCCGGCGATGGCGGCGCACACCCCTGAGATGACGTAAGCACGGACCCGCACCTTGCGGACCGGGACGCCGGAGAGCTCGGCAGCGCGGGAATTGCCACCCGACGCGTAGAGCCACCGACCGTAGACCGTGCGGTTCAGCAGGAGGCTCGCCACGATGGCGACGACGACGAGGATCCACACGCCGACCGGGATCCCGAGGAGGGAGTTGAAGCCGAGCCACTCGAACCCGGTGTTGCCGAGATCGGGGCGGCCGCCGAGGTTGTTGACCGTCAGGCCGTTCGTGGTCAGCGAGGCCAGGCCCCGCATCACGTACATCGTGCCGAGCGTTGCGACGAACGGTGCGACGTTCAGACGCGCGACCAGCACGCCATTGATGAGTCCGATCAGGGCTCCAGTCGCCACCGCTATGACGACGACGACCCACACCGGCGGGTAGAGGACCACGCCGCCGATTGGGAAGCCCTGGAGGGCAAGGCCCGCGACCATGCCGGAGAGCCCCAGGGTCGAGCCGACGGACAGGTCGATGCCACCGTCAAGGATCACGACGAGCATGCCGACGGAGAGAATCGCGTACACCGAGACCTGCTGGCACATCACGATGATGTTCGAGAGAGTCGGGAACGCATTCGGGGCAAGGAGCGAGAAGACAATGAAGATCACCACGAGTGCGAGGAACGCCCGCGCTTCGAGGAGGACCGCGCCGATCGTGAGGCCCTCGAAGGGATTGCGCCGGCGCGACACCGCTGCTTCAGCCATGCTGGATTTCCTTTGGATTAGTCACAATTTCCTACGCCAGCACTGCTTCGCCGGAGCTGGCCATGATCTCTTCTTTGCTGACCGACGGGCCGAATTCGGCCGCGATCTTGCCTCGTCGCATGACGATGATCCGGTGGGCGATGCTCAGGCATTCCCCTACCTCGCTCGTCGAGTAGACGACCGCGAGGCCCTCACGGGCGCGCTCGGCGATCAGTCTGAAGACCTCTGCCTTGGCCCCGACGTCGATGCCCCGGCTCGGCTCGTCGAGCAGCAGTACCTTCGGTCCGGTCGAGACGATCTTGCCGATGACGACCTTCTGCTGGTTGCCGCCGGAGAGCGAGCCGATCAGTGCGTTGCCGCCAGCTGTCTTGACTCGTACGTCCCGGATGGCGTCCTCGGTGTGCGATCGCTCGAGGTCACGCGAGACGAACAGCCCCCTGACGAATGTGCCGAGGCTGGCCAAGGAGATGTTCTGCCCGACCGTCATGGTCTGCACAAGCCCGTCGCGCTGCCGATCCTCGGGAACAAGTCCCAGACCGGAAGCGAGACGCTCCCGAAGGCTCAGCTTCGAGATCTCGTCCTCGCGCATCCGCACGCTGCCGCTCACCATGGGGATCCTCCCGGCGACAGCCTCGAGCAGTTCGGTGCGGCCCGCGCCCATCAGGCCGTAGATGCATACGATCTCCCCCTCGCGGACCTGGAGGGACATATGGTCGACGAGCAACCGGCCCGGTTCCTTCGGATCGGCCACGCTGATCTCGTCAATGTCCAGCGCTACCTGCCCGAATTCGTAGCCCGTGGGCGGAGAGCCGAGGTCGAAGTTCTCGCCGACCATGTTCCGGACGATCCACTCGAGGTCGATGTCCTTCGCAAGGCCGTTTGCCGTGATCGACCCGTCTCGCAGGACGACGGCGTAGTCCGTGACCTGGAGGGCTTCCTCGAGATGATGCGAGATGTAGACGATCGAGACCCCACGTGAGGTGAGATCGTTGATGACTCCGAAGAGGATCTCGACCTCGGCGGCCGAGAGCGCCGAGGTGGGCTCGTCCATGATCAGGATGCGGGAGTCGGCCAACAGGGCGCGTGCGATCTCGACCAGCTGCTGCTGGCCGAGCCGCAGCTCGGAGACCTGGGTCAGGGGATTGATCTCGAGGCCGAGCTCTGCGAGCACGTCTCGGCTGCGCCGTTCCTCTTCCTTGTAGTCGACGCCGAGGCCGTTGCGCAGCTCGGACCCCATGAAGAGGTTGTCGCGCACTGAGAGGTTGGGAGCGAGGCTCAGCTCCTGATGGATGATCGAGATGCCGTGGTCCCGGGCGTCGTTGGTGTCGGCGAACGTCACCTCTTCCCCGTCCAGGATGATTGTGCCCGAGGTGGGCTGCTCGACGCCGGAGAGGATCTTCATGAGGGTGGACTTGCCCGCGCCGTTTTCGCCGAACAGGGTGGTCACCGTGCCTCGGTGGACGTCGAAGTTCACGCCCTTCAGGGCACGGGTCGCGCCGTACGTCTTGACCACGTCCCGAGCGGAGAGCACCGGGGCACCTTCAGGCTGCCGGGCCGGCCGGCTCTGCTCTGACACGGCTACTTCTCCACGGTGATGCGAGACGGTGTGACGTTCCACTGCTGGGGGTTGATCAGCGTGAAGGCGCCGTAGACCTGGATTGTCTTTCCGGTCAGCGACTGTGCGTTGACGCTCTTGAGCTCTGCCTTCAGCTGGTCGTTTATGGCGGCGCCAGCATCCTGCAGTTGGATCTGGTTCTCGAAGTTGTTCAAGGTGATGTCACCTGTCACGTCACGAAGATCAGTGCCGTTGATTGCGGGGCCGAGCTGGAGACCGATCTTGACTTCGGGTGGGAGTCCTGGAACGGTGATCGGCGTGTAGCCGTCGGCGGGGATCTGGCCGACGACGCCGGTGAACTTCACTGGGATCACGTAGGTCGCGCCGTCGGAAGACTTGCCGTACTTCTGCGCGGCCGTCGTCGGGTCCTTCTGAACCGCCGCAGCGAGAGTTGCCGCATCCACGGCGTTCTTGTCGATGAAGGCCTGTTGCTTGGGGAATTGCTTCTTGCCGTAGTCGGCGGCGTTGAACGCGGCGGGTCCTTGGGCTGCCCCAGATCCCGCCGGCACGATCTTCGTGCTGAAGAACATCGCCAGCAGGAGGACGATCACGAGGCCGACCCAGATCCAGCGTTTCGCGGCAGGGTTGAGTCCCTTCCTCTTGGCCGCGACACGTGAGGCGACGGTACTCATCCGATCAGCACCCGCGATTCGGTGTCGTTGGGGCGGATCTGCAGCTTGCGCCCTTCACCCTTGCGGAACATGTCCAGCGCCTCCGAATAGTCGTCGAGAGTGAATGAATGGCTGATCATTGCCTTGGCGTTGATCGCACCTGCTTCGAACAGCTCGACTGCCCGCCCGAAGGAGTTCAGGACCGCCATGGTCCCGACGATCGAGATCTCGTCGCGATAGACCCGGAAGGGTGAGAATTGGGCAGTGCGATCAGCCGGAGCTACGCCGAAGTCCTGGAAGAAGCCTGCGGGCTTCACGCGGGTCAGCGCGTCTTCGATTGCGCGGATATTGCCGGTGCAGTCGATGACGACGTCCCACTTCTCCCGGTCCGCGTTGTCCGGCGTCGTGTAGCGGAACTCGATTCCGCACTCCTCGGCGGTCTTGAGCCGATCCTCGTTGAGGTCGACGATCGTCACGGTAGCCGCGCCTGCCTTCCTGGCCAGCTGCGCCATGAGAAGGCCCATCGTCCCCGAGCCGTACACGAGGACGTGGTCGCCGAGGCGGCGGGGAAGAACGTCCCATCCCCGGATTGCGCAGGCGAGCGGTTCGATGAGCGCGGCTTCGTAGAGGTCGGTTTCCGACTTGAGCTTGTAGACGTTGCTGGCTGGCGCAGTGAAGTACTGCTGCGAGGCACCGTCGGAGGCCACGACCCCGAGTCCGTTCCAGAACCGGCAGAGGTTCTGGTGGCCGTTCAGGCAGAATTCGCATTCGCCGCACGTCGTGCTCGGGTTCACGGCGACGTGATCGCCAACCTTGAAGTCAAAGACGCCGTCGTTCACGCCCTCACCCAGCTCCACAATGGTGCCCGTGGCTTCGTGGCCAGGTACGAGGGGGAAGACGGTTCCCTCGAATTCCCCGTCGAAAACGTGGGTGTCTGTCCCGCAGATACCCACCGCAGCCGTCTCGATCAGGATCTCCTTGTACCCGGGAGTGGGCTTCGGCCTCTCCTCGAGTGCCAGATTGCCCTCGGACTTGAATACAACTGCGCGCATCATTGCTCCCGTTCTCGCCCCCGTCGGCGGACGACCTTTGACCTCAGCACTTGAGCTCATCCTGCGGATCGGCGGTTGGTGCGAACTGTCCGTGAATGGCCCATACGAGGGATCAGACTCATGTTAAGTTCATGTGATCTTGCTCGCATGCTCGTGTTAGATACACCATAGGTAGAGGCACGGAAGGTGTCAACAGCCGCTCGCGAGGCGGTTCTGGGACTCCTGTTATCTTGCTCGCGGAGAATGTGATAAAAATCAGCAGCACTCTCGGAGTGCGCGTTTACCGCCCGATGGGTCGGGTTCAGACCGGCAGACGAGGATGGTCTATGGAGCACGAGACAGGCCTGTTGGGAGCGGCCGGGACTCCTGGGGATGCACTAATTACCGTGGTCGGCTCGATCAACGCTGATATTGCCCTTCGGGTCGCCGCGCACCCCCTGCCCGGCGAGACCGTGATCGGCAAGTCGATCGCGGTGCATCCAGGCGGGAAGGGGGCGAACCAGGCCGTAGCCGCTGCACGCCTCGGCGCTCACGTCGCCTTCGTGGGGGCCGTGGGCGAAGACGGCTATGCGGAGGTGGCCACAAGCGGACTTCGGGAGGCCGGGGTCGATGTGACCGGGATAGCAAGGGTTCCCGGTCCCACGGGTCAAGCCTTCGTCACGGTGGACGAGCGGACCGGCGAGAACTCCATTGTGGTCATTCCCGGTGCGAACGCCCGAGTGGACAGCGCACTGATCGGGACCCAGTCGGATCTGCTCCGGAAGTCGGCCGTCTTGGTGCTCCAAGGCGAAGTCCCGTCCGAGGCCGCAACTGCCGCCGCGGCGGCGACCCGGGCGCGCCTCGTCCTCAATCTCGCTCCCGTCATCCCGTTGGAAAGGCAGCTCATCCTTCGGGCCGATCCGCTCGTTGTGAACGAGCACGAAGGGCGGCTCGCGCTCGAGGTGCTCGGCCGAGCAGCCGAGGGCTTGAGAACTGAGGAAAGCGTGCTCGAAGCACTCTTGGAAGAGGGCGTCCGTTCAGTTGTCATCACGCTCGGCGCCGCCGGAGCCGTTTTCTCCGAGGGGGACTCGGTGGTGAGGATTCCCGCACCTCGAGTGGAACCCGTCGACACCACGGGCGCCGGCGATGCATTCGTAGGTGCGCTGAGCGCGAGTCTCGCGGGCGGCGCATCCCTGAGTGAGGCGGTTGCCTTCGCTGTGCGGGTGGGCTCGTACGCCGTCTGCCGCCCGGGTGCCCAACCCTCGTACCCCTGGCGGGGGGATCCGCTTCCAGAAAGGACGGCATGAAGAAGCGCGGAATTCTGAACGGCCCGCTGAGCGCGGCGATCGCGACCCTTGGCCACGGCGATGTGGTAGTTGTCGCGGACTGCGGCCTCCCGCTTCCACTCAGCGGCCCGATAGTCGATCTCGCACTCGTCTTCGGCGTGCCGAGCTTCACCCAGGTGCTCGACGCACTCACGGACGAGCTCGTCATCGAGTCAGCTGTCATCGCGGAAGAGGGCAGGGGAACCGTCGTCGACGAGTGGGTCCAAAGCCGCCTCCCGGGAGTCGCGGCGATTCCGCACGAGCAGTTCAAGCGCCTCGCCTCAGAGGCGAAGGTCCTAGTCCGAACCGGGGAAGCCACGCCCTACGCCAATGTCGCGTTGCGCTGCGGCGTGCCCTTCTAGCCATTACAGGGACCTCCTAGGAACCGCACCGGCCCACCATTAGGCTGAGCCGGTGGGGAACATGCGCACCGCTTCTTTCGTCCTGTCCGCCGTCCTGCTCGGGGCCGTCCTGACCTCGTGCGACGACGGGTCGAAGGCCGCGGCCGAGGCGGCGGCAAAGGATCTGAGCAGTGGCCTCTCGTCGCTCGATGTCTCGCACGCAGCGCTCGCAGGCACCGAGGCGTCCGCCGCGCAGTCCCAGCTCAAGGGCATCGTCGCCGGCCTCGGCGACGTCAAGCCGACAGTGACCTCGGGCCAGGCGACGACGTCGAACGGCACCACGACCGTGCCCTTCGACTTCAGTTGGGAGCTTTCGGGGCGCGAATGGAAGTACACGACGACGGCGGAGGTCGACCAGTCGGGCGGCCACTGGGCCGTGAAATGGTCTCCAGGGCTCCTCGCGCCGGGACTCCAGGCGGGCGAGGTCCTCGAGCTCAAGACGACGGCGCCTCCCCGCGGGGACATCCTCGGTGCCAACGATGCCCAACTCGTCACGGAACGGCCCGTCAAGCGCGTGGGAATCGACAAGGCCAAGACGCCCGCTTCCCAACTCGACTCCTCCGCCCGCGCCCTGGCGTCCCTCGTGGGCATCGACCCCGCCGAATACGCGAAGCAGGTTGCGGCTTCCGGCCCACAGGCTTTCGTGCAGGCCATCGTTCTGCGTGACGTCCCCGGCCGTACGCCGACTGACGAGCAGATCGCAGCCGTCCCAGGCGCCTTCGCCCTCGGCGGCACGTTGCCGCTTGCGCCGACGCGCGAGTTCGCCCGAGCCGTGCTCGGAACTGTCGGGGACGCGACTGCGGAGCAGATCCAGAAGTCCAAGGGCGAGCTGAACGCGGGCGATCAGACCGGGCAGGGCGGGCTCGAAGCGCAGTACGACGATCAGCTGCGTGGCAAGGACGGCGTGACGGTCCTCGCGGTCAACCAGAACGGGGCGTCCTCCCAAGGTGGGCAGGCCAGCGCGAGCCCCAGCCCGTCGTCGTCCGCTGTTCAGCCGCGCGCGTTGTTCACAGCCCCTGCCCAGGCTGGAACGCCCCTCCGCACGACGCTCGATCCGAAGCTCCAGCAGCTCGCCGATGACACCCTCGCTTCGGTCGGACCGGCGTCGGCCATCGTGGCGATCCGCCCCTCGGACGGCTCCGTGCTCGCGGCGGCAAGTGGCCCGGGAAGCAACGGCTACAACACTGCGATGCTCGGCCAGTACGCCCCCGGCTCGATCTTCAAGACGGTCGACTCGCTCGCCCTGTTCCGGCAAGGCGCGACCCCTGACCTCAAAGTGCAGTGCACTCCGACCCTGACCGTCGATGGGAAGAATTTCCAGAACGCGACGGGCTACCCGGAGGACCACCTCGGCACGATCACGCTCGAGGACGCGTATGCGCACTCGTGCAACACGGCCTTCATCTCGCAGCGCGACAAAGTCTCCCAAGCGCAGCTCGAATCGGCGGCGACGTCGCTCGGCCTGGCGATCGATGCCCCCCAGCTCGGCGCGGACGCGTTCATGGGTTCGGTCCCAGCGACGGCGGGGACGACTGAGCATGCCGCCTCGATGATCGGCCAGGGGCAGATCCTCATGTCGCCGCTCTCCGCCGCGGTCATGGCTGCCTCTGTCCAGAAGGGTGGCCTCGTCTCGCCGCGGCTCGTCCTGAACGCGGGCGAGGGGGAGCAGGCGACATCGGCCGGTGCGCCGGCAAGTGCGACGACCTCGGCAATCCAAAGCGCGTCGGCGAGCCCGGCGCAGGCCGCAGCCAAGCCGATCACCCCAGCAGAGGCCGCCCCGCTCCAGCAGATGATGCGCGCCGTCGTGACGAGCGGCCATGCGGGCTTCCTGCTGTCTGTCCCCGGCGCCCCCGTCGGCGCGAAGACCGGCACCGCCGAATTCGGGAGCGACAACCCGCCTAAGACCCATGCGTGGATCATCGGGATCCACGGGGATCTGGCGGTCGCCGTATTCGTGGACGAGGGCGGCTTGGGCGCGACGATCTCCGGCCCGCTCCTGACCAACTTCCTCACGAAGGCGAGCCAATGACCCCCGAAGGCGATCAGAATCTGGCGGTCGGCTCTGCGGCCTCCGTGGACCGAGCCACGGTGCGGCGTGCGGCGATCGCGACCTTCATCATCTTTGCGACCAACGGGTTCATCTTCGCCAGCTGGGCGGCTCGAATCCCCGCCGTCACCCAGACCCTCGGACTCTCGACCGGTGAGATGGGGCTCGTCCTCCTCGTCGGAGCGATCGGGTCGCTGTGCTCGATGCCGCTCGTCGGCCCCATCTCGAGCCGGGTGGGGATCGTCCGGACGGTGCGCCTCGGAGGTCTCCTCGCCGTCATCGCAGGCGGCATGCTCGCCCTCGGCCTGCTGATCGTGTCTGTGCTGCTCGTCGCCGTCGGCCTCGCGGTATTCGGGATCGGGATCGCCCTCTGGGACGTCGGGCAGAACATCGAGGGGGCCGACGTCGAGCACCGGCTCGGCCGGACCGTCATGCCGCAGTTCCACGCAGGCTTCAGCGGCGGCGCGTTTCTGGGCGCCATCGTCGGGGCGGGACTCAGCGCTCTTGGTGTGCCGCTCCCGCTGCACCTCGCCGCGATCATGCTCACCGTCCTCGTCATCATGGTTCTGGTCCCCCGGCACTTCCTGCCGCTCACCGCGCACTCGGCGGCTCAGCCGGAGTCACCGAACGACGGCGGGTCCCCGGCTCCGGAGCGCAAGGAACGGGGCGGGGCGCGCGCCGCGTGGACGGACGTACGCACGCTGCTGATCGGCGTCGTCGTCCTCGGGGCGACGCTCACGGAAGGCGCGGGCAACGATTGGATCGCGAAGGGCTCGGTCGACGGCCTCGGCACGAGCCAGTCCGGGGGCGCGGCGCTCTTCGCGCTGTTCGTGGGCGCGATGACGCTCGCTCGCTGGTTCGGCGGCCGGATCATTGACCGGCTCGGCCGCGTGGTCGCGCTGCGCCTCAGCATGGTCTCGGCCCTCATCGGCCTCGCGGTCTACTCGCTCGCGGGCTCCTACTGGCTGGCCGCCATCGGGGCCCTCCTCTGGGGCCTCGGTGCGGCGCTCGCGTTCCCGATGGGAATGTCGGCCGCCTCGGATGATCCACGGCACGCCGCCGCCCGCGTTTCAGTGGTGGCCACAATCGGGTACATCGCGTTCCTCGCCGGCCCGCCGTTCCTGGGCTTCCTCGGCGACCACCTGGGACTCCGGCACGCGCTCCTCGCGATCCTCGTACCCATCGCGGTCTCCCTCGTGCTCGCGGGGGCCACGCGCAAACCCCCCGTCTGATGGTCACCTCCCGCGCGTGCCCCCTCGTTTGTTGGTCACCTCCTGCGGGGTGGTGCCTCGTTCGTTGGTCACCTCCTGCGGGTGGTGCCTCGTTCGTTGGTCACCTCCTGGGGGTGGCGCCTCGTTTGTTGGTCACCTCCTGCTAGTCACGCCCGTTCAAAAGTCAGGTCCCGCGGGTTCGCAACCCGCGGGACCTGACCATCAAACGATTAGAAGCCGCTCACGCCGTCGGGCGTGCCGAGCCCCGTCGGCCCGTCCCACCCCGTGCGGGCGGTGCACCATTGCGACGGCGAGCACGTGCCGTTGCTGCCGCTGCTGACGTCGTACAGGCTGCTCGCGTGGCTGTACGGCACCGCGTTCGCGTACGTGCCGGCAGCAGCCGAGCCAGTGTTCCCACTCAGCGCGTAGACCGAGGCGATGATCGGGGAGGCTTCGCTCGTGCCGCCGAACTGGCCCCAGCTCGAGTTGGCGCTCGACGTCGGGTAGTAGACGGCGAGGCCGCCGTAGTTCGGGTCTGAGACCGCGGCGACGTCGTTCATCGCGCGCCCAGCACAGCCCGTGCCGTCCGCCGAGGCGGCCGGCAGCGCGGCGTTGAGGCTGGAGCAGCCGGACCCCGTGCCGCTCCAAACCGTCTCGCTCCAGCCGCGGGCGTTGGCTGCCGCGGCAAGCGAGGTGCCACCCACCGCGGTGACGTAGCTCGACGACGCGGGGTAGGAAGCGCCCTTGTAGCCGTTGTCACCCGCGCTCGCGGTCACCGCGATCCCCGGGAAGTTGTAGTACTTCCCGTACGTCGAATCAGCCGCGTCGGATCCGCCGTAGCTGTTCGAGATGGCGACGACGCCGGGCAGCTTCGCGGCCGTCTGAACGGCGGTGCCAAGGTCGCTGAAGGACGCGGTGTTGGCCTGCAGCACGACGATCTTGCAGTCGGGGCACGCCGCGGAGACGGCGTCGACGTCGAGCGACTGCTCCTGCGCCCAGCCGAGGTTGAATCTGGGAAGCCTCGTGCCGCCCGTCTCGTTGACCACGCGGAGGCACCCGTTGGACGTGGTGCAAGCGGGGAGGCCGAACTGCGAGCGGTACGTCGCCAGGTCCCGCGCGAGGTTCGGGTATCCGTACGCGTCGACAATTGCGACTGTCCGTCCACCCGAGGCTGTCCCCGTCAGGTGGTAAGCGTTCTGCAGCTGGGACGGCGTGAGGCCCGTGGCCGGCGGAGCGCTCGCGTTCGAGACGACGTGCCCTGACGGGTCCAGGGCCTGGCGGGCAGTGCATGCAGCATCGCCGGCCCGCGGCGTCGCACATACCTGAATGGAGCGATCACCGCGGGCAGGCGAGCCGGGCGCTGCCCACGCTGGTGCTGAGCTTACGGCGAGACCCGCGACCAGCAGCAGGGCCGAGCCCGCTGCTGCGAAGAATCTTCTCTTCACCGACATCCCCTTTGTCCAGTGACCGCCGGAAGTTTTGACGGACCTGTCAAGACGGTCTGCTGGACTATGGCAGATCCGTAACGGGGATCACAGGGGCGGAGGAGGATTCCCAGCCTATTCCCAGCTTTGTTACTCCTGGGCCGCCCTGGCGAGGGCTCGCCGCACGAACCAGGCGAGGGCCGCGATTGCGAGGACGACGACGACCCCGACGGGGATTGTCCAGACCGGGAAGCCGCCCGAGGAATCGGAGGCCGCGGCCGACGACGCCGTGGCAGCCGCCGTCGCATTGTCGCCGCTCGTCGCTCCCGCGCTCGAGGTCCCGCCGCCGGCTGCCTTCGCAGTGAACGTGAAGGTCCCCTCGATGGGATGGGAATCCGAGGAGACGACCCGCCACACTACCGTGTACTTCCCGGCCGGGGCCCCGGGCTTGATCGCCTGGGTTACGTTGTTGTCGACAACGCTCGCTGCGCCGTCGGCCTCATTTGTACCAGCCGCGTCCTTGACCTGGATCTCGGTGCCGATCGCGATCGGAGTGTGGTCGTAGGTCAGGACCACGGCGTCGGGCACGGCTGCGACCGTCGAGCCGTTGGCAGGATTGGTCGCCTCAAGCACGTCGTGCGCCTGCGCGGCCGCCGCGGGCAGGGCGAGGCCAGCGGCCACCCCCAAGACCGCGACGGCGCGCGCGACGATCCGAAAGCCGCTTTTCACGGCTTGGCTGCCTTCCGACGTCCGCTGAGGACGAGGCCGAGGGCCGCTCCTCCGAGAATCACGCCGATGGCGCCGAGAATTAGTCCCCACGTCCCGGTTGCGTCGTTCGTCTGGGAAGCAGGGGTCGCGGTGCCGGCGCCCTGGGCCACCGGCGTCGCGCTCGCGGTGGGTGCGGGGCTCGCGTCGTCGGCCGGCGTCGTCGTGAACGACGGCGCGGGGTGGTCAGGCTCCGGCTGGCCGTCCTGCTGGGTCTGGTCCCAGTTGACCACCGTGCCGTCGGTGTAGGTCTGGATGGCAGGGAGGACGATCTTCGTCCCTGCCGCGGGCAGGATGCCGACCGAGAGGGCGAATGCCTGGTACTGGTTCTGGCCGATCTCGTGCGCGGCATCGTTAGCGGTCCACACGACCGAGGTCGGAGCCTTCGTGACCGTTGACCCCTCGACCGTGACCGGCTTCGGGAGCGTGGTGGTGATGACTTGCGCCGTCCAGCCCTCAATGGGCTTGACCGACACGGAGGTGAAGGGGGTGTCGGTCGGCAGCTTGACCTCGAGCTTGTTGGTCTTCGCCGTGGCGGACTCGTTGGGCATGTTGAACGTCAGGTGGGTGTAGCCGTTAGCCGCCGGGTCATCTGGGTCCACGCTGACGTGGGCGGAGGCAGCGGCGGCGCCGGTCGCGATGAGAGCCGCGGTGGCGACGGCGGTGCCGATCGTCTTCAGGCTGCGGCGGATGGTCTTGTGCATGGTGATGGTGGCCTTCAGTCTCGCCGGGCGCGCGTTGGCCCGGGCGCGTGGATGGAGGAACCCGCGTAAGCGGGCGGCGGGGCCGTCTCAGGCGACGGCGAAGGCCCGCGGCGGCCCACGCCGCGCGGGGAGGCGCAGACTGCGCCATGCGCGGGGGAGCGCATCCTCAATGAAGGCCGGGACGTGAGGCTCCGGCGACGGTGAGGCCGCGACGAGAAGCCGGATGAGCGGGCGGAGCCACGCGAGGAGTGCCCAGACGGCCGATTCCCCGTGGGCGAGGAGCAGCGCCGTCAGGACGGTAGCGATGGCATGCGCGAGCAGCATGTGACCCGTGTCCATGGCCATAGGGGCGGCATGGGCCGGCTTGGAGATGGCCCCCATCAGATGAACGTGGCCGGAGGCCACTGAAAGTGTCGATGCGCTCGACGCTGATGCCGAAAGGACTTCGAACGCGTTGTGCAGCCCGAACTGCCCCACCCCGAGTATGGCGAACATCATAGGTGGCGAGATCTTCCGCCCCGCGAGTGCCATGACCGGCAGGGTCACGAGCGCAAGGATGCCGACGACGACGAGCGGGTCGGGCAGGCTTCCGCCTCCGGCGAGGTGGCCGCCCGCAGCGAGGAGCACGGTGCTCGAGGAGACCACGACGGCGCGCGAGAGCCTGAACAGCGCACGCATGCCACACCGCCTCTCACTCATTGCCGCCGGAAACGGCGTCCCCACTACTTTACGGAGTGGGGGAGCACGGAGAGGAATCCACCTACCCTTGCCTTGCGTGCGCTGCCTCCCACCTTGCCTGCGCTGACGGGAGAGGCCTCCAGCCGCCATCCAGATTCCGCCGCTAGAGTCCCCGCTCGGAAGGCCCGCACGTCGCTCGCACCACGAAGTGTGTGCACTATGTCCGACCAGGGAGGCCAATCCGCATGTTCGCCAACGGGTTCATCGTGACCGCACTTCTATGCCTGTCTGGCGCCGCGGCGCTGGCGTGTGCCGTACAGGTGTTCCGGGCGCGTTCGGGGTTGGCCCGCGTGGACGAGAGCGGGCGGTTTCTGATCGCCGCCACGGTCCTAGGGATTGGAGCCGGCTGGGCAAGGTTTGCTCCCATGCTGGTGGGCGCGGTGCTCGCGGCGGTGCTGCTCTGGTTCGTCGCCCGGATCGGCCTCGGCCTGCGTGGGACGGGTGCAGAAGACCGATCAGGTACGGGAACGGCTGCGTTCCGGTCCTTGATCACGCTGTCGGCTGGCTGGGTGCTGATCTCTGTGGCACGGGACGGCGTCTCGGCCACACATCATCCTGCGAATCAGCTCGGCGTCATCATTCTGGACCTGCTGGCCGCCGTCGTCCTGCTCATCACGGCAATCGGATGGGTGCTGGCGACGTTCGCCGTGCCAGCGGAGAGCAAGGACATCCGAGTCCCGAGGAGCACCGGAATAACGGAGGCCCTATTGGCCGCCGCCCTGGCCGTGGCCTTCTTCGCGATCGCCTGACGGCAAACCGCGCTGACCCCGAAGCGTCATCGGCCGCAGGGGCGGCGGTCAGCCCTCGGAGCCGGTCTCCCGGTGGTTCGACTCACGACGTGACCAGTCCTCGGGGATCGCGGCCTCGAGCGCGTCGTCGACCGTGACGACGCCGATGATGTGGCGGTCCTCGGAGAGGACGGGCATCGCGAGGAGGTTGAAGTCGGCCATGCGCGTGGTGACATCGACGACGTCGTCCGTCGCGTGGGCGACCACGACGTCGTCGTCCGCGACGTCGGCGAGCACGTTCGCGGGCTCAGCCTGCACCGCGTGGACGAGACTGAGTGCGCCGGCGAGGGTGCCGTCCGGAGCCAGCGTGTAGATCACCGTCAGTGCCTGGGGCTGGAGCAGGCGGGCACCGCGGACGGCGGTGAGGGCATCGGCTACGGTCGTGGTGGCGGGCAGCGCGAGGAAGTCTGTTCCCATGAGGCCGCCGGCCGTGAGGTCGTGGTAGCCGAGGAGGCGGTGGACCAGAGCGCGCTGGGGCTCGGGCAGGAGGTCGAGCACGGGGACGCGCCGCTCCTGGGGGAGGTCCATGAGGGCGTCGGCGGCGTCGTCGGCCTGCATCCGCCCGAGGACTTCGGCGACTTCCGTGTCGGAGCGGTCCTTGAAGAGCTCGGACTGGCGGTCCTCATCGAGCTCTTCGAAGACGTCGGCCTCGAGCTCGGGGTTCTCGTGGACCTGGGCGAGGAGCTCGTCCTGCTCGTGCTCGGTGGCCTCCTCGATGATGTCGGCGATCTGGGCTGCCTTGAGCTCGGGGATCCGGCCGGTGGCCATGCGGACCTGAGCGGATTCGGCGTGGCCGATGAGGGGCTCGAAGTCCTTCCAGTCCCGCGGCGGGTGGGCGGAGTGGCGCGGCCCGAGGCTGAGCCAGCGACGGCGGTGGACGTCGAGGCCGGTAGCTGCCCAGCCGTCGAGAACAGGGGAGAGCTGGACGTCGTAGGCCTTGACGAACGCGACGCGGGAGACGTCGATGAGCCGATGTCCGAGGACGTCCTCGGAAAGGAGCACCTCGCCTTCGCGACGGCGGAACTCGCCCAGGTCCAGGCTGCTCGCGGCCAGCTGGACCCGGTCGGGGGCGAGTGCCGCGAGGTCCGCCGCGGAGACGAAGACGCGCGTCCCGCCGACGGCGACGACGAGCCCGGTCACGAGCGGATAGTCGTCGTGGCGAAGGCGGACGATGAGGTCAGCGAGCGTGCCCATGCGGTGACCGTCGGAGTCGGTGACGGGCTGGCGCAGGAGGGCGGAGAGGGACAGGGAAGCGGCCTGGGCGGCGGTCATCGGGTGCCTTTCGGTGCACGGTGCAGCTGCGTCTCGAGGTGACTGTACGTCACCCCGCGCGCTGGAGAGGAGGTCTGTCAGGCGCTGCCGAGGGCGAGCTGGACGACGCGGACGATCACGAGGATCATCGCCACGATCAGGTAGACCCACAGCACTCCGAGGCCGACGCGGCGCGTGAGCGAGAGCTGGGGGCGTTCGAGCAGGGCCAGCGGCGGCATGCGCCACGTGAGTCGCTGGGAGCGGTCGACGGCGGGCGCCACCGCGAGCTGGCCCCTCGCCCGGGCGCGGATCCTCAGGGCAGCGAGTGCTGCGCCGGCGAGGATGGCCAACACGACTCCGCCGATGAGGATCGCGATGATCGCGCTGCCGTCAATCCCTGGGAAGAGCGTCGCCGCCGTGAGGACGACGGAGAGGATCACGAGGATCGCGATGACGATCGAAGTGAAGACGTTCATCGCCTTCCCGTTGACCCACGGGCCCATGACGGCCTTGTCGTTGCACAGCAGCAGGAGGAACAAGGTCGCGGACGGCAGCAGCACGCCGGCGAGGACTTGGACACCGACGGTCAGGAGCCCAAGCGGGCTGCCGGGAATGACGACGACGATCGCCGAGATGAGGATGATCCCGGCGAAGGCCGCGTAGAAGCCCTTGGCCTCGCTGACCTTGCGGTGCAGGGAGTGCTTGAGCCCGAGGACGTCGCCGAGCGCGTACGAGGTCGAGAGGCCCACGGCGGCGGCTCCGATGATCGAGGCGTCGATGAGGGCCAGAGCGAACAGGACGCCCGCAAGGTGGCCGACGTACTTCCCCAAGCCTTCGGCAACGCCTCCCGCATCAGTGAACTGGCCGAACTCGGGGCGGCCGGCGAAGGTGAAGGCGGTGAAGGAGATGATTGCCCCAGCGGCGATCACCACGATGACAATCCCGATCCACAGGTCAGCCTTCTCGTACTTCATGTAGCGCGGAGTGATGCGCTTGTCGATCACGTACGACTGCTGGAAGAACAGCTGCCATGGAGCGATGGTCGTGCCGACGATCGCAATGATCAGGAGGGTCACGTCCGAGATGCTCGAGCCTGAGGGCACACCGGGGATGAGGAAGCCCTGGGCGATCTGGCCATAGTCCGGAGAGGACATGAAGAAGATGGGCACGAGCAGCAGCGAGCCGAACACGAGGACCATGCACACGCGCTCAAAGCGCTGGAACGAGCCGGTGCTCGTAGCGCCGACGACCACGAGGGCGGCGACGATCACTCCCGGGATCTTGGGGACGCCAAGGTACGAGAGGCCGATGCTGATGCCGATGAACTCCGTGACGATCGTGAGGGCGTTGAGGATGAACAGGTCGATCACGCTGAACGCGCCCCAGAACTTCCCGAAGCGCTCCACGATGAGCCGGGCGTGCCCCACGCCGGTCACGGCGCCCAGCCGGAGCACCATCTCCTGATTCACGTACAGCACTGGGACGAGGAGAAGGAGCGTCCACAGGAGGCCCGTGCCGTAGTCCTGCCCAGCCTGGGTGTAGGTGCCGAAGGCGCCCGCATCATTGTCGCCGACCATGACGATCAGGCCGGGCCCGATGATGGCCAGAAGCGTCTTGAGCCGTGCCTTCCAGCTCGACTGCCCCGGCGTGTCGTCGACGCGGATCGTGCCGAAGGCGCCCTTGATGTCCCCGATGTGGGCGGAGTCGAGCACGGCGGCCACGCTCGGGGAGGCAACCGAGTGCGGCGCGGGTGTGGCTCTGGCCAACTTGCCGGGGTGTGGACGGCGGGCAGAGTTCAGCGGGGTCTTGATCACAGGGACCTGCTTCCTCCCGGCGGTGGCCGGGCAATCGTGAAGCGGGCACACCGAAAAGGGCCCAAGGTCGGGCCGTCATTGGCATGCGGGGCGGGAAGAGGTGCTGCTGACGAACTTCCGTCAGAAGGCGCGCGGGGAGGTATTACTATCGCCACTCGACAAGGCGAACCACCTCCTGCATCGCTTCTCACGTGCCTGGGGAGGCCCCGGGCAGATCGCCCGGGGTGCCCTTCCTCGTAAGACCTTTGGCACTTCGCGTCGTGACCCTCTCTGGGAGGGAGCCAATCGGGGTTGCCCCTTAGCCCGGGGCAGCCTGTCCTGACCGGTGGCGTCTCTCGACGTTTAGGGTCGCTGGCTTGTTTCCGCGAAGGAGCCTCAGCTAACGAACGGCACCTTGCGCGGCGATGATACACGCCGAACCTCAGGGGGCAACCCAGAAAGGCGCCATCCCTTAGTCCTCGAGGAGGATGCGGGCCGTTCAGGTTCATCCCGCGGAGCGTCGCGCGCCGGCCCCTCCGGTCCTAGCGTGGAATCGTCAGCTATCTCAGGAGGGGACATGATCCAGGCAACCGACCTGGCGAAGGTCTACGGCGCCAAGACTGCGGTCGACGGGGTCACGTTCACGGTTCAGCCCGGCAGGGTTACCGGGTTTCTCGGGCCGAACGGTGCAGGCAAGTCCACGACCATGCGGATGATCATGGGCCTCGACGCCCCAACACGCGGAACGGTCACCGTCAACGGCGCGCCCTACCAGAAGCACCGAGCACCCCTGCGTGAGATCGGCGCACTGCTCGAGGCTCGCGCAGTGCATCCCGGCCGCACTGCCTACAGCCACCTTTCGGCACTGGCAGCGACGCATGGCATTCCATCGCAGCGGGTCAACGAAGTCATCGAGATGACGGGCCTCGGTGCCGTTGCCAAGAAGAAGGTCAAGGGCTTCTCGCTGGGCATGGGGCAGCGCCTCGGCATCGCAGCCGCGCTACTGGGTGACCCGCAGGTGGTAGTCCTCGACGAACCAGTCAACGGCCTCGACCCCGAGGGCGTCGTCTGGGTGCGAAATCTTGTGAAATACCTCGCGAGCGAGGGCCGCACGGTGTTCCTTTCGAGCCACCTCATGAGTGAGATGGCGCAGACGGCGGACCACCTCATCGTGATCGGCCGGGGTCGCATCCTCGCGGACGCGCCGATCGACGACGTCATTTCGAGCCAAGGCAAGGCTCGGACGCGCGTCCGCACCGACCACCCGGAAGAGTTCTCGCGCCTCCTCGCCCGCTCTGGAGTGACCATCCAGGCCCCGGAGCGCGAGGTCCTCGAGGTCGGCGGTCTCGATCCGCGGACCATCGCCCAGACCGCTCTCGATCATCAGATCCTCGTCTACGAGCTGACCCCGCTCCAAGCCTCGCTCGAGGAGGCCTACATGCAGCTCACAAAGGACGACGTCGAGTACCGCTCGCATGACGCGAGCCACTACGAGGAGCCGCCGGCGTCGAGCCCCAGCGGCGCCCTCGGGACGAAGACCCCCAATCAGGCACAGGAGGCAACGCGATGAGCACGGCCGTCCAGACGAACCGCCGCTCTGCGGTCCCTCAGGAGCGACTCGCGGGCCCGAACTTCTTGCGCGTCCTCAATTCCGAGCGGATCAAGCTCCTCTCGCTCCTTTCCACGCGCATCCTGCTGCTGTGCGGCGTCGTCCTCCTCGTCGGCTTCGCCGCGCTCCAGGCGTGGGGCATTGGCCAAGTCACGACTAACGTCCAAAACGGTGGAGCGACCGGGCCGCGTGCAGAGGCGTTGGACACGACGAGCGCCGTCCTGCACCTCCCCGCTGGCGGCGTCTCGTTCGCGCAGCTCATCGTCGGCGCGCTCGCTGTCCTCATGATCAGCTCGGAATTCACCACCGGCATGTCCCGCGCTACCTTCGCGGCCGTACCCACGCGCTGGCCGGTCTTGGCAGCGAAAGGTGTGTACGCCGCCGTCGTCGGCTTTGTGCTCACCTACGTCGGCGCCTACATCGGCGGCCTGGTCGCCCAGCCGATCCTCGCCAACTACAACCTCCACCTCGATATGGCGAGCGGGGAAGTGCAACGGTTCATGCTCCTCAATGCTGCCTACGTCGCGGCCGTGGCTCTCATGGGTCTCGCCCTCGGGGCGCTTCTGCGGAACTCGGCCGGGGCGATCGTGACCCTAGTGGCGCTTCTCTTTGTGCTGCCGATCATCTTCCAGCTCATCCCCGGGGACTTCTTCACCGAGGCCCGCAAGTACCTGCCGACCAACGCGGCAGATGCGATGTTCGAGGCAGGCTCCAGCAGTGCCCTCAACACGGCTTACCTCGAGCCTTGGCAGGGCACGCTCGTCCTCGTGGCGTATGTTGTCGCTCTGCTGGGCGCCGGGTTCGTCACACTCCGGCAGCGGGACGTGTGACGAACGGACCACAATGGACATCATGTCCCGCGTGATCAAGACGGGAGGTGCGACGCCTGCAGGCGTCGCACCTCCCGCAGGCGTTCCTAGCGCTGCAGCTGGGCCTGCTGCAGGCACGTCAGCCGCTTCCAGGGGAAGCGTCGCCGCTATCTCCGCGCTGCCGGCCCGCCGTGGCCGCCTTCGCCAGTTCCTCTACGAACATCCTCTCGCGATGGACGGGCTCGTCGTATTCTCGAGCGCTGTGCTCTCGCTCAGTGCCCTCATCGAAGAGGGGCGCAACGGGTTCTGGTGGCAGTTCGGCGTCGTCCTCCTCTCGCAGGCGGCGCTCATGCTGCGCCGCCGGGCGCCCTGGGCGCTTCTGGCTGGCATTGTTGCGGCGGACGCTGTCGTCCTCTTCGCCACTCCTGAACTTGGCAGCATGAGCGCAGCAGTCTGGTTCGCGCTGTACGTCGTCGCGCTTCGCGTTCGTACGGTCTGGGCACTCGTCGTCACGGTCGCCGCAAGCCTTCCCGCCGGGGCGTACTTTGCGTTCGTGTACCGTCCAGGCGAGGAGTTCCTCGCGCAGCACGGTCCGTTCATCGGCCTCGTCGCATCCGTATCGGTCATCCTCTCGAATCTCGTCGCGATCGGCGTCGGGATCGTGGTCCGCGGGAACCGTATCCATCAGGCGGAGGTGCGCGCATGGGCGATCCGGCGGGCCCAGCTTGCCTCCGTGCAGGAACGCAACCGGATCGCGCGGGAGATGCACGACGTCGTCGCCCACTCGCTGACCGTCATGGTGGCTCTGAGCGATGGGGCTGCACGCGCCCTTGACCGCGATCCCGAGCGGGCGCGCTCGGTGCTCGGTGAACTCTCGAGTACGGGCCGAGCCGCGCTCGCGGACATGCGCCGTGTCCTCGGAGTCCTGCGGGCGGACGGTGGCTCGGTGGGCCGGGAACCCACGCCGGGCGGTCTGCAGGCCCTCGTCGACGGCTTTCGCGCGGCTGGCCTGCCCGTTGTCCTGACTCAGGAGGGCGAGAGCCTTCCAGACGACGCCGCGTTCCAGCTCGCAGTCTTCCGGATCGTCCAGGAATCGCTCACCAACGTCCTTCGGTACGCGAGGGGCGTGGGCCGCGTCGACGTCCTTGTCGCCAGGGAAGCGGGCGCAGTGCGGGTGGGGGTCGACAACGATGGCGGCACGGCGCCCGACGGCGCTGATCCCGCGCTGGGGACCGGCGGCGGCCTTGCCGGTATGCGGGAACGTGCCGCAATCTTCGGAGGCACGTTGACGGCCGGGCCGCGCCCGGGCGGAGGCTGGCGTGTTGAAGCAGAGCTGCACTGGGCGGAAGGGGACCGATGACAGCCGGTTCGGAAGGCTTCTCGGCCTCAAACGAGCACAACCTCCGTCTCCTTCTCGTTGACGACCAGCCCCTCCTGCGTGTCGGTTTCCGCATGGTCCTCGAGTCCGAGGAAGGCATCGAGGTGGTCGGCGAGGCCGGAGACGGTGCCGAGGCGGTGCGCCTCACGCGGGAACTCGCCCCGGATGTCGTTCTGATGGACGTCCGCATGCCGCGGATGGACGGGATCGAGGCCACGCGCCTCATCGCTGCGGCTCAGTCGCCGGCACGGGTCATCATCCTGACGACCTTCGACCTCGACGAATATGCCTTTGCGGGCCTCCAAGCGGGTGCGTCTGCGTTTCTCCTCAAGGATGTCGCTCCGGCTGAGCTCGTCCAGGCCGTCCGTCTCGTGGCCAGCGGGGACGCGGTCGTGAGCCCGCGTGTGACGCAGCGGCTCCTCGAGACATACGTTCGAGCGAGGGCGGGTGGAGGCGGCCGTGGTCTGGAGGCCCAGCCGGATCCGCTCCTCCGGGACCTCACTCCGCGCGAGCTCGAGGTGCTGCACGCCATCTGCGAGGGGCTCAGCAATGCGGAGATCGCCCGCCGGCTGTATCTGTCCGAGGCGACGGTCAAAAGCCATGTGCGGCGCATCCTCTCGAAACTGCACCTCCGGGACCGAGTTCAGGCGGTTGTGTACGGGTATGAAACCGGGCTCGTTGTCCCGAGCAACCCGGACTACTGAGGTTTGCCGGCTGAAGTTTGTCAGCGGCTCCGGCGGGTATTAGGTAGGGCGTGGTTCGCAAGAAGAGCCAGATCGGTCCGTTCCTTCTCCGGGTCGTTGCCAACGCTGCGGCGTTGTGGGTCGGCACGCTCATCCTTCCCGGCCTCAAGATCAGCGGGTCATTGCCCGGCGGGGGCGCGGCCAGCCCCAGTGGACCGCTCGAATTCGTTCTGGGCTACCTCTTCATCGGTGCTCTCTTCGGCTTGGTGAATGCCTTGATCCGGCCCCTCGTCGGTCGGCTCGCCCTGCCCGTAACCGTGCTGACCTTGGGTCTGTTCGCCCTCGTGCTCAACGCGGCGATGCTGGAGCTGACCGCCTGGATCAGCCGGTACACCCCCGTGCACCTCATCGTGGACTCGTTCTTCTGGACGGCCGTGCTGGGTGCCATCGTCATCTCGATCGTCTCGTCCCTCGTGGGGGCGCCGCTCGGTGCCGGCCGCAAGCGCCCGAAGCTGAAGTTCTGACCCGGTCTGCGCCTCGGCCCGCGCTCCCGCCCGCTTGTGTTTTCCCAATCAGTCGGAATGGCGGCGCGTCGCGCCCGACCCGAGTGTCGGCAGCCTAGAAGTGGGCTGGAGCGGCGATTCGCTCAGGCCCTCAGCGAGCCGACTTCCCCGAAGACGGCAGCCGCAGCAGAATGTCGGCATGCGCCCGTTCCTGCTCCTCGCCTCGCGCGACCACGATGTCGTCGCTGACGACGAGTACCGCGCGTTCTGCGAATACGGGGGCCTCGCGGCGGAGGAACTGTGGCGTGTGCGTGCCGAGGCAGGCCCGCTCCCGGCGATTGACCTCGCGAACTTCTCGGGCGTGATCCTCGGCGGGAGCCCGTTCACTGCGTCGGATCCGGTCGAGGAAAAGAGCTCCGAGCAGCTCCGCGTCGAGGCGGAGATCGGCAAGCTCCTCGATCGCATCGTCGAAGAGGACTTCCCGTTCTTCGGTGCCTGCTATGGGGTCGGGCTGCTCGGCCAGCACGAGGGCGCGGTCGTGGACCGCCGCTTCGGGGAGCCCGTCGGCCCCGTCCGGGTGAAGCTGACCCCGGTTGGTATCGTCGACCCACTCTGCGCGGGCCTGCAGCCCTCCTTTGACGCGTTCGTGGGCCACAAGGAGGCCGTGCGAACACTGCCGTCGAACGCTGCGCTGCTCGCGGGTTCCGCGAGCTGCCCTGTCCAGATGTTCCGCTTCAAACGCAACCTCTATGCCACTCAGTTCCACCCCGAGCTCGACCTTCCCGGCCTCGAACGTCGTATTGATGCCTATCGCCATTCCGGCTACTTCCCACCGGACGAGGCGGACGCGGTCAAGCAGCGCGCCCGGGCAGCGCATGTGTACGAGCCACAGCGAATTCTGCGGAACTTCGTGGAGCGGTATGCGCGCTGACCCGCTGGCTAAACTCGGCTCATGCCTACCGCCGCACATCGTCATGCCCAGGATCTCGGCCGTTTCGTCGTAGCTTCGCCCTCGAGCTTCCACGCAGCGCACGAGGGCGCCCGCCGCCTTGCGGAGGTCGGGTTCCGAGTGCTGTCGGAAGCCGAAGAATGGCCGACGGCGCCGGGCGGCTACGTGGTTGTGCGTGACGGCGCGCTCATCGCCTGGATTGTGCCCGACGGCGCGGGACCCCTCACGCCGTTCCGAATCCTCGGGGCCCACACGGACTCGCCCTCGTTCAAGCTCAAGCCCAAGCCGACGACCGGGGCCTTTGGCTGGCTGCAGGCTGGCGTTGAAGTCTACGGCGGGCCGATGCTCAACTCGTGGCTGGACCGCGAGCTGCGTCTCGCAGGGCGCCTCGTGACGGTCGAGGGTGCCGAGCACCTTGTGGCGACCGGCCCGCTCCTGCGGTTCCCTCAGCTTGCGATCCACCTCGACCGCTCGGTGAACGATGGGCTCAAGCTCGACAGGCAGCGGCACATGAACCCGGTGTGGGGACTTGGCGATCCAGACCGAGCGGACCTGCTCGGTCTGCTGGCCCGCGAGGCCGGGGTCGATCCGGGAGACGTGGGAGGGTACGACATCGTGGTCGCAGACGCGCAGGAGCCCGCGGTCTTCGGTACGGACGGTGAATTCCTCGCGTCCGGTCGGCTCGACAACCTCTCTTCGGTCCACGCAGGGCTCACGGCGCTCGGCCGGGCCTTTGAGGACACGGGGGAGTGGTCCGGCGAGCCGGTCATCCCGGTCCTTGCCGCCTTCGATCACGAGGAGGTCGGTTCGTCAACGCGCTCGGGGGCCTGCGGGCCCTTCCTCGAGGACGTCTTGGCCCGCCTCGGCGACGGGCTCGGCACGACGGCGACTGATCGCCGTCGTGCGTTCGCCGCCTCCTGGCACGTTTCGGGGGACGCGGGCCACGCGATCCATCCGAACTATCCGGAAAAGCATGATCCGGCGAACCGCCCGGTGCTCAACGGGGGCCCACTGCTCAAGATCAACGCCCAGCAGCGGTACGCAACCGACGCCGCCGGCGCTGCCCTGTGGGCGCGGCTGTGCTCGGAGGCCGAGGTGCCCTACCAGGAGTTCGTCTCGAACAATGACGTCCCGTGCGGCTCCACCATCGGGCCGCTCACGGCGACTCGGCTTGGGATCCGCACGGTCGACGTCGGCGTCCCGCTCCTTTCCATGCATTCCGCGCGTGAACTCGCAGGCGTGCTGGATCCTTGGCGCCTCGCGCTCGTCGCCGAGCGCTTCTTCGTCAGTTGAGGGCTTTCAGCCGCTCTGGGTCGCGAGCCCGATGACGAGGTTGATGGTCGCGGCGAGGATGACGGTCGAGAAGACGTAGCCGAGGATCCCCTGTTTGAGCGCTTCGGTGCGGATCTGCGTCGTCGTCAGGTTCGTATCCGAAACCTGGAACGTCATGCCAAGGGTGAAGCCGAGGTATGCGAAGTCGCTGTACTTGGGCGGCTCGTCTTGGTTGAACTCGACGCCCCCGGGTTGGGTCGTGCTGTAGTACAGCTCTGCGTAGCGCAGGATGAAGATCGTATGCAACAGGAGCCAGGACGCGGCAACGACGAGGATGGCGAGCAGGGCGAGGGTGACCTTTCCCGCCCCCTTGTCCTGATTGCCGGAGACCATGACCATGATGACGGCGACAATTGCGGCGACGTTCGCGGAGAGGATGAGGAAGTCGCGGGTTCCCCTGCGCGGGTCCTCTTCTCGGGCGTGGTTCTTCGTCTGTTCCGCGTCCATGGGGAGGATCCTCGAGAGAACCCAGATGTCGTACAGAAGGGCCGCGGCGCCCCAGCCAGCGGCGGCGGCGTGCCACCAAGACGAGAAGAGTCCAGTGAGGATCGCGGCGACTATGCCTAGGGCGACCATCGCCCACATGCGGCGGCTGGCGCTCACAGCGCGCGTCGAGCGGAGAGAACCGGGCTGTGTCATCATGCGGCGATCCTCGCACTCCTACCTTCGTGAGCCCTGACTGTTCCTGCACACCAATCGCCACGGCGTGTCGTCCACAACCCCTGAAGGGGGAACGGACGACGACGGCGGGCGGCCCTAGTGTTGAAGTCACCGGAGGGCAGGCGCGGATCCGGTAGTATAGGGAAGTCTGTGCTGCCGCAGGATGCAAACCTGTGCGGAGCATTGGCAAACGCAAATGAACCTCCTGTTGCGGAGAGACCGCAACCGCTTAGCCCAAAGGAGGTGGGTTCACACATGCGTGCTTACGAACTGATGGTCCTTATCGATCCCGAGATCGACGAGCGTACCGTTCAGCCGTCGCTGGACAAGTTCCTGAGTGTGATCACCACCGACGGTGGAACCGTCGACAAGGTGGACATCTGGGGTCGTCGTCGTCTCGCTTATGAGATCAAGAAGAAGACCGAGGCGATCTACGCCGTCGTCAACTTCACCGCTGAGCCGGCCACGGCCCAGGAGCTTGATCGTCAGCTGAACCTCAACGAGACGATCATGCGCACCAAGATCATCCGCCCTGAAGACCAGAAGGTTTCCGCCAAGTAGTCTTGGCGTGAATCTCTTCGCTCATCCGTAAGAACGTCCAAGGCTCGGACCAGGAGGCAGCATGGCAGGCGAAACCACGATTACGGTCATCGGCAATCTGACCAACGATCCGGAACTCCGGTTCACACCGTCGGGTTCTGCCGTGGCCAACTTCACCGTGGCTTCCACGCCGCGCACCTTTGATCGCCAATCGAATGAGTGGAAGGACGGGGAGACCCTGTTCCTCCGCGCATCCATTTGGCGTGAGGCTGCCGAGAACGTTGCAGAGTCGCTCACCAAGGGCATGCGCGTGATCGTCAGCGGCCGGCTCAAGAGCCGTTCTTACGAGACCAAGGAAGGCGAGAAGCGCACCGTCATCGAGCTTGAGGTCGACGAGATCGGCCCGAGCCTGCGCTATGCCTCTGCCAAAGTGAACCGCACCCAGCGCTCCGGCGGTCAGGGTGGGAACTTCGGCGGCGGCAATGCCGGGGGCAACTTCGGCGGCGGCAACTCCGGGGGGAACTTCGGTGGCGGCAACTCCGGCGGTTACGGAGGCAACCAAGGTTCGCAGAACCAGGGTGGCTCCGGCGGTTGGAGCGGCGGCGGCGCGCAGAATGACGATCCGTGGGCAACCCCGGGCGTCAGCAACTCGGGCGGTTGGGGCAGTGGCCCTGACTCCGAGCCGCCTTTCTGATCACTTACATCAACCATCCCGTGGCATGACCACGGGCTCCGCGAGACAAAAGGAGCTCCACGATGGCCAAGGCTGAAATCCGTAAGCCGAAACCAAAGTCCAACCCCTTGAAGGCCGCTGACATCACCGTCATCGACTACAAGGACGTCGCCCTGCTGCGCAAGTTCATCTCGGACCGCGGCAAGATCCGCGCCCGCCGAGTGACCGGCGTGACCGTGCAGGAGCAGCGGAAGATCGCCCAGGCGATCAAGAACGCCCGCGAGGTTGCCCTGCTCCCCTACTCCGGCGCTGGCCGCGGCTGAGAAGGGAAGCTAAAGAACCATGGCAAAGATCATCCTCACCCAGGAAGTGACCGGACTCGGCACCCCTGGTGACGTTGTCGAGGTCAAGGACGGCTACGCCCGCAACTACCTCTTCCCGCGTGGCTTCGCGCTGCGCTGGACGCGGGGTGGCGAGGCGCACGTCGAGGCGATCAACGCCGCGCGTGCCGCCAAGGCCCACAAGACGCTCGAGGCTGCGCAGGAGCAGGCTGCTGCTCTCGCGAAGACCCCGGTGCGCCTCGAGGTGAAGGCCGGCAAGGAAGGTCGCCTCTTTGGCACCGTCCGCACCGAGGCCGTCGCCTCCGCCGTCGAGGCCGCTGGCCTCGGCTCGGTCGACAAGCGCAAGGTCGTCCTCCCGGGCCACATCAAGACCACGGGCAATTACGACGTCGCCGTGCGCCTGCACGACGAGGTCACCGCAACGATCAACCTCCAGGTTGTCGCCGCGAAGTAGTTCCCCACCAGTCTGATGGCTGTTGGACATAGAGAGGGCCCCCGCCGATAGCTCGGCGGGGGCCCTCTCGTTTCGGATACGCCAACTCCGCTCTGGGGGCGTTTCGGGTGCGCCGACTCTCCTCTGGGGGCGTTTCGGGTACGCCAACTCCGCTCTGGCCGCATCTCGGGTACGTGAACCGCACGCTCGGCGCGTCTCGCGTGCAGCGAAACCATCTTCCGCACCTTCGGCGCGTCAACGCCAGCATGGCATTGTCGGCAGTTTGGGAATAGATAGGACGCTGTCCGGGGAGGGTGGGGAGTTGGCGTACCTGAGACGGTCAGGGAGGGGAGTTGGCGTACCTGAGACGGTCAGGGTGGGGAGTTGGCGTACCTGAGACGGCCAGGGAGGGGAGTTTCTGTACCCGAAACGATGAGGGGGGAGCGTGGGGCGGGGGTGGGTGTCGGACGGTCGGGAATAGGTTCGGGGCTTCCCCGGTTGTGAGGATAGATGCAAATGCATTTACCTTCGAAAGGAAGAACGGACACCATGGGTGCGAAGAAGATCGTGGTCATCTCGGCTGGCCTGGGAACACCCTCCTCGAGCCGCCTCCTCGCGGACCAGCTCGCTGACGCGAGCGTGCGCCGCGCCGCAGAGCTAGGCATCGAGACCCAGGTGGCCGTCTACGAGCTGCGCGACCTTGCGGTTGACATCGCGAACAACTTCGTCACCGGCTATGCCGCTCCCAGACTCGCAGAGGCCATCGAGGCGACTGAGAAGGCAGACGCACTTGTCGCGGTCTCGCCGGTCTTCAGCGCATCGTACAGCGGCCTGTTCAAGTCGTTCATCGATCTGCTCGACCACACCGCCCTCGAGGGAAAGCCGGTCCTGCTCGGTGTGACCGGAGGCTCGGAGCGTCACAGCATGGTTATCGACTTCGCGATGCGTCCCCTCTTCAGCTATCTCAGGGCGAAAATCGTCCCGACTGCGGTCTTCGCCGCTCCCATGGACTGGGGCCAGGGCCCGGAGGGCGACTCGACTCTGGGCGGCAGCCTCACCTCGCGGATCGAACGGGCGGCGGCCGAGCTTGTCGCTGAACTGGCGGAGGGCACGCCCGCCAAGGCTCCCAGAGTCGCGACGAGGCCCGAGGACAAGAGCTTCGAAGAGCTTCTTTCGGACCTCACGGGCCGCAACTGAAGCCCGTCGTACGATGACGGGGTGCATTCTGAGCGCGAATATGCCCCCGTCATCGACGGACACAACGACCTTCCCTGGGCTCTTCGGCAGGATTTCGGGTACGACGTCGGAGCCGCGGCTCTCGATGTCGGCCAGCCGAGGCTTCACACGGACATACCCAGGCTGCGGCGGGGTGGGGTAGGCGCTCAGTTCTGGTCCGTGTTCGTTCCTTCCACGCTGACCCCTGAGCAGTCGGTCGTGGCCACGCTCGAGCAAATCGACTGCGTTCACCGGATCGTCGCGGCCTACCCGGAGACGTTCGAGCTCGCTCGGACGGCCGGCGAGGTTCGCGCGGCCATCGATCGTTGCCGCATTGCCTCCCTCATGGGCATGGAGGGCGGGCACAGTATTGCTGCGTCGCTCGGCGTCCTGCGCGCGATGGCCGAACTCGGGGTGCGATACATGACCCTCACGCACAACGACAGCCTCCCCTGGGCCTCCTCAGCAACTGGTGAGGGCGAGGATCAAGGGCTCAGCGAGTTCGGCCGAGCCGTCGTCGTGGAGATGAACAAGCTCGGCATGATCGTGGATCTCTCCCACGTCTCCGAGCGGACCATGGAAGACGCCCTCGACACGTCGCGCGCGCCCGTCATGTTCTCCCATTCCTCATGCCGTTCCGTGTGCGGCCACCCACGGAACGTCCCTGATTCGATCCTCGAGCGGCTCCCCCGCAACGGCGGCCTGCTCATGGTGACGTTTGTGCCGAAGTTCGTTTCTGAGGCCTGCCGCGACCACGCCCGCGCCGTTCAGGCGAAGCGGCTTGAGCTGGGTCTTCCGGTCGGCTTCCACGATGTAGCCCCCGCCGAGGATCCAGCGGCGGCGGCGGGATTCGAGGCTTGGCTGCGCATGCACCCGGCACCCAAGGCGACCATCGACGACGTCGTCCGTCACCTCGAGCACGCGCGCGACGTCGTCGGCCCGCACCACCTAGGGCTCGGTGGAGACTTCGACGGTACCCCCGAGCTCCCCGAGGGCATGGACGGTGTCGCGGGCTACAGGCCCCTGCTCGACGCTCTGGCCGAGCGCGGGTGGAGCCGCAAGGAACTCGACGCGCTGTGCTCCGAGAACGCGCTCCGGGTGCTCGAAGCCGCGGAGGAGGCGGCGTCAGATTCGGCGTGAGGGCGAGTCAGAGGAGCTCGACGAACGCCCTCGCCTCTTCGATGCTGATATCCGAGTGGCGCCATAGCATCTGTGCTGCGTCTTCGGCGTCGCCAATCTGTGCGAGTGCCTTGATCTCTCCGTAGATTTCGTCGTTGAGCAAGTTGCTCGCGACCTCGAGCGTCTGCCGTCCGTTGCTGACGATCGCCCGATAGCGGTAGGGATAGCGGGTGGTAGATCGCTCGCCGAGCGTTGCCGGCACCTTGGGTTGTTGGGCAGACGACGGCGAAGCCTCCTCGCGTCGTTGTGACACCGCGGGCGTTGAGGAAGTGGTCTCAGGCTCGGTCCTCTCGGCCGGCCCCTTGGAAGGCTCGCCCGTCGCATCTTCGTCCGGTGCGCCCGGCGGCCTGGTTTGGGGACCGGGGGCCGGCCGCGTGGTCTCGGCCGGAGGGGAGTTGAACGACTGGGGGTACCGGTCCATGAGGAGGACTGCGTTCCGCGCCTCGATCAGGCGCGCCCCCGTGGCTTGGCGGTAGGCGGCGATCGCCTGAACCGTGAGCCCCTGAGCGATGAACGAATAGATCACGCGGTGCTGGTGCTCGCTGAGCCGTGACGAGGCGGCGGCAGCGGCCTCTAGGCCGCCGGCAAGGGCCGCATCCCCCGAAGACTTTGACCTCCGAGCCCCCCTGCGCAGCATCAGGACGACAATCACGACGACGCACAGCAGGATGATGAGGGGCGGCAGAAGGTTTTCCATCGGGGCTTCCGGATCGGTGCGGAGGACGTGAATCTAGCCCCGGCCGGGGGCACTTTCCAGCGTAGTACGCGGCGAGCTACGGGGCACCCGGCAGAGAAGCCCGGCGGTGTAGGCGCTGTATGCGGCCAGAGGAATGCGACCCGTCGCGCGATATGTGGGAGAAATCACATATGTCCCGCGGCTCCCATGAAAACACAAACGGTTGCACAAAAAAGAGCATCTCGGCTGTGGATTTCGCATGTGGACAAAAAAGATTAATCCACATGCTGTAGGCAGCGTCTTCCCACGTCAGGGGCGGATTCGAGAAGCTCCAATCGCGATATCCACAGTGGTCCACAGGTTTTCAACACTTGGGGGAGGAGTTATCAACAGCGATATCCCCAGAGGGTGTTCACTTCGGAGTTCTCGACTGTCGGAGGGCTTGGGTACGGTCTTGGAGCATCCAGCATTCTGTGCCGGAGCTTGGTCTCTCTTCCTTGCGAGGTGCTTCTGATGTCCGCTGCCCACACCGAATCGGCCCCCTCCTACCGGGACTCGGATACAGGCCGAACTCCGCCTCAGGACATCGTTGCTGAGCAGTCGGTGCTCGGCGGGATGATGCTCTCGAAGGACGCCATCGCGGACGTCGTGGAGGTTCTCCGCGCTCCCGACTTCTACCGTCCAGCGCACGAGACGATCTTCGAGGCGATCACTGACCTGTACAGCCGCGGCGAACCCGCGGACGCGGTCACGGTTTCGGACGAGCTGACCAAGCGCGGCGAGATCAACCGAGTGGGCGGCCCGGCGTATCTTCACGAGCTCATCCAGTCAGTGCCGACCGCGGCCAATGCCGGCTACTACGCCGAGATTGTCGCAGAGCGGGCCGTGCTGCGCCGACTCGTGAGTGCGGGAACCAAGATCGTCCAGCTCGGCTATGGGCAGGACGGCGAGGTTGAAGACCTCGTCAATCAGGCCCAGGCCGAGGTCTTCGCGGTTGCCGAGCGCCGTCAGGGCGAGGACTACGTCGCGCTTTCCGAGGTCATGGAATCCGCAATGGACGAGATCGAGGCGGCAGGCCATCGCGGTGAGGGCATCACCGGCGTCCCGACGGGCTTCTACGAACTCGACGAGCTCACCCACGGCCTGCACGGTGGCCAGATGATTGTCATCGCCGCGCGTCCTGCAGTGGGAAAGTCGACCTTCGCGCTCGACTTTGCCCGTTCTGCCGCCATCAAGCACAAGCTCCCAACGGTCTTCTTCTCGCTCGAAATGAGCCGCAACGAGATTGCGATGCGCCTCATGAGCGCCGAGGCCACGATCCAGCTCCAGGACCTTCGCCGAGGCACGCTCCGCGACGAGCAATGGGCCAAGATCGCGAAGGTCATGGGGCCGCTCAACGAATCCCCGCTCTTCATCGACGACTCGCCCAACATGTCCCTCATGGAGATCCGTGCCAAGTGCCGCAGGCTCAAGCAGCAGCACGGACTCCGCCTCGTGGTCCTCGACTACCTCCAGCTCATGAGCTCCGGCAAGAAGGTCGAGAGCCGCCAGCAGGAGGTTTCCGAGTTCTCCCGGGCGCTCAAGCTCCTCGCCAAGGAGCTTGACGTCCCGGTGATCGCCCTTTCGCAGCTCAACCGCGGCTCGGAGCAGCGGCAGGACAAGCGTCCTATGGTTTCGGACCTGCGCGAGAGCGGATCGATCGAACAGGACGCCGACATGGTGATCCTGCTCCACCGCGAGGACGTCTACAACAAGGAGTCGCCCCGTGCGGGCGAGGCCGACATCCTCGTCGCGAAGCACCGCAACGGCCCGACGAAGGACATCGTCGTGGCCTTCCAAGGGCACTACTCGCGCTTCGCCAACATGGCCGTCGATTCGGGCGACGGTGAAGGCGGCGGCTTCTAGAGGTCCGCTAGCGAGACCTCGAGCGCTCTAAGCCTCCGCCGGTCGGCGACGACGTCCACGGCTGAGATCCGCCCGCCGTCGACCGTAAACGCGAGCACGAGCCGAAGGTGACCCCGCGGCGCAACGACGAGCCCGGGAGCGCCGTCGAGCAAGGCTATGCGCGCGAACGGAGCCCGGAGTGCCGAGGCGACTGCAGCGCGCGCGACTTCTTGCGAGCCGCGGAGCATGACGGCGATGGCCGCGGGAGTTGCGGCCGCGTCGGCGGTCAGAACGACGTCGGGAGCGAGGAGGTTGACGAGCGCTTCGAAGTCGCCGGAGCGCACTGCCGCCAGATAGGCCTCGACTGCATGGAGCTGCCGGGCCGCGTCGGGGGAGGGTGAGGCTGATCCCTTGACCCGCCGACGGGCACGGCTCGCGAGTTGCCGTGTCGCTTCGGTCGACTTGCCGATGATCGGGGCGATGTTGGCGAACGGGACGTCGAACATGTCGTGCAGCACGAAGGCGAGGCGTTCGGCGGGCTGAAGCGAGTCGAGCACCACGAGCAGCGCGAGTCCCACGGCGTCCGCCATGACGGCTTCCTCCTCGGGATCGCTCCCCGCCCGTCTGTCGGCGAGTTCGGGGATCGAGTCATCGAGCGGAGCCTCTCCGCGAGTCTCCCGGCTGCGCAGGATGTTGAGGCAGATCCGGGCGACGACCGTGGTAAGCCAACCTCCGAGGTTCCCGATAGCTCCCGCGTCCGTAGTCGAAAGGCGCACCCAAGCGTCCTGCACGGCGTCGTCCGCCTCGGACAGCGAGCCGAGCATGCGGTAGGCCATCGCACGGAGGCGGCCGCGCTCCGCTTCGAATCGGCGGCCCAGGAGATCGGAGGCATCCACGGATGTCACACTTCAGCACGTTCGCGTGTCATGCAAGCACAGGAGGCAATTCACCGAAAGGGAGCACAGCGATGGGACAACCAGTTCTTGTCACGGGCGGGACGGGCACGCTCGGGCGGCAAGTCGTCGCCCGGCTGAGGGAAGCAGGGCAGTCGGTTCGGGTGCTGACGCGCCGTGCACCTGCTTCGGACGACGGCGACACGTACGTAAGTGGTGACCTCACCACGGGCGCGGGGATCGAGGCCGCGGTCGACGGCGTCCGCACAGTTGTGCATTGTGCGGGAACCCAGAAGGGCGACGGCGAAAAGGCGCGTCTCTTGGTTCGGGCGGCATCAGCGGCGGGCGTCACGCACCTTGTCTTCATCTCGGTCGTGGGAGCGGACGCCATTCCAGTTGCCAGCGCAGTGGACCGCGCCGCTTTCGCCTACTTTGCATCCCAACGGGATGCCGAACGCGTGGTGGAGGCCTCGGGGATTCCGTGGACGACGCTTCGCGCCACCCAGTTCTACGACCTCACCCTCCTCACGGTGCGCGCTATGGCGAAGCTGCCGGTCATCCCGGTGCCGCGCGGCTTCCGCTTCCAGCCGGTCGACTCGGGTGAGGTTGCGGATCGGCTCGTCGAGTTGGCACTCGGCTCCCCGGCAGGGCTCGTGCTGGACCTCGCAGGCCCGACGGTCTACCCCATGCAGAGTTTGATCCGTTCGTATCTCGAGGCCACGCGACAGCGCCGAGTGCTCCTTCCGATCCCGGTGCCCGGGCGCGCCGCCCGGGCAATCCGAGCGGGCGCAAACCTAGCTCCCAACCGCGCCGTAGGGCACCGGACGTGGGAGGACTTCCTCGCTTCGACTGTCGGTGGCACGACCTACAGTGGGTCCCATGGACCAAACGGGAGCCGAGGAGGCCGATCCTAGAGCGCCTGCGACTGCAGGCCGCGGGGAAGCTCGCTCGATCGCCCGCGAGATCCTGCGGCTCGCCCTGCCCGCGTTCGGCTCGCTCATCGCCGAACCACTCTTCCTTCTCGCCGACTCGGCGATTGTTGGCCACCTCGGCGTTGACGAGCTCGCTGGCCTCGGCCTCGCGACGACGGTTCTCCAGACCGTCGTCGGGCTCATGGTGTTCCTCGCGTACGGCACGGGCCCGGCGGTAGCCCGCTTCCTCGGAGCAGGTCAGGCTGGGCGCGCGATGGCTGCGGCGCGCGACGGCGTCTGGCTGGCGCTGCTGCTCGGATTGCTGCTTGCCGGGGTCGGATGGGCGGCCGCGCCCGCCGTCGTGCACGGAATGGGCGCGACGCCGGCGGTTCAGGGATACGCGGTCGACTATCTCGTGTGGTCGATGCCGGGCCTCATTGGGATGCTGCTCGTCTATGCCGGGACAGGGGTGCTGCGCGGGCTCCAGGACACCCGGACCCCGCTCGTTGTCGCCACGGTCGGCTTCGCTGCCAACGCATTGCTGAACTTCCTGTTCGTCTACGGGTTCCGGTGGGGCATTGCGGGCTCCGCGATCGGAACGAGCATCGCCCAACTGGGCATGGCGAGTGTGTACCTCGCGATTGTCGTCCCTCGGATGCGTCGCGAGGGGATCGCCCTCGGCCCTCACTGGCGCGGAATCCTCTCCGCAGCGCACGTCGGCTCTTGGCTCATGCTGCGGACGGCGACGCTCCGCGCTGCGATTTTCGCCACCGTCCTGGTCGCGACCGCCCAAGGCGCCGAGAACCTCGCGGCGCATCAGCTCGCTATGACGATGTTCAACTTCCTCGCCTTCGCTCTGGATGCGCTCGCGATCGCGGCGCAGGCGCTCATCGGCAAGGAGCTGGGCGCCTCAAACGCTGCCCGCGCACGCGAGCTCACGGGAACCATGGTCCGTTGGTCCCTCGGTTTCGGGGTGCTGACGGGTGCCGTGCTTGCACTTGCGGCCCCCTGGGTCGGATGGATCTTCACCTCCGATCCAACGGTCCACGCGGCCCTGACGCCAGCGCTGCTTGTGCTCGCCGCGAGCCAGCCGGCGTGCGGATTCGTGTTCGTGCTCGACGGAGTGCTCATAGGGGCCGGTGATGCTCGTTATCTCGCGCTTGCCGGTCTCCTCAACCTTGTGGTCTACGGGCCGCTTCTCGTCTGGGTGGGCCTCTCCGACCTCGCGGGCCCGTCCGGGCTCGCCTGGCTGTGGGCCGCCTTCGCGGGCGGCTACATGCTCGCGCGGGCCCTCACGCTCGGGCTGCGGGCGAGGGGGAGCAGGTGGGTCGTGCTCGGCGCCCACTAGACTTGGCCCATGCCTGCCGACTCTCCGTCGCCCGATCGCGCCCATCTCTGGCCACCCGTTCTGGGCCGCGCGCTCGCCGCACTCGCCTTCGGGGCGGTAACGGTCTTCTGGGGCCAGCCGACGACGACGGGCGCGGCCTGGGCCGTGGCGGGGTACCTTTGGCTCCTGCTCGCCGCGCAAGCTTGGCTCCTGCGGGCGGAGCGTCCCGCCCCGGACCGCGCTTCGGCACTGACGGCCCTTGTCCCCTATGCCTTGGCGGCCTGCAGCGGCATCGCGATCGTCACGGTCCAGTCCGTGGGCTTGCTTGCCGGAGGCGGTGCGGTGGCCCTCATCCTTGTGGGCCTCTCCGATCTCGCCCGAGCCGTACTCGCACGCCGAGGGCCCGCATCGGGCGTGACTCCTCTGGGGAAAGACCTCGGCATTACGGGTGTTGTGAATCTGGGAGCGGGAATCCTGCTGCCGTTCTTCACCGGGCTCGGGCCCCACGCAATCCTCGGTGTTGCCGGGGGAGGGGCCATCATCACCGGAGTTCTGCTCGCGATCTCCGCCCTGAGCCTTCGGCACGATTCCACAGCCGCGACCAGAGTGGCCTAGAATTGAGTGGTTCTGCTTTCTACTTGGCGTAGAAGTCGCAACCCAAGCACTTCGCAGAGCCTCAGATTCCACCGCCGCACCCACAGCAGCGCTGACAGCGCAAGGAGGGCCCCCATGACCGAAGAATCCCCACGCGGACCGCGCGTTGGCATTAAGGGACCCCTCATGTTCTCCGCCTTCTTCGGCGTCCTCTCGTTCGTCGCGGTCTTGTTCTTCGCGTCGGGCGGGACAGGCCACGGGATGCGGTTTGACCTCGCCTTCGCGGGCGGCGGGATCGCGTTCATCGCGTGTCTCGTCGGCGCGGCGATGCTCTCGATGACGTACAAGGAGAACCCCGAGCATCTCAGCCAGGGTTCGGGCGTCAACCTGCGCTCCGAGGATCGACTCAAGCGGCCGAAGCCGCAGACTGGGCCCGCTCCTGAAGGTTCTGCCACAGTGGACGGCGATACGACGGGTGACAACACGAACGAGTCCGGAGGCGCGGCCTAAGACTCCCCGGCCTCCGGGCCGAGCGCTCAAATGTACACGTCCAATGCAGACTGCCATTTTGACATGTACATTGGAAGCACCCGACTTCTCCGGCTCGTCCGGCGCAGCCGAAGAGAAACGACCCTTTGACCTTGTGAGCCGAAGCGCATGATGTACCTCCCCGCGGCACCGAGCCAGGAAGCCGGACTCGCCCCAGCGATCCGACTTTCGCCGCGCCGCCGTGCGGTGGCGGGGCTTCTCGGCATCTACTTGGGGGCTTTCGGCGCACACCGCTTCTACCTCGGATACACAGCCATGGGAATCGTTCAGATCATGGCCGCGATCCTTTTCGCCAAGGAGACCTACGGGGCCATCTTCCTCTGGGGAATCGTCGAGGGAACCCTCATTGTTCTCGGCGCCCAGCCGTTCCGCACCGACGCCCAAGGGCGCCTTCTTCGCTGAGCTCTCAACTCCAGACGGGGCTCTGGTCAGTCCAGCCGACCGGCACTCCGAGCCGCTCCACGGTGCCAGGCGTCGAGGTCTCGCCGATTCCGGTCACTGCAAGCGCGTGAACCACGAGGCGCGTCTGCACGGCCGCGACCCACGAAGCTGTGTCCGCATGCTTGTGCCGGGCGTCGACGACGAGCCACACTTGATCAGCGCGCAGGCGCTCAGCAGCCGCTGCGTTTGACGCCGTCCAGGCAGGCCTCCCCAGTCCGAATGCAACCACCACCGGCTGCCCGAGCGCTGCTCCCTGTTCCCGTGCCGCCGCAGCCTGGCGTCGGCCCTCGAGCGAAGGTCTTCCATACGCCTCGAGCAGCCCGGACGTGTACAACTGGCCGCGTACCGCCTCAGCAAGCGCCATCGCAGGTCCGAGCGCGGCGTCATGCGGGGCTGCGACGACGATGAGGCTCCCCGGTGCCCGCAGCGGACCTCCGCCGGCTTGCTCGTCGACCATGAGGGGCGCGCCGAGTTCGTGAAGCATCGCCGAGACGTTCTCGCTCCGAGCTGTAGGCCCGAGGTCGGGAAGGGTTTCGCGCCCGGAGCTAGGAGCGGCCAGTTCGAGGTCCGCTTCATCAACTTCGGGGACCACGGCCAGGCCTTCGAAGCGGAGACCGCGCAGCCGGCGGAGTCCGGACGGCCGTACGGCCTCCGTGCTGATGAGACGCGCGCCAGGCCCGAGGGCCGCGGCCTTGGCTTTGAGCTCGTCAAGCGTGCGCGCCCTCAGCAGCGTCGTGGGCACGTGCTGGTCACCCCCTGATTGCAGGCGTCGGGGGCGGCCGATGCTGGGACGTCCGACGGGATACGGAAGGGCATGGACCCCCGCCCTTGCGCGGATCGGGGCAGGCCCTTTCCGAAGGGTACCAAGCGCCTCTCGGATCCCGGCTTAGCTTGCAGCCTTGCGTTCCCGATACGCGCGCACATGGGCGCGATTCGCGCAGTTGCCGGTGTCGCAGTAGCGCTTCGAGCGGTTCTTTGAGAGGTCGATGAGCACTGCGTCGCAGTCATCGGCCGCGCAGATGCGCAGGCGGTCGAGTTCCTTCGAGCGGATGACGTCGACGAACGCCATCGCGGCTTCGGTCGCCATGCGCTGGGCGAGGGGAGCTTCGGCAGTGGTCGCGTGAAGGTGCCAGTCCCAGTGGTCGTGCTTGACCAGCTGGGGGAGGGCCTGCGATTCCCGCAGGATTTCATTGACGAGAGCGACAGCTTCGTCTTCCGACGCGTCCCACAGACTCCGCAGCCGCGCCCGCAGCCCGCGGACCGAGGCGAGCTCGTCGTCGTCGTGCGTCCGGGAGCCGGTGAACCCCTCCTCCTCGAGGAAGCGGTCCAGGTCCCCGAGCGTCCCCAGATGCTCGGTCCCATCGGTATCGAGCGTGTTTACGAGGTTGACGACGCTGCGCAGGGCTACTTCGGTGTCATTGGCGAACAGCACTTTGACTCCTGACTCTCCGGGGTCTAGTGTCACTACCATACACTCACTTTGGTCCTGACGCTTCTGGAGGTGTCCCTGATGTCTGCCAACCGCTCCCGCTCTGGCCTCGTCTACGCGTTGGTCTCAGCCGGCACCTTCGGCGTGAGCGGACCTCTCGGGAAGTCCCTCCTGGAAGCCGGCTGGAGCCCGGGTGCGACCGTCGGTGCCCGCATCGGGCTCGCCGCTGCGGTCATGCTCGTGCCGACGCTGCTCATGATGCGCGGGCGTTGGTCCCAGATGCGCAGGGGGCTAGGGATCATGGCGATGTACGGGGTGATTGCGATCGCCCTCTGCCAGTTCTGCTTCTTCAACGCAGTGGCCCGCATGAGCCCGCCGGTCGCGCTCATGCTCGAATATCTCGCGCCGATCATCATCGTGGGCTGGCTGTGGCTGCGGACGGGCCGCCGCCCGGGGCTGCTGACGGTAGCTGGAACAGTCGTCGCGATTGTCGGCCTTGTGCTCGTCCTCAACCTCTTCAGCGCGACTCGGGTTGATCCCGTCGGCGTCCTCTGGGGAATGGGTGCTGCCGCGTGCCTTGCCGTCTATTTCGTGCTCTCAGCGAAGGCCGACGGCGTCCTGCCACCCTTTGCGATGGTGGGCGGCGGGATGGTCTTCGGCGCCGTTGGGATCGGAGTCCTCGCGGTCGTCGGTGTCCTGCCCCTCTCAGCCACGTTCGGAACCGTACAGCTCTGGGGCACGCAGACGAGTTGGCTCGTACCGATCCTCGGCATCACGCTCGTGGCGGCGGTCGCGGCCTACTCCCTCGGCATCGTCGCGGCGCAGCACCTCGGCGCGAAGGTCGCGAGCTTCGTCTCCCTCACCGAGGTCTTGTTCTCGGTGCTTGCCTCATGGCTCTTCATCGGCGAGGTCCCGGCCCCGGTCCAGGCGCTCGGCGGCGCACTCATCGTCGCAGGGGTCGTGCTCGTCCGGGTCGACGAGCTGCGGGCACCCGCAGGAGAGCCACTGCTCGAGGAAAGCGTGCCGGAGCCCTTGCCGACGCCGTCGGCTTAGGGTGCAGCCGGCCTAGCGGGCGAACCGTGTGAGCCGGAGCGAGTTGGCGACGACGAGCACAGAGCTCGCCGCCATGGCCGCGCCGCCGATCATCGGGTTCAAGAGGCCAAATGCTGCCACCGGAATTCCGATGGTGTTGTAGGCGAATGCCCAGAACAGGTTTGTCTTGATGATGCGGAGCGTAGCTCTCGAGAGTTCGATGGCGAGGGCGACCTGTCCGAGATCGTCCGCCATGACGGTGAGGTCTGCGGCCTCGCGTGCGACATCCGTCCCGGACCCCATGGCAATTCCAAGATCCGCTTGAGCCAGCGCTGCGGCGTCGTTGACGCCGTCGCCCGCCATGGCGACCCGGCTCCCCTGTGCTTGGAGCCGCCGCACCGCGTCGACCTTTCCCTCCGGGCTCACCCCCGCGAAGACGTCCGACGGCGCGATCCCCACCTCCGCGGCGACCCGTGCCGCCACTGCCGAATTGTCCCCGGTCAGCAGCACGGGGCGCAGACCGAGTGCCTTGAGGCGTTCGACGGCGGCCGCGGAGCCCGGCTTGACCGTATCCCGAAGGCTCACAATTCCTGCCGCCCGGCCGTCGATGGCGACCCATACCGCGGTAGCCCCTGAGTCTTCGCGGGAGGTGAACAGCTCGCGCAACGATTCGGAGACTTCGACGCCGTTCTCATGCAGCCACGACAGGCGGCCGACCACGACGGCCTTCCGATCGACGATTCCGACCACACCCCCGCCGGGAGCCGAGCCAAACTCGTCGACGCGCGGCGGCGCGGCAACCGGGCCGGGCGCCTTGAGGGCGGAAGCGGCGATCGCCTGGGCTATGGGATGCTCGCTCGCGGATTCGACGGCACCGGCCATAGACAGGATCTCGGCAGCGTCCCGGCCGGGGGCGGGGTCGACGGCGTCGACTGCGAGACGGCCCGTGGTCACCGTGCCCGTCTTGTCGAGCACGAGCGTGTCAACTGCCCGCGTGTCCTCGAGGACCTGCGGGCCGCGGATGAGGATGCCGAGCTGCGCCCCCCTGCCGCTGCCAGCGAGCAGGCCGACGGGCGTTGCAAGGCCGAGCGCGCAGGGGCAAGCGATTACTAGGACGGAGACGGCGGCCGTGATCGCGGAGTCCAACCCTCCGCCTGCAAGGAGCCAGGCCACGAAGGTGATTGCCGCAATCGCGAGGACTATTGGAACGAAGACGCCACTGATGCGATCGGCGAGCCGCGCAATGGGTGCCTTCGAAGCTTGTGCCTCGGAGACGAGGCGGCCCATGGCCGCGAGAGTTGTCTCGGACCCGACGCGGGTGGCTTCGACCACGAGCCTCCCAGAGGCATTCACAGTCGCACCCGTGACTCGGTCCCCGGGCCCGACCTCGACCGGCACCGACTCACCGGTCAGCAGCGAGACGTCGACGGCGGAGTTGCCTTCACGCACGATTCCGTCGGCAGCGATCTTCTCCCCGGGCCGGACCGCGAAGAGGTCCCCCGGAATGAGTTCACCGGCCGGAATGCGGTATTCGACGCCGTCCTTCAAGAGCGCCGCATGCTTGGCGCCGAGGTCCAGCAGGGCCTTCAACGCACTTCCTGCCCGGGCCTTCGCACGAGCTTCGAGAAACCGGCCGAGGAGAAGGAAGGTCACCACGACCGCGGCAACCTCGAAGTAGAGGGCCCCACTCTCCATAGAGTGCCCGGGCCCGGCGGTCAGCGCGGGATCTGCGATGAGCTGTCCGAGGGAAAACCCGTAGGCCGCGATGACGCCTAGGGAGACGAGCGTGTCCATCGTCGATGAGCCGTGGCGGGCAGCCATCGCGGCCGCCTTGTGGAACGGCCAGGAAGCCCAGGTCACTACGGGCAGCGCGAGAACGGCGGCCCACCATCCCCAGTTGGGGAACTCGAGGCCGGGCAGCATCGACAACGCGAAGACCGGAACGGTGAGGACCGCGGCGACCACGAGCCTCGGCAGCAGTTGCGTGCCGGGACGATCGTGTTCCTCATGCTCTTCAGCGGGCTGATGGAGTCGTGCGGCGTAGCCGGCTGCGGCGACGCGCTCGATGAGCTGCTGGTCGTCGATCCCCGCGGGGGCGAAGACCCTCGCAGATTCAAGGGGCAGATTGACGCTTGCCCGGACTCCCTCGATGGCTCCCAGCTTTTGTTCGACGCGGCGCACACACGATGCGCACGTCATGCCCTGGATGTCGAGTTCGACGACTCGCGGGATGTCGTGGACAGGCATTGTTCGGGTCCCCCTTGGATGCGACTCAGCGTTCAGCTACGCCCGGTTGTCGACGACGAGGTATCCCGCCTCCGCGACAGCCTCGCTGATGGCCTCGTGCTTCAGCTTGCGGTCAGAGTCGATGGTGACTTCGGAGATGCCTCCCGCATTGAGGTCTACCGAGACCTCTTCGACTCCATCGAGCGACTCCAGTTCTTCAGTAACAGCCGCGATGCAGTGGCCGCAGGTCATGCCGTCGACGTGAACGGTCGTCTTGAAATGCGTCATGTCGGTTCCTTCGTGAGGGGTGGGTTGGTGGGCGGGTCCGGAGTTATCGAAGGAGGCGTCCGATTGCATCAGCTGCCTCCTTCACCTTCAGGTCGATTTCCTCGGAGCGACGGTCGGGGTCCGGCTCGCTCGCCGCCCCCACCACGCAGTGGCCGATGTGCTCCTCGAGGAGGCCGAGGCTCACCGCGTGGAGAGCCTTCGTGACCGCCGAGACTTGGGTGAGGATGTCGATGCAGTACTTGTCGTCCTCCACCATGCGAGCGATCCCTCGGACCTGCCCCTCGATCCGCTTGAGCCGGAGCAGGTACGCCGACTTGTTCGAGGTGTAGCCGTGGACGGGCGCTGGCTGCCCTTCCGCCGTGGATTCCATGTCCATGCCTCGAAGCTATACCCACCCGGGGTATGGGTCAAGTACCCCTAGGGGGTATGGACCAGCCTTGCCGGTTCAGCCGGCATATGTTGTGTCCGAGCACACAGCCCGCGGATTTGCTGCGCCCCCGGGAGCCCGGTAATGTATTCCGAGTCGCCGACGGAGCGCGGAACACCGCGAGGGCCTCGGCGGCCGAACCCCTTCTCCTACAGCCGGAACGGCAGCGGTGCTGCATGTCCGGCAGGATGAGGAAGACAATTGCATGGCCTCGAAAGACCGAAAGGGAATTTGAGGGAAATGCGAGAGTCTGGTAGGTTTGAGAAGTTGCTTCGGAGCGGGCCAGAGTGTTCTGGTGGGGGTCCGGAGGGGCCTGTTGTTTGAGAACTCAATAGTGTGCCATGTTTGATTCGATGCCATTTTTTTGATTGGCTGATGCTGTTCTGCGCGCACCCCCGTGTGTGTGGGATGGTTTTGGCTGGGGTCGGGTTTCTGGTGCGTCTTTTCCGGGCGTGCTGGTTTCCTTTTTGTTTTTCGTTTTTTTGACGGAGAGTTTGATCCTGGCTCAGGATGAACGCTGGCGGCGTGCTTAACAC
>NZ_JTDL01000008.1 GCF_000802235.1 Sinomonas humi
GCGTGCTTGGCACCGCAGTACGCCGTCTGCAGCGGGATCCCCCGGTAGGCCAGCGCCGAGCCGACCTGGACGATCGTGCCCCTGCCCCTGGGCCGCATCCGCTTCAGGGCCGACATCGTCCCGTACACGAAGCCCAGGTAGCTGACCTCCGTGACCCGCTTGTACTCCTCCGGCTTGATCTCGTCGAAACGGGAGAAGACCGAGGTGAACGCCACATTCACCCACACATCGATCGGGCCCAGCTCACGCTCGACCCGCTCCGCCGCGGCGTCGACCGCCTCGGCGTCCGCGACGTCGACCGGGACCACCAGCGCCTTCCCCCCAGCCGCCTCGACCTCCGCCGCCGCCCCCGCAAGGCCCGCCTCGCCCCGCGCAAGCAGAGCCACGGCATCGCCCTCCCTCCCGAAGGCCACAGCCGAGGCCCGACCGATCCCTCCACTCGCACCGGTCACCACGACCACCCGACGTCCAGTTCCCATCTGGTGTTCTCCTTCGACATTCATTGCGTGCCTACAACTGCTAACGCCTGTAACTGCTAGCGCCTGCTCTTCGGCTCAATACCCCAGATGCCCGTGTGCGACTCCCCCGGGGCGAGGGTGATGAGACCTTCTCCCGAATTGAAGGCGTCGGGGGCGCACGTCATGGGTTCAACTCCGAGACCGGTACGACGGCGGTCCTCCTGCGGGAGGGTGTCCCCGGTGAAGATCTCAAAATAGGGGTAGGCCTCGTTGGACCAGAGGGCCACAGCCGGGGACCCGTCGGGATGTGCGAGATGAACACGCGCGCGCCCGTCGTCGTCCCGTTCGAGCTCGGTGTAGGTGACGTCGATCTGGCGGTCGCCGAGGGCTTGCATTTCGCGGAGGTCGTACGAGGTCCCCTCCACGTTCCGTCGTCCGGTCGGGATGCCCTCTTTGTCAACGGGGAGGTACACGGAACCCGGAACGCGGGCCAAGGCCGCGTCGATGTGCGGCGTGCCGACGGTCAGGTACGGGTGCGCTCCCGTCCCGTAGGGGCAGGGGGTGCTGCTCCGGTTGATGGCTGTGGTCCGCACGCTCAGCCCGTCCTCGTCCAACCTGTACTCGAGATGGCATTCGAGGACCCACGGCCACCCCTGGCACGCGTGCTGGGTGTGAACCAGGGCGATGCTGCTCTCCGAGCTATGCTCGACCGCCCAGTTCGCCCATCGGGTCAGACCGTGGATCGCTCCGCCCTTCTCCGGCTCGCTCAGATCGAGCTGCTCAGTCTGCCCCTCCCACACGTAACGGCCGTGGCGTATCCGGTTCGGCCACGGGATGAGAGATTGGCCGCGAGCACCCGTGCACATCTCGTCCTGCGCATAGCCGTCCAGGAGATCCTTGCCGTCGACTCGGTAGCGGCGCAGCGCTGCGCCGACTTCCGTGATCAAGGCTGACTGGTCCCCATGGGAGATCGTGAACTGCCGCCCAGACGGCGGCCAGCCAGCGTCAGGCGTCGCAGCTTCCCCAGCATCCATAGCACCGCTCTCTCTCGTCAGTTGTCCGGCTAGTCACTTGTCCGGCTCGTCAGTTATCCGGCTCGGCGGCCTCGGCCGCCCGCAATGGTTGCGTACCCGCAAGGGAGGCTCCCAAACGCGGTTGCGCCTACGCAATCAATTCCCTACTGTTGCGGCATGGCCGACGCCGACGAGTTCCCGCCGCATGTCCTCCGCGAGTACGCAATGCTCGCCGATGGGGCACGCGCTGCCCTTCTCGGGCCCCGCGGCGACATCTCATGGATGTGTGTGCCCAAGTGGCACGACGGAGCGATCTTCTCCACCCTCCTCGGAGGCCGCGGCTGCTTCGCGGTCACTCCGACTGACCACCGCTTCGTGTGGGGCGGTCAGTATGAGGACGGGACTCTCATCTGGGTCAGCCGTTGGATCACGAGCACCGGGATCATCGAGTGCCGTGAAGCCCTCGCGTATCCAGGTGAGCCTCACCGGGCGATCCTGCTCCGGCGGATCAGAGCTGCCCAAGGACCCGCTGAGGTCGAAGTCCGGCTCGATGTACGTGCCGAATACGGCCACCATGCCATGAACCGGATGCGCGAGGAGGACGGGGTGTGGACAGCCCGCAGCGGTCCGCTCCGGATCCGGCTCTCGGGCGCCGTGGAAGCGAAGGTGGCCGACGGCGAGATAAGCTTCCTGGTCCGGCTCCCGGAGGGCCGCCACCACGACATCGTGCTCGAGGTCTCCGACGAGGAGCTCCCCAGCCAACCGGTCAATCCTGATGAGACGTGGAGTGCCACCGAGCACGGGTGGCATCGCGAGGTGCCGCAGTTCGACAACACGATCGCGCCCGACGACGCAAGGCAGTCTTACGCGGTGCTGCGTGGGATGACATGGGCCGGAGGGTCGATGGTCGCGGCGGCGACGATGGGGCTCCCCGAACGTGCTGAGCAGAAGCGCAACTACGATTACCGCTACGCGTGGATCCGTGACCAGTGCTTCACGGGAGTCGCGGTCGCTTCGTGCAAGGAATTCCCCCTCCTGGACGACGCGGTCCGCTTCGTCGCCGCACGGCTGCTTGAGGACGGGCCTCAGATGCGGCCCGCCTATACCGTGGGCGGCGGCCGGGTGCCCGACGAGCACGACGTCGGCCTGCCGGGCTACCCTGGCGGCTCCGGAAAGGCGGGCAACTGGGTCAACGGGCAGTTCCAGCTCGACGCGTTCGGCGAGGCGCTCCTCCTCTTCGCGGCTGCTGCCGAGAACGACCGCCTCGATCTCGAACAATGGAAGGCAGCGGAGATTGCCGCCGACGCCATCGCCAAGCGGCACGGCGACCCCGATGCCGGCATGTGGGAGCTCGAGGACAAGCGGTGGGCCCATTCACGACTCATCTGCGCTGCAGGCCTGCGCGCGATCGGGCGGCAGGCGCCTGCTCGCCAAGGAGCGCTCTGGTCGGCCCAAGCAGATGAGCTGATCGCCGACGTGACAAAGGAATGCCTCCATCCGAGCGGGCGCTGGCAGCGCGCGCCCGACGACCCGCGAGTCGATGCTGCGCTCCTTCGCCCCGTCCTCCGGGGTGCCGTGGCACCCGAGGACCCCCGCTCGGTCGCGACCCTCGCCGCGATCCGCGAAGACTTGGCTCGGAAGGGCTATCTTTACCGCTTCAGTCAGGACGAGCGGCCACTCGACCAGTCCGAGGGCGCGTTCCTCCTGTGCGGCTTCGACCTCGCGATGGCGCTGCATCAGAGCGACCAGCCGCTTGAGGCTGCCCGCTGGTTCGAGCGGAACCGCGCCGCATGCGGCTCTCCCGGCCTTTTCACAGAGGAGTACGACGTCGAGCAGCGCCAATTGCGGGGCAACTTCCCCCAGGCGTTCGTGCACGCCGCGATGCTGGAGTCGTCACGGCGGCTTGCGAACGAGGCTCCGCCGTGGGGTGGGCTCCAGACTTGAGACCGGACTAATCGGCGCCTGAGCCTTTCACATGCGTGCCCTTCACATGCGTGTCCTTCACGCTGAACTTCGCCACGGTCTCGTTGTCTTCAGCCATGATGACGAGGAAATCGGACGCTACCCCTGAGAGGACGACGGGCAGCCAATGGTCTGCGTCCTGCCACATGTCGGTCAGCGGGAGCGCACTGGCCGGGTACCAAGCAGGCACGATCTCCTCAGTCTCCACGATCTTGCCCGTCCACCGTGTGCAGGTGAACATAGAACACTCCATGTCCCATTCGGGCCGAGCAGGAAAGCGGAATTCCACCGTCCCGGCGGGCCGCATCGCACCCTCCACGAGGGTCACGCCTGCCTCCTCGAAAAGCTCACGCGCAGCGGCCTCAGCCGCGGTCTCCCCCGGCTCGAGGTGCCCGCCGAGGCCGACGATCTTCCCGAGGCCGAAGCCACGCTTCTTGCGGCCCAACAGCACCTCCGGTCCGTCAGTCGCGGCCCGGAGGAGAAAGCAGAGCGCGACTCGGGCAGCCATCAACCGCGCGCCCGAGGGTGGGCGGCCGCGTACACCTCACGGAGCGTGTCAGCGGTGACGAGCGTGTAGACCTGGGTTGTCGTGACGGACGCGTGGCCGAGCAGTTCCTGGACGACCCTCACGTCGGCGCCCCCTTCGAGGAGGTGCGTCGCGAAGGAGTGCCGCAGAGTGTGGGGCGAGACATCCCGGTCGATCTTCGCGCGCTCGGCGGCATCCTTCAGGATCGTCCACGCGCTCTGGCGGCTCAACCGACCACCGCGTGCATTGAGGAAGAGCCCGGGCGTACCGCTCCCTTTGGCTGCGAGGACGGGTCGCGCGCGGACGAGGTAGTCGTCAACGGCGCGTGCACCGAACGAACCGAGCGGAACGAGACGCGCCTTCGAGCCCTTTCCGAAGAGCCTGACAATTGAGGGGCCGCCGTCGGTCTCGCCGTCCAGACGAACGTCGTCGACGTCGAGGCCGACGGCCTCGCTGATCCGGGCACCGGTGGAATACAGGAACTCGAGGAGGGCACGGTCACGAAGGCCCGTGGGCGTGTCCATCGAGACCGCCTCGAGGATGCGGGCGACGTCGTCCACGGGGATCGCCTTCGGCAGCCGCTGCCCCGGAAGCGGCGGGTGGACGTCCGCGGCGGGATCCCCCGCCGTCGTGCCCTCGAGCGCCCAGAAGCGGTGGAGGCCCCGGACGGCGACCACCGTCCTGGCCGCGGACCGCACGCCCAACGCCGTGCCGCCGTCGGCCCCGTCCCGCAGCGCCTCCGCGAAGCGAGCAACGTGCTGGCGCGTTATGTGCTCGGGGGCCGCGATGCCCTGAGTGCCGAGATAGTCGAGATAGCGCCGGAGATCTCGCCGATAGGCCGCGAGCGTGTTGGCGGCGAGGCCCCGTTCGACTGAGAGGTGGCGCAGGTAGTCGTCGACGCCGGTCGCGAGGTCCATCACCGCTGGGCCGGGTGCGCCGGCCAAGGAGCATCGCCCGGCCGGAGCCCGGCAAAGCCGGAGCGGCTCGCGGCGTGCGCCGCAAGGATTCCGACGACGGCGCTCGGGTTGTGGAGGCGCCCATCGAGAACGGCGGCAACTGCTTCGTCGAGGTCGACCCACGCGAACTCGATCTCTGCTTCCTCCGCTGTGCGCACGTGACGATCGGGCTCCGGGACGTCCTGGAGTCCACGTGCGAGATAGACGCGGATGGCTTCGCTGGAGGAACCGGGCGAGTTGAAGACGTCAGCGAGGATGTGCCACTCGGCGGCCGTGAGATCAGCCTCCTCGGCGAGTTCACGCGCTGCCGCGGCAAGATTCGCCTCGCCGTCGACGTCCAGGAGACCCGCAGGAATCTCCCACAGCAGCATCCCAACCGGGTGCCGGTACTGGCGGAGCAGGAGAATCCGGCCCTCCTCGTCCATCGGCAGAATAGCGACCGCACCGGGGTGGTCGATGAATTCGCGCCGGAGCGGCTCTGAGCCCTCTGCAAGCTCGAAGGTGTCCGAGCGGACGTCCCAGATCTTGCCGTGGAAGACAGCTTCCGAGGCGAGCACGCGCCGCGGACTCAGCGCATCCTCGATGTGCGGCCGCGGCGCGTGCGTCGTCACGGCTGGCCTACTCGGCCTTGGCGGCCTGGGCCGCCTTCGCGTGACGGTCGGCCTTCTTAGGCTCAGCCTTGGCCGCCGAGCGGCGGTCAAGCGCAGCCCTTACGAGCCCAACGAAGAGGGGGTGCGGTCGCGTTGGCCGCGAGCCGAGCTCGGGGTGGGCCTGCGTCGCGACGTAGTACGGGTGAGCGTCGCGCGGCAGCTCGACAAACTCCACGAGCTTTCCGTCCGGGGATGTCCCCGAGAACACAAGACCCGCGTCCGCAAGCTGGGCACGGTAAGCGTTGTTGACCTCGTACCGGTGGCGGTGGCGCTCCGAGACCTTCGTCGAGCCGTAGGCCTCCGCGACGACCGAGCCCTCGTCGAGGACCGCATCGTAGAGTCCGAGGCGCATGGTGCCGCCCATGTCGCCCTTGCCCTCGACGATCTCGAGCTGTTCCGCCATGGTGGCGATGACCGGATGCTTCGAGTCAGGCTCGAACTCGGTCGAGGAGGCGTCCTCGAGGCCCACGACCTTGCGCGCGTACTCGATGACCATGCACTGAAGCCCGAGGCACAGCCCCAGGGTCGGCAGGCCACGCTCACGTGCAAAGGTCAGGGCGCCGAGCTTGCCTTCGAGCCCGCGGATGCCGAACCCGCCGGGCACGACGATGGCGTCGACCCCCGCGAGGGAGCGTTCCGCGCCCGACGGCGTCTGGCACTCGTCCGAGGCGACCCAGCGGATGTTGACCTTCGTATCGTTGGCGAAACCGCCGGCGCGAAGCGCCTCGGTCACCGAGAGGTAGGCATCCGGAAGGTCGATGTACTTGCCGACGAGGGCGATGTCGACCTCATGGGCAGGCTCGTGGACGGCCTTCAGGAGGCGATCCCACTTGGTCCAGTCGACGTCCTTGAACGGGAGGTCGAGCGCGCGGACGATGTACGAGTCGAGGCCCTGAGCGTGGATGACCTTGGGGATGTCGTAGATGCTCGGCGCATCAGGGCAGTTGACGACGGCGTCTGTGTCGACGTCGCACATGCGCCCGATCTTGTCCCGCATCGCATCGGGGATCTGGCGATCCGAGCGGACCACGATCGCCTCGGGCTGGATGCCGATGGAGCGGAGGGCCGCTACCGAGTGCTGGGTCGGCTTGGTCTTGAGCTCCTGTGAAGGCCCGATGTACGGGACGAGCGAGACGTGGAGGAAGAACACATTCCCGCGACCGATGTCCTGGCGAACCTGGCGTGCAGCCTCGAGGAACGGCTGCGACTCGATGTCGCCAACGGTGCCGCCGATCTCCGTGATGATGACGTCGGGCGCGTCGGGGCCCTCGGCAGGCAGCCGCATGCGGCGCTTGATCTCGTCGGTGATGTGCGGGATGACCTGAACGGTGTCCCCGAGGTATTCGCCGCGGCGCTCCTTGGCGATGACGGCAGAGTAGATCTGGCCCGTCGTGACGTTCGCGGAACCGTCGAGCGACTCGTCGAGGAAGCGTTCGTAGTGCCCGATGTCGAGGTCCGTCTCGGCCCCGTCGTCGGTCACGAAGACCTCGCCATGCTGGAACGGGTTCATTGTCCCCGGGTCCACGTTGAGGTACGGATCGAGCTTCTGCATCGTCACGGAGAGGCCGCGGCCTCGCAGGAGGTGCCCGAGGCTCGACGCCGTCAGACCCTTCCCGAGCGAAGAGGCCACGCCTCCGGTCACGAAGATCTGCTTGGTCGTCTTGTCGGCGTCTGAAAAGCGGGAATGAGAGCGATGCACCACGGAATTCGAGCTTATCATCTCTTCCCCGCGCGGACCCGGCCCCCGCGGCGCGGCGCGCCGGACTTCCCAACGGGGTCTGGATTTGGCTCCCGGTCGCTTTGCGCGTCGTCGAGGAGCTCCTGGGCGTGCGCGCGCGCGGAGGCAGAGTCCTCCTGGCCGGCGAGCATGCGGGCGAGCTCGACGACGCGTTCATCCTCCCCGAGGAGCGCGACATCGCTCGAGGTGAAGCCCGCGACCCCCGCGCTCGGGTCTACGGAATCCCCCGCGCGAACCGAGGTCTTGGTCACCCGGATATGGCGGTCCGCGAACGCGGCAACCTGCGGAAGGTGCGTCACCACGAGCACTTGGACGTGCCGCGCGAGCATCGCAAGGCGCCTGCCGATTTCCACGGCCGCGCGACCGCCGACGCCGGCGTCGACCTCGTCGAAGACGAACGTCGGCACAGGGTCCACGGCAGCGAGGACAACCTCGATCGCGAGCATGACCCGGGAGAGCTCTCCACCCGAAGCGCCCTTCCCCAGCGCACGCGCGGGTGCACCCGCGTGGGGCTGCAGGAGGATCGCGACCTCATCCGAGCCAAGCGGCCCGAGGTCCTGCGTCTCCTCGACGGAAACCTGCAGAGTCGCGTCAGGCATGGCGAGGGCTGTGAGCTCCGCGCTGACTCGCTCGGCGAGCTCAGCCGCGGCGTCGCGACGGCGGCTCGTAAGCTCCCCGGCGAGGACGCGGAGTTTCTCCTCGTCGCGCGCGACCTGCTCGGTCAGCACGTCAATCCGGCCGCTGTCGTCCTGAAGCTCGTACAGTCGCTTCTGGCCCGCCTCGGCCCAGGCGATCACCTCGTCGACGCTCGGCGCGTACTTTCGAACGAGCCCACCCAGCGCAGCCCTTCGTTCCTCGACTTCGGCCAGACGCTGTGGGCCCTCGGCATCGAGCGAGGCGCCGTAGCTTGCTAGTTCCCTTGCGATGTCCGCCAAGACGTAGCCGACATCGGCGAGCCGCTCTGCGGCAGCCGCAAGCGCTTGGTCGTGCTCCGAGACCTGGTCGAGGGCGCGCTTGGCGGCGTCGACCAACGTCGTGGCGTCCCCTGCCTCGCCGAAGTCCTCGGCGACGAGCGCCTCGTGCGCCTGCTGGGCTGCGAGGCGCAGCCCCTCGAGATTGGAGAGCCGCTGCGACTCGGCTTTGAGCGCATCATCCTCTCCAGGCTGGGGCTCGACGCTCGCGATCTCCTCAAGGGCCTGCTCGAGGGACTCCGCCTCGCGAATACGCTCTCTGGAAGCCGAAATGAGTTCGCTGAGTTCGCGCTGCGCTCCGACCCACCGCGCGTACAGCCCCGCGTATTCGGCGAGCCGCCCTGCGAACTCCTCGCCTGCGAAGCGGTCCAGCGCCTCCCGCTGGGCTCCCGCACTCTTGAGGCGGAGCTGCTCGGACTGCCCATGGATCACGACGAGCTGCTCGCCGACCTCGGCGAGCGCACCCACCGGCGCGCTGCGCCCGCCAAGATGCGCCCGGCTCCGTCCGTCCGCGCCCACGGTGCGGGCCACGATCAGTTCAGCGGCGCCGTCGTGCTCTTCGACGTCCGCGCCCGCCTCGAGCGCGCGTTCGACGGCGGCGTGGCCCGGCTCGAGCCGCACACTAGCCTCCGCGAGCGCCGACTTCGCACCGACGCGCACGGCCCCGGCATCGGAGCGTCCGCCCAGTAGCAGGCCGAGCGCGGTGACCACCATGGTCTTGCCTGCGCCGGTCTCTCCCGTGACCACGCTCAACCCTGGCCCAAGCGGCAGCGTCGCATCAGCAATGACGCCGAGGTCGCGGATGCGGAGTTCCTCGATCACTCGTCGCTCTCCTTTCGCGTCTCCGCCCACCGGGGGGTCAGGCTCTTCCCGCTCCATGGCTGCGGGGGCACTTCCTTGACTTGGCCTCCGTTGGTCCCGAGCGGTGCGGGGCCGCGCCATCCGTGGATGGGCAGCTCGAACTTCCGGACGAGCCGAGCCGAGAACGGCGTCGCACTGATCCGTGCTAGCTGCACGGGCTGGGCCGAGCGAGTGACTTCAACCCGGGCCCCGGGCGGAAGGTCCACCGAACGGCGGCCATCACACCAGAGGACACCTTGGGCGTCCGTGCGCGTGAGAATCTCGACCGCGAGCCGCGAATGCGGCGATACGACAAGCGGGCGCGCGAACAGGGCATGCGCGCTGATAGGGGCGATCAACAGTGCCTCGACCTCGGGCCACACCACGGGTCCGCCTGCCGAGAACGCGTAGGCCGTGCTCCCCGTCGGCGTCGCGAGCACGATTCCGTCGCAGCCGTAGGACGTGAGCGGCTTGCCGTCGACCTCGGTCACGATCTCGATCATCCGCTCACGGCTTGCCTTCTCGATGGCAGCCTCGTTGAGGGCCCAGCTGTGCGCTACCTTGCGCCCCTGGATCCAGACCGTGACGTCGATCGTCATGCGTTCCTCGACTGAGTAGCTGCGGCTCGCTACCCACTGGACCGTCTGGGCCAGGTCCGCGCGCTCGCTCTCCGCGAGGAAGCCCACGTGGCCGAGGTTGACGCCGAGCAGGGGCACGTCGATCCCCCGGACAAGCTCGGCCGCACGCAGGATCGTGCCATCTCCGCCGAGCACCATGACGAGTTCGACGTCGGCGAGTGCAACGTCTGTCTCCAGGATCTCGGTGGGATGGTCGAGGCTCCCGAAGTGCGATTCGAGGTCCTTCTGCTGCTGGGCCGTCATGACGGGCACAAGGCCGGATCCGTGGAGCTGGGCGCACGCCTCGCGTGCCGCGATCATCGATTCCTCGCGGCCCGTGTGGGCTAGGACAAGCACGCGTCGGTTCATCGGGTTTCCCTCCCTCGTGCTTCAGACCGGACTGGTTCGGGCCGGGCTGCTTCGGGCCAGGCTGCTTCTGGCCGGGCTGCTTCGGGCCAGACAGGCGCGAGAAGCTCATCGACGCCCCTGCCCGTCTCGTGGCGGCCTGCCGTCCCCTCGGGAAGCGGCCTCGTCAGCCACAGGAAGTATTCCACGTTGCCGTCTTGGCCAGGCAGGGGGCTCTCCGCGAGCCCCCGAAGGAGGAGCCCGGCGTCGAGCGCGGCGCGCGCGACCCCGGCGACGGCACGCTGCCGTTCCATCGAGGAACGCACGACGCCGGTCTTGGCGAGACGCTCCCTGCCCACCTCGAACTGGGGCTTGACCATGAGCAGAAGATCACCTCCCGGCGCCGTGGCGGCACCAAGCGGGCCGACGACGAGGGTAAGGGAGATGAACGAGAGATCGGCCACAGTGAGCTGGACTGGCCCCCCGATGCTCTCCGGCACGAGGTTGCGGACATTGAGCCCCTCGTAGACGTCGACGCGCGGGTCCGCACGGAGGCGCTCCACGAGCTGCCCGTGCCCCACGTCCACGGCGACGACCCGCGCGGCCCCCGATTCGAGCAGGACGTCGGTGAAGCCGCCCGTCGAAGCACCGGCGTCGAGGCAGCGGAGCCCCTCGGGCGCGATCTCCGGGAAGCGGGCGAGTGCGCCCGCGAGCTTGCGCCCGGCACGGCTTGCGTAACGGTCGTGCTCGGACGCTTCGATCTCGATCGGTTCGTCGGCGGAAACAGGCTGAGCGGCCTTCGCCGCCATCTGCCCGCCGACCGAGACGTGACCGTCCGCAATGAGCTTGGCTGCATGCGTGCGGGACCGAGCGAGGCCGCGATTCACAAGTTCGAGGTCGAGTCGGGCCACCCGTCAGCCTCCCGGCTCCTCGTCGAGGGCCGCAGCCAAGGCGTCGTGGAACCGCTCGAACGCCTCGGCCCGCTCCGCCCCGCTGAGCGAGCCCGCCTCGTCCAAGAGCGCGAGCGCGCGGTCGACGGCGCCGTGAGGTTCCTCGCTCATGAGGCCCAGCTTATCGGCTCAGGACTCCCACACGAGCTCAGGCACCGTCTCGCGTTCAGCCTCGGGGTGGGCATCCCACCACGCCGCGCACGCAACTCGCCACGCGTCCACGTCCTCCGGGCTGCCCTTCACTCGAACAGACCCACCCTCGACCGTCGCCCTGGAACGCGCGGCCCGCCACCCGCCGTCGGCCGCCTCTGGAGCCGCATAGGGCACGTAGAGATCTGCGAGGGTAGCGAGGATGAACTTCGGGCGCTCGTCCGTACGCGCTGCGAGGATGGTCTCCGTGGTGTCGACACCGGTCAGGACGGCCGCGGTTGCGAACCCCGCACGGTTTCCGCCCAGGATGTCGGTGTCCAGCCTGTCTCCGACCACGACCGGCCGCTGAGCGCCCAGGCGCTCCGCAGCAGTCAGGAACAGGGGCGCCTCGGGCTTGCCCGCCACCAGGGGCTCCTTGCCCGTCGCGGCGCGAACGGCGTTGACGAGGCTCCCGTTGCCGGGGGCGATGCCCCTTGCCTGCGGAATCGTCAGATCCGTGTTCGTTGCTATCCACAGGGCGCCCGAGGCGACCGCGTAGGTGGCCTCTGCGAGGTCGCGCCAGCCGAGGTCCGGGCTGAACCCTTGGATCACCGCGACCGGGTCGTCGTGAGCCGAGCGGACTGGGATCAGACCTCGTGCCTCGACTTCATGTACAAGCGCGGAGCTGCCCGTCACAAGCACGCGTGAGCCGGTGGGAACCTGCCGAGCAAGCAGGTCCGCTCCCGCCTGAGCCGAGCTCACGACGTCCTCATCCGCCGCTGGCGCGCCGAGCTCGCGCAGGTGGGCCGCAACCTCAGCTGTGCTTCGCGACGCATTGTTGGTCACATAGCCGAGACGGACTCCGCGGGGGGCCAAGCCCTGGAGCGCCTCGGGCGCCCCAGGGATCGCATGCGGGCCTGCGTAGACGACCCCATCGAGGTCCGATAGGACGGCGTCGAACGCGTCGATGAACGCTTCGGCCTTGCCGATATCAGGCACCATTCAGGAGTCAGCGCCCCGCTCGCCCTCGTCGAGACCCTCGTTGCCGCCGAACGCGGCGTCCCCGGGAGCCGACTCGTCCGAACCCGCGTCCTCGACACCGGCCTCGAAACCTGACTCGCGCTCCGTAACACCGATCTCGTCCTCTGCGAGCTCTGACTCCTCGTGGGCCGGACCTTCGCCTTCCGAATCGTCGGCGTCCTCCGCCACCGAGGCCTCGTCGGCAGGCCCCTCGTCTGCCGGCACCTCCCCACGGACGTAGTCGTCCTCGGACTCGTCGTCCTCGCCGAAGTCGATGATGTCCGGCTCGGCGAAACTGCCGACGCCCAGCGCGCTCTCCGCAACCCCGATCTGGCGGTACCACTTCGCTGCTTCATCGGCACGGCCCGCGGCTGCAAGCGCATCCGCGTAGGCCTCGAAGAGGCGCGGGCTGAACGAGAAGGCGCGGTTGATGTCGAGCTGCGGGATCTCAAGCTCCGCAACAGCCCCGGCGTAATCCCCGAGGTCTGCACGGGCACCCGAGGCGACGATCGCGAGCTCGACTTTGCCCGCGGCGTCGAGCATGTTGCGTTCCTCGGATTCGGCGAGTTCGAGGGCCTTCTCGGGGCGTCCGAGACCTCGCTCGCAGTCGGCCATATGGGGGAGATGGATGCTCGAGCCGGTGATGCGGCGGAAGGTGCGGAATTCACGCAGCGCGTCGTCGTAGCGCCCTGCCTCGTAAGCCGTCATGCCAACTGCTTCACGTACAGCCCCGATACGCCCACCACGACGGCTCGCCGCGAGGGCGTGCTGGTACGCGAGCTCTGGATCGAAATCGATGAGCCGGCCCGCCATCACGAGGTGTTTTGAGACCCACTCCGCATTGCGGCCCTCGAGGGTGCGCAGCTGCGCAGCCGTCGCTCGGTCCAGCTCCTTGCCCGTAACGTCTGCATCGATTTCCGGTGACCGTTCACGGTCAGGGCGGTTCGAGACCCGCAGATCTGCGGCGTTCGGGTCGCGCCGGAACTCGTTCTCACGTTCGTCACGGCCCTCGCGGCGCTCGAAACGTCCGCGATCCTCATACCGTGGCCTATCACCCTGGCGCGCGCCAAAGCTCGGCCTGCCACCCGCGTTGCGGCCTCCCGTCGAGCGTTCGCCCTGGCGACGGTCCCCGAACGAACGTCGGTTTCCGCTGTCGCGGTCACTGCGATCACGGGAGTCACGGTCGAACCCCGGCCGCTCGCCTCGCTCAGGACGTTCGCCATAGGGACGGCCGTGACCCCGGTCGCCGCGGTCCGGGCGGTCGCCGCGATCCGGGCGGTCGCCGTACGGGCGCCGCTCACCACGATCCGGGCGGTCCCCACGATCCGGGCGCTCGCCGTACGGGCGCCGCTCCCCACGATCGAACCCCGGACGACCACCGCGGTCCGGGCGCTCGCCGCGATCCCCGTACGGGCGCCGCTCGCCACGGTCAAATCCGGGACGACCACCACGGTCGCCAAAGGGGCGCCGCTCACCACGGTCCGGGCGCTCGCCGCGATCCGGGCGGTCGCCGTACGGGCGCCGCTCCCCACGATCGAACCCGGGACGACCACCGCGGTCCGGGCGGTCGCCACGATCCCCGTACGGGCGTCGCTCGCCACGATCGAAGCCCGGACGACCACCACGGTCACCGAACGGACGCCGCTCACCACGATCCGGACGAGCTCCCCGATCACCGTAGGAACCCCGCTCACCGTAGGAACCCCGCTCACCACGATCCGAGCGATCCCCACGATCCGGACGGTCGCCGTACGGGCGCCGCTCACCCCGGTCGAAGCCCGGGCGTCCGCCGCGATCGCCATACGGACGGCGCTCGCCTTGGCCGGCCGGCCTGTACGGGCGGCCCTCGCCCCGATCATCGCGCCTGTCGTCACGACGGTCATCACGGCGATCGCCCCAAGGACGATCTTCCCCGTCCCGTCGCCGATCGCGGAACCCGCGCGGGTTCCCGCCGGAATTGTTCGCGCCCCGGAAAGCACCACCGGAGCGGTCCGAGCCCCGGCCAGAGCCGGACCCGCGGCGCGGGCCGCCGAACCCCCGTCCGCCTTGACCGCGTCCGAAGTCCTCTGCCATGTGGTTCCTTTCCTTGTGCAGGCCCTTATCGCGCTGCAGACAACGCGGCCGAAGGCCGCGCACCGAATGTCCGAAACAAGTCTCAATATGCCCCTCAGAGGGGGGAGACGCTCACGTCTAGTCTAGTTGCAAGTCTCTCCCAGCCCCTCCGACCACCTGACGCCCATGGCTTAAGCCCATGGCTTGGCCGCTTGATTTGCGGCCACCGGCGCCGTTTGGTCCTGCCGTTCGCGTACCCGGAACGGGCAGGGGCGTTCGTTCGCGTACCCGGAACGGGCAGGGGCGTTCGTTCGCGTCCCCGGAAGGGGGCCCTTAAATGGGTCGAGGGCCCCACGGTCGTTGTGGGGCCCTCGGGGGTGGTGTTGTCCGGCGGTGTCCTACTCTCCCACACCCTGGCGGGTGCAGTACCATCGGCGCTGTGGGGCTTAGCTTCCGGGTTCGGGATGGGTCCGGGCGTTTCCCCCACGCTATGGCCGCCGTAACCTTCTCTCCTCGCGACACACCCCGGGTGGGGTGGTGGGGAAGCGTGTGGGGCTGCGGTGTGCGCGGTATTCGCTTGTGCGGTGTTCGGTTGTGGGTGGTGCTGCCCCCCGAGTGGCCGGGGGGTCCCCCGTGGTGGGTGGGGGGTGGTGTTCCGGGGGTTGTTGTCCGGGGACCGTAGAGTGGACGCGGGCAGTGCCTTGTTGTGTGTGTGTGAGGCTGTCGGCCTATTAGTACCGGTCGGCTTCGCAGGTCGTTGGTCCCTGCTTCCACGTCCGGCCTATCAACCCAGTGGTCTGCTGGGGGCCTTCCAGGCTTG
>NZ_JTDL01000080.1 GCF_000802235.1 Sinomonas humi
ACCGTGGCCCATGCCGAACTTCTCCTTCAGGAAGGCGACCTGGTCCATGTGCTTCAGATCAGACACGGCCTCCAGCTCGGCCATCCAATGGCTGATCGGCTGGCCGTACTTCTTCTCGATCGACGGGAAGTATGAGGCCGGTCCTGTCACCTTCTCCTCGGGCATGCCGTGATTATTGCACCCGCCCGGCGGGAAGGCTCGCTGTCCTCAGCGCGTCCTCGGCGGCACCGGCACCGGACGGCTCGGCCATCCGCAGAGCAGGAGCACGACAGCGTTGGCGGTGATCAGGGCCGTCCTGACCCAGTGGGTGCGCAGGATCAGGCGAAGGTGGGGCTCTCGGCTCCCAGAGGATCCCGGGCGAGTTGGGCCTGCCGGCGCCCCCAGAACACGGCAGTGAGAGCCAAGGACAGCACCTGGCATCCCAATGATCCCCCGACGCCCCATGCAGGGGAGTCCCGCGGGTGGAACCAGACCAAGACCACGGCGAGGCCGAGCCCGAGGCCTACCGGGATGAAGACCCAGTACGGCAGTTTGCGCCAGTGCGCGTCCTGGACTCTCCGGAAGCGATCGCCCATGAGGGGCCAGGACCTGAAGATGTCCACCTCGTGCCCGCCCAGATCGTGCCGAAGTTGTACCCGCCCACCAGTAGGCTCGCCAAGAGCAGTACGTTCACGGCTGTCCCTTCTCGGCCCTTCGCCGGGCCCGCCCATGGTCCACTCTGCCAGCGTCTCCCGGGCGATGCCCTGGCGGCCAAGCGCTCGCACCGTAAGGCTGCCCTCCTGGTCGCCGACTCGCGGGCCCCAGCGCTGACGGACGCTAGTCCGAGGTGGCTCTGCGTTCGGCGGTGAGGTCATCGGTCAGGTCCTTGATCTGGTGGCTGAGCGCCTCGGCCTGCCGTGTCAGGAAGCGGTTCTGCTCGGTGAGCTGTTCGATCATCCGCTTCTGCGCGACGGCCGAGTCGTGCTGAGGTCGGGCGTCCGCCGCGCTGACCTTGTCGCCGAGGCAGCGCTGGTGCCTTGCCTGGAGTTCTGCGAGCTCCTGCCGGAGCCGCCGGATGGACTGGTTCGCCATGGCCAGCTCCGCGGTCAGCGCGGCGCGCCCGGGCGCCCCATGGATCGGCTGCCGCTGCCGTGGGATCCGGGCGTCTGCTTGGGTCTGGCGGGCGGCTTCGAGCTGGTGGAGGAGGCTCTCGTGGGAGTAGATGAAGTTGCGGCTGACGCCGACCGCATGCGCGATGGCGCTGACGGTGACGAGCGTGCCGTCGAGGAGGAACCGGTTGATGGCAGAGGCAGTCGCGGCCCGTTTCGTGTCGCTGTCCTGGCGCCGGGCGGAGGCCATCGGCCCGGTGTTCCTCCTCGTTGTCACGGGGCTCCCTTGGCTCTGAGGGGCAGCTGCCGGCCCGGGGCAGCGGCGAGCCTGGCCGAGCGAAGCACTTCGGACGCGGACTGGATGGCCTGCTGTTCGGCTTCGGGAAGCAGTGCCACGTCGGTGCGCATGCGGTCGACGATCCGCTGGAAGTCGGCGACCTGGCCTTCGAAGTTCGCGACGGCGTGCGGCGGGGCGCCCAGGCGGCGGGCCTGGGCGGCGTTGGTCTTGAGCTCCACGAGGTGTCTTTCGATGTCCGGGAGGTAGGACGGGTCGGGGCGGTAGAAGGTGCAGCCGGCGCACTGGAAGCGGATGGGGCAGGCGTCGCCGCCGGCCTTGACGTTCGACGGCTCGGTGCATCCTCCGTAGGGGACGGCGACCGAGGCCAGCGCACGGCGCCCGGCGGAGAGCCCGACCCTCTCCCCGTTGCGGTCGTAAGTCAGCGGGGCCAGCAGGTCGGCGGCGGCGCGCTTTCGGGCGTCGTTGACCTCGTAGTACCCCATCGTGGTGCGCACGTCCTCGTGGTCGAGCAGGTCCCGCAGCTCGTCCGGTGCCGTGCCGTTGTCGACATGGCGCTGGGCGTAAGAATGACGGAAATCGTGGGGGCGGACGCGGGCGAAGTCGAACGGAATCGGTGCGCCGTGCAGGTCCTTGACGGGGCCCTGGAGGGGCGGCACGTCACGGAGGAGCCGTCGGAGTGCGGCGCGGAGCACCGCGTAGGTCGCGGGAAGCCCGGTCCGGGACTTCATCGGGCTGGGGAAGAGCCATCGCGGCCCTGGCCCGCTGCCGCCGCTGGTGCCAGTCCAGGCCGTGATGGCGTCGGCTGTCTCCTGGCCTATGGGGAGCCTGAGCTGGAGCCGTCCGGCCTTGTGGTTGTCGTAGAGCAGGATCCAGTCTCCGTGGCGGTCCCGTTTGAGGCAGTCCCGTCGCAGGCTGACGACTTCGCTGGGGCGCCGTCCGGTGTCGATGAGGACGGCGAGCATGGCGATGGCCATGTCCCTGTTCGGGTACTGGCCGAGCGCTTGGAGGTTGTTGCGCAGGTGGGCGACCGCGGCGACCGGGATCGCCCGGCCCGGGCTGTGGGCCTCGCGGAACGTGCGGGCATGGGTCGGGGGCCGGTGCAGGCGGGGGTTGTAGCTGAAGGAGCGGGGGACCGCGTCCCAGACCGTGCTCCGGTGCCCGGTCTCGAGGATCTGTCGCCAGATGCGGAAGACGCCCTTGGCCCCGCCATAGTTGGGCCATCGCCGGTTCATCGCCCCGATGACCGCGCTCATCTGCGCTGGGCCGAGGGAGCGCGGATCCTCGCCCCTGTCGGGCCCCCGGATCAGCGTCTGGGCGGCGAGGACCGCGACGCGGTAGCCGATCCGAGCATCCTCACGGCGCGGGAGGGTCGTCAGGAGCCAGTTCCGGTAGCCCTCGCGCAGCCAGGGCTGGACGATCCGGCCGAGGTCCAGCGGAGGCATCCGGAATGCCTCATTCCCTGCAGGCACTGCGCCGCGGAGGTTCAGGTCTTCCAGGTGGATCAGGTTCTCGGTGTGGGGGTCGTACCCAGCGTGGGAGCGTTCTTCCCGTTCGAGGACTTCGAGGATGAAGCGCTGGACGGAGCGGCTGTTCTGGTTGGGCCTGTTGTCGGGGTGGGCGATGGTCTCGGCCAGGGACGCGGTCTTCCACCTGATGGCCTTGTTGATCAGGTCCCGGTACGCGTCCACCTGCACGGGGCCGCGTTTGAGGAACAGGTGGGCTTGGATGGCGTATCGCAGTTCGGCCTGCAGGCGCGGGCCCACCCGCCCGATCCGGAGGATGACCCGGGGTTCGGACGGATCCGCCAGCCACTCGCGGGTGCCCTGTTCGTCGACGACCTCGCCGCGCTGGCGCTTGCTGCGCAGCCGGTAGGCGTGGTTCGCGCACGGCGGCGGGCTGCCGCCGAGGTTTTCGGCGCTGACGGGACAGCCTTTCGCCGCGCAGGGTACGAACGGCTTCGGCTTGGATGAGGTCGAGGCGAGCCAGGCCCGCACGTCGTCGTGCTTCACGCTCGCTTTGAACAGCGCGGCGTGGGTGAGGCAGAGCCCGTGGGCGCGCTGGTTCCGGCCGCACCGGATACCGTCGCGGACGAGGAGGCAGTCCCGTTGGGAGTAGGCGCCGGACCCCTTGGCCGGCGTGCCTCGGTCCACGTCCGTGGCGCTGATGGCGCCTTGCCTTGACTGGATGCAGCGTTCGCACATCCTGCGCTGTTCGATCACGGACCCGCAGCCGGCCCCCGAGCAGGTGACGACGCCGAACCTGCCGGTGTCCGGCAGGGGTGTGAGGTTTCCCGTCCGCGGGTCCCACTCCCCGGGCAGCCAGTCCGGGGGCATCTGGTCCTCGAGGAAGCCGATCCAGTCCCTCGGATCCGGGCCGGTGCGGGGCCGCAGAGAGGCGACCCGGGCGGCGCCGACGGCAGTCGAGGCATTCACTCGGACTGGTCCGCAACGCCAGCCAGTGAGGCGTTGCCGACCGCGGCCCGCAGGTCCTCTTCCCGGGTGTGGGTGTAGACGCTGGTCGACTCCAGTGAGGCGTGGCCGAGCAGCGCCCTGACCGTGTCCAGGTCCAGGCGCGGGGTGTCGATGCCCCGCAGCCACATCGTGGCGCGGGTGTGGCGGAGCATGTGTGGGCGCACCCGGGTCTCCACCGCGGTGGAGACCCGCTCGAAAAGGTCTCGGACACCTGCGTATGTCAGGGCCGCCCCACGGTTGCGGCGGTAGAGATTGACGAAGACATGCGGATTGCCCTCCGTGCCGAGGACGTCGTGGCGCTCGAGGAGGTAGTCCTCGTAGGAGAAGACGACCCGGTCGGGAACGGGGACCCACCGGTGGCCGCTCTTCGCCCTGGCCCCGTTGAGTACATCGTTCTCACGGACGTGGACGTGGGGTCCGCGCACGGGACAGCCCAGGGCCGAGCTCTCGGCCAGGAGATGAAGGTCCTGCCGGAAAAGCGCCAAGGCCTCCCCGACGCGCAGCCCGGTGAAGAACAGCAGGTCGACCAGGAACCTGTCGCGGGAGGGCAGGCCGAGCGCCAACAGCTTCACCCTGTCGTGCTCGGATTCGATCCATTCGAGCGGTTCCTCTTCTTCCCGGCGTTTGACCTGCAGCTCGGGAACCTTCACCTGCCGGATACGTCCCTGCTCGCCGCCATAGA
>NZ_JTDL01000081.1 GCF_000802235.1 Sinomonas humi
GACCAGGTTCACGAATATGCGAGCCGCTGGTTCAAGCTAAAAGATGGGGAAGCCGACATCGGCGATCGGGCGAAGGGCTTCATAGACGAGAGCCGAACCTACGCCAGTGACCTTCGCTCAAATCCCCTGATGCTGAGCATGCTCTGCAGTATTTACTACGCCAGAGGCGACATCCCGCGAACGCTCCACGCCCTGTACGAGCGTTGCGCGGACATGATCTACCAGCAATGGAACACGATGCGTGGCATCGAAGATCATCGCGCTTGGGACAAGGACGTGAGGCCCGTGCTGTATCAGGTTGCTCATGCCGTTCTGAGCAACGACGACTACCTGGGCTATGGAATACCCGAAGAAGAGCTCGTCAGGCAAGTGCGGCGCGCATTCATTAGCAATGGCGCTCCGGACCCGGAGGACGCCTCACGTCGTGCCCGCGAGGCTGTGCGCCTTTGGGCGGGTCGAGCGTGGATCATCACTGCAGTGATGACTGATGAAGCGGGACGTTTGCGCTACGGATTCGTGCATCAGTCTTTTCTCGAGTACTTCGCCGCGGTCTTTGAGGTCCGACGCGTAGATACGCCCGCTGAGCTGTACGAAAATCTCCGCGGGCGGTTAATCGACCTGAATGGATGGACGGTGACCCAGATCGCAGTCTCGGTCATCGACGCTTGGAAGGACCACGGAGGCCAGCGTTTCCTTGCCGTGCTTCTGGACGATGCAAAAGACGCGTGCGACTTGGATGCTTTCGCTTTGCTCCGGCTCGGTATCTCGCTCGTTTCAATCATCCCCGTGTCGGCGGAGCAGCTGACCGCTTTGGTGAAACTCGGCATCCGATTCGTTTCTCGCTCGATCCTGCTGCCGCAGGGAGACTCAGCAGTCTACGAAGCTCATGAAGAGAGCCAGAATCGGGCGCGCCGGTTCGTCGCCTTCGATGCTGAGGGGGATGAGGATAGGAAGGGTTGGGATAGTGAAGCGAACCGGGAGCCTGTGGTGCTTCCGACGGCGAAATCAATGCTCGTGGCGAGTGACCTCGCTGGCGTCGCTTCTGATGTCTCGTTGTCGATGCTGATAGCTCAAGCGGCCCTCAGCGACATCGAAGACCCGGACGACGAAGTGGTCGCGGCTGCGCTCCTTCAATATGCCGTCCTCAACTCCCTCGACCGCTGGCCGAGGTCGCTCGACACGGAGACACGCACTGCGCTCGCGGCGCGAGATCACCATTGGGTTGTCACTTGGCTTGCAGCACAATTGGCCATCATTCCGACTTCCGAAGCAGTGGCACGTGTGCCATGGCACGCGTTACTTCTGGAACAAGAGTTGCTTCTCGTTGACGAGCTAGACATGTTTGGTCCAGAGCCGCTGAGCCCCATCCTCACTGACTGCCTTGATGACGAAGCCTCCTACCGGCTACTCGAGTCCGCGGGCGCTTCATTTAGTGAACGCTTGCGGAGCGGGCAGCTGCTTCCAACGGTGACTCAAGAACAAGTGCAGCGTCACTTTGTTTTCCATGAACCGCCTAGCGACTGGCGTCAGGCACGTGACCCAAACTCGTGGAGCGACGCCTTCTTGGTGAGCTTCGCCATGATCGGCAAGCTCGCTGCCTTAGCCTGGAACAACGGGCACGCTCTTGGGGAGTCGTTGGATGACTCCGCGCCTGAGATAGTTGTGCAAATTGCGGCCGCATCCCTCGGTTGGGGAAGAATGGACACGCAGGCGTTGGCGACCATCGCCGAACCTCACAGATTCGCAATCGAATCAATCCTCTCCACGGCTTGGCCAACCTCAAGCTAGGGCCGTCCTCGGCTTCCCGTCGGCGACAGACTTGGCAGAGCTGGAGTCCGGGAGCCGGCCTGCCCTACCGGATCAGGCGTCCGAGGGCGGCGAAGCGGAGCATGTGAGCGTGGCCTGCCACTTCCACTGGAACTCGTGCCGCTGGTACGCCAACCAAGCCAGAAGGTCGGTACACGCATCCGCGCTCGTGCGCGTTCCTCCCAACGCGAGAAGTCCATGGCCCTGACGCTTCCCACCTCCTAGCGGACCAGCGTCAGCGCCCCTCCCTCACCTCCAAAGGCAGAGAGGATCGTGTGCAGTTGGTCGCGCTGACACCGGCCCGGCGGCCTTCCGGTTCCTGCGGGACTTCACCGAGCCAGACGGACCTTAGACTCGGGGAATGAACGCCGAGCCCGAGGGGATGATCGACTTCCTCGCCGACGCGGAACTCCTGACCGGACTGAGCCTGCAGAGCCTGGGGCACCTCCCCCGGGCCGACGAGCTGGACGAGTACGAGCTCGACGAGGGTACGCGAGAATGGCTGCTCTCCGTCAGCGACGAAGAGCGCGAGAGGGTGCGGCGGCAGGCCCGTCTCCTGGCCGGGGCGCTCTGGCATGGGGCGGTCGTCCTGATCGACCAGCTCTTCGAGGACATCGGCACGCTGAGGGCGCTGCCGGAGGTCACCGCCAGCGACATCGCCGGGACCTGGGTCCTCTCGGGCCTTCCGCCGCTGTACGCCGCAAGGTGCGGGCTCGGCTTCGCGCAGTCCTTCCTAACGGCGACCGTCGAGCAGATGAAGGGGCTGGCCAGCGGGTGGGAGTCCCCAGCATGCATCGCCCAGGAGCTCGCCGTCCACTGCCTGATCAACCAGGTCGAGGTCTTCGAGGACCTATACGACCTGGACCTGCAGCCCGGCTGGCAGGGCATCGTGCGCGACGCGCTGCTGGAGGACACCGACGCCGACGTGCTCTTCGACCCGGGCGCCGACGGGATCGAGCACGACGAATGGCTCAACCGCCAGCTCGGGATGGCCCCGATGGGCTTCAAGGACTGGTTCAAGCCGTTCAACGCCGGCTACCACCTCGGACCCTACACACGGGCCTAGGAAGCCTGGTGACCACCTCGAGACGCGAGGAGTCTCTTTCGATTTTTTCGAATTCGTGGCAGTATGGGGGCATGGCCGCTACAGCTCACGCCGAAGACCGCACCGTGCTCCCGCCAGCGGACATGCACGCCATGCTGGACCTCTCCCGATTCCTGGAGCACCACGCAGAGCCCGCTGCTCTGCTGGGCCCGGACGGGGAGCAGGTGCCGCTGCCGATGGAGGTCTACGGGATTCTGGTGAAGGTGGTGGACGCGATGGGGGCCGGGAAGGCGATCACTCTCGCCCCGCTGGACCAGAGGCTCACCACCCAGCAGGCCGCCGACCTGCTGGGGATCAGCCGGCCCACTCTGGTCAAGCTGCTGGATACGAATGAGATCCCCTACGAGCAGCCCTCGGGAGGGCGGCATCGCCGGCTCCGGCTCAGCGATGTCCTCGACTACCGGGAGCGGCGCCGCGGGGAGCGCCGCGGCCGGCTGGCGGAGATGACTCGGCAGGCGGCCGAGGACGGCCTCTACGAGGCCTCCGCCGAGGACTACCGCGAGGCGCTCGAGCGCGCCCGCCACGCCGAGTAGACGTGGCGGCGTTCGGCGCAGTGCTGGATGCCTGCGTCCTGGTCCCGACGGCCCTCTGCGACACCCTCCTGCGCCTGGCGGACCGAGACCTCTACCGCCCCATATGGTCAGCGAGAATCCTCGCCGAGATGAGGCAGGCGGTCCTCGAGGTCCACCCCGGACTCGACGCTGGACGTGTGGACGCTCGGATCCGCTCGATGAATGCCGCGTTCGAGGATGCCTGCGTGAGCGGTTGGGAGGGTCTGGTGGCAGGCATCAGGCTGCCAGATCCGGACGACCGCCACGTCGTGGCCGCCGCGCTCCGCGGCCGGGCGGAGGCGATCGTCACCGCGAACCTGAGAGACTTCCCTGCCGATGCCCTCGAGCCCCTCGGCCTGCACGCCGTATCGCCTGATGACTTCCTGTTGGACCAGCTGGATCTGGACCCGGCGGGCACTGTGGAGTTGCTGGGCGAACAGGCCCGCGACAAGAAGCGTCCGCCGGCCACAGTGGAGGATGTCCTCGGCGCGCTCGGGAGAGCAGGTGCACCCCGTTTCTCGGCCGCGGTCGCCGCCCTGCTAACGGAATCCGGGGCCTAGCCCGCATGATCCCGGATGCGCGGTGCAGGGCGACCCACTTGCAGCGACGTGGTCGGGCCGGCAAAGGCCACTGCCCGCCGACGACCGCTGAGCTGGCAGGCCGTATTGGGTTTCTGCCTCGTCTGGAACCGGCCTGAGTTGGAGGTGTCGGGGGGTCCTCATCGAAGCGGACGGGCTGGCTGCCACGACTCGGTGTTCAGCGACCTGCCGCTGGTGGTCGGAGGGTGCGCCCTGCTCGCGTTTCGCCGCGAGGATGCCCATCGCTCCGCGTCCGGTCGCCTGCCGCTTCTGCGTTAGTTTGCCGGGAACCTAGGCTGGTCCGGCAATGGGCAAAGAAGGAGCGGATCATTACTGATGGAGGCGATTAGGAGACTGCGTGAGGCTGCCGGCATGCCCTTGCAGGAGGTGGCCGATGCGGTGGGGGTCAATCGGGTTGTCATGGCCTCGATCGAGGAGGAGGTCTTCGTCCCCAGTCCGGACGCAGCCAAGCGGATCGCCGCGCTGTTCGGTCAGCCGGTCGAGAGCATCTTCGCCGGTGACCAGGTCGTCACCCCTGCACCGCTTGCGGACCCTTACTGGATCCCCGAGGAGATATTCGGGTATATCGAATCAGATCTCCCCGAAGCGATCGGCCGCGTCGTGATGCTCTCCGCCCTTGTCGAGGCAAGAATCGGACAGCTTCTCGGGTCCCTGACCAGCCGTCCATTCGAGAAGATTTCCGGACGAGACGCCACGGCGAACAGCAAAGACTGCCGGGCCGTCCTCGCCGCGTACGACGGGAGCGCAATGGAGGACAGGTTCCGGAT